>NZ_DAFZ01000011.1:724-2596 GCF_002498065.1 Methanoculleus sp. UBA208 | reverse complement strand
AGGACGCGATGGTTCGTAGAACCGGAGCGGGAGAAAACGCGAAGCGTTTTCGACTCGTGACGGGCGGAAGGGTGCGATGTTCCGAAAGGACCGGAGCGGGAGAAGGCCGAAGGCCTTTGAGTAGCGACAGGCCGAACGTCCGGCCCCCGCCCCCCGTCACTCCAGGCGCTCCCTATCCCCCGACCCGGGACAGGATCTGGCTTTTCAGGTCCGGGAGATCGCGTTCGACCACGTTCCAGACTGCATCTCGGTCGATCCCGAAATAATGGTGGATAAGGACGTTCCTCATCCCGATGATATCCGACCATGGGATGTCCGGGTTTTCGGCCCTGAACTCTGAAGAGATCCCTCGTACGGCTTCTCCGATGATCTGAAGGTGGTGGATCACCCATACTTGTGCCATCTCGTCATTGTAGAAGTACTCGCGGCCCTGAGTTGCCACTCGCTCAATCCGTTCGATAGCTTCGATAATATCCAGCAGCCGTTCGCGTTCGTCTCTCATAGGGGCCGCGCTTCCTGTAAGACCTTTGAACGGATCCGCTTCCGGAGTCCCGCTTCGGTCACAACGTCGACCGGGCGCCCGAGCAGGAGCGAGAGATCCATCGCAAGACCACCCACATCGAGGAGGCTCCGGTCGGGATCGAGATCGATCAGGAGATCGATATCGCTGTCTGCCCGGGCTTCGTTTCGTGCCACAGAGCCAAACACCCGGACGTTCTTTGCTCCCCTCCGGTGCGCAAGAGAGAGGATCTCGTCCCGCTTCTGGACGAGAAGGGTATAGATATCGGCTCCCGGGTTCATGCTCAAGTAAGTAGTTACGATGATCGCGCGCCTTAAATGTTATCATGGGCCCGGCGCTCCCCCTCACCCCCGCCCGTGCTCCTGGTGAGCCCGGGCAAGGTGCTGGGCCGCGAGGGCGCCGAGGAGGGAGAGTTCGCCGGCGAGCACCCCGGCGGCGACGATCTCCCCGAGCGCCTTCGCGTGGGTTCCCGGCGGGTCGCCGCCCCCGGCGACGCCGAGCATCGCGAGGCACTCCTGTTGGGTGTCGACGCCCGTGCCGCCGCCGACCGTCCCCACCGGGAGCGAGGGGAGGGTGACCGAGACGTAGACGCCGCCGTCCACCCGGTCGACGGTGGTGATCGCGGTGCTCCCCTCGACGACGTGGGCGGGATCCTGCCCGCAGGCGATGAACATTGCGGCGACGACGTTTGCCGCGTGGGCGTTGAACCCGAACGAGGCCGCCCGTGCCGAGCCCACCAGGTTCTTCCTGTAGTTGACCTCGAAGAGCGTCTCAGCGTCGGTCTTCAAGAGGTCGGCGACCCTCTCATCGGACAGCCGCACGCCCGCGACCACGGTCTTCCCCCGCCCCCGGACCAGGTTGATCGCCGCCGGCTTCTTGTCGGTGCACATGTTCCCGGAGTTGGCGACGAGGCGGGCTCCGGTCTCCCGCTCGATGAGTTCGCCCACCTTCTGGCTTGCGATCGTCACCATGTTCATCCCCATGGCGTCCTTGGTGTCGAACTCCAGCCGGACGAAGACGCTCGTCCCCGCCACGTAGGTGACGGCTTCAAGGAACTTCCCGTGCTTCGTGGTGCTCTCCGCGGTCTCGCGTATCTCGGCGGCGTGCCCCTCGACCCACGCGATCACCTCGCGGGCATGAACAACGTCGCGGGCGGCAAAGACCGGCGCCCGGGTCATCCCGTCCCGCGTAATCCGCACGTCCGCGCCTCCCGCTCTGGTGATCAGCGAGCAGCCGCGGTTCACCGAGGCCACGAGCGCCCCTTCGGTCGTCGCCAGGGGCAGGTAGTAGGATCCGTCGGCGTACTCTCCCTTCACCCGGATCGGCCCCGCGACGCCGAGCGGCACCTGCAC
>NZ_DAFZ01000011.1:0-427 GCF_002498065.1 Methanoculleus sp. UBA208 | reverse complement strand
CGACGCCGAGCGGCACCTGCACCGTGCCGATCATGTTCTCGATGTTGCGCTTCACGACCCGGTCGATCCCGATGGAAAACGACCCGACCTTCGGGAGGGCGGTGCGGGTCTCGCCCTCGATGAACGCCCGCCGCACCCGGACGGCCCCCTCGGGGGGGAGCTCCTTCTCGAGGGCGTAGAGTTTGAGAGACCCCTCCTTGAGCCTCCCGATATACTCATCCATGAATAAGTATGAGATCTCATACCTAAAGATGGCTGGTGGTCGATATGGGAGAAGAACAGTGGTGCCTTGCGGTGCCGAGACGAGAGGCTGAAGAGAGGCGGCGCCGGCTGCTCGAGGAGGGGCTCCTCGACCGGCGGTTCCGCCCGCGCCCGGAGGGCGATGCGATCCTCTTCCCGGTGACGGAGGAAGTTCCGGGCGCCGTCC
>NZ_DAFZ01000053.1 GCF_002498065.1 Methanoculleus sp. UBA208 | reverse complement strand
TCTTACGACCCGTCGCAACTCGAAGACCTTCGGTATTCTCATGCTCCTGCCGGTCGCTACGCTCCCGCCAGTCGCATTCAGCACGCTCCCTGAGCGCCCGGTTCATGAGCAGGAACCCAAGATGGGTCGCCCGGAGGATGCCGGTGAGTTCGACGGCGGGCACCAGCAGCCCGGTGAAGACCTCGGCCTGGACGAACCGGGAACCGTCTCCCTCTGGAATGATGGTGAACCGGTGCTCGCCGTCGAAGAGCCCGGCGATCAGGACGCGGCCGATCCACCGGAGCTCGTGGTCTTTCGCGACCCGCAGCACCCTCGGCCGAAACCGCATACTCTTCCTTCCCGGCGGCCGGATATCGACTGTGAGGCGTGTTCCCACCCAGGGCTTCCCCTCGATCGAGAGGATGAACGGGTTCCAGTCGGGGTAGGCGGCGAAGTCGGTCAGCACGCGCCAGACGACCGCGGGCGGGGCGGCGATAACGGTCTCGGCCCGGACCTCCCGGACCAGGACCCCGGAGAGTGCCGGCAGGGGAGCGGTCATGCCCTCGTCACGATCGCACCGGATGGGCCGGGAGGGTGAAAAGGCTTTCTTCCTCTCGCAAAAACAGGAGGGCGGGAGGCAATCCGGGAGCGGTTGCCCCCGCGGGGCCGGAGAAAAGAAGTCGTCCCCCGCGAAACCATTCTCTGAGAGTGACACCATGACGGCAACAGGATACGAGACCTTCTCCCCCGGGGAACCCGAAGAACTCGGACCGCTCGGCCTCGCAGCCGGCGCGCGGCTCGGGCTCGATCGTTTGAGGGACCTGCAGGAGCGCCACGATCTGGAAGTCATCCTCTACTTCGACGAATACCTCGCCCGGAACTCGACGCTCGATGCGGATTTCGCGGACTTCCAGGTCGTCCCGGTGCAGGCCCGGCCGTTCATGCCGCTGCAGGTCTTCCTGCGAGTGATGACGGAGCACGATCCGGGGTTTGTAGACCGCATGCGCCGGGAGCCCCCGCCGGTCGAAGTCCTGGAGACCGGGACGTTCAACCGCTACTCAGGGTGCGTCCAGTGTACACGGGCGTACGTGAAAGGACTGCTGCTGTAGCCCGCCGATCTACCGGCGGGCCGCAACCCTGCCGCGGGTTCCGGGCGTCCGGGTTCCGAGATCGAATTCGGCAAGGACCCGCCGACAGGTGCAGTGGCTGCCCAGGTGGCAGACGGCGGCCTTCGCCGCCTCGAACCGGACGGGAAAGTCGATCCCGGGGATGATCTCGGGAAGGTCGCCGAACCCGATCGTGATGTGCGGCGAGTAGCGCTCATACGCAGAAGTCTCTCCGAACCGCAGGAGGCAGTCGACGGACGGCGCGGATGCATCCCCTGCAAACATCGCGGGTCCGGCCGGGGGTGCCTGGTACGGCTTTACGGCGTTCATCACGGTCTTGTGAAAGAGCTGGTGGATCTCCGCCCGGAGGATGTGAAATGCGGAGACGGTCCCTCCCGTGCCTGAGCGGTGTTTTGCGACGGCGTCGATGGTCATGGCCATGGGGGTGCATCGCCGGGCAATCCGGTCCACCTTCGCGGTGATCTCCGGGATATCGCCACTTCTTGCCGGGAGCATCGCGACCGAGACGTGCGGGAGGCAGTCCTCTCTATCGAGGCGTATCCCCCCGTCCGGGTTGCCGGCAAGCAGCGCCCGGTTCGCACCGATCGCCATATCCATGATCGGCCCGGGCGGCAGGAGGACGACATCGATGGCGACCGTATCGGGAAGTTCGTACATGGGGCCGAACAGGCGGGAGATGTAGAAAAGAGTTTTCCCCGGGATCTGCAGCCCGCGCCGTCACGGCGCGGGTTCACGCCGGGCCCCGCTCACCACTTCACGCCGAAGATCGGCTCCTCCTCGACGATATTCGTGATCCTCCGGACACTCGCCTCCATCGGGACGTCTTTTCCGCTGCAGAGCCCCTGTTTGAGCTGTTCCAGGCCTGCAGCCACCGAGTCATCCTTCGACCGGACACCGCTTACCGTTACCCTGAACGTCAGCGTCACCAGCCATTGGGTCGTCTCCATCTCTTCCCCCTCAGAACGTGGACGGAGTATACCGCCGGGGGAACATAAAGGCAGCTCACAGCCGGAAGGTTGTCCTCCGGTACCCCGGGTCCACGTTCATGAATCCCCGGCACAAAAAATTGGTGGCGGACTGATGAGTGAGAACGGAGAGCAGCAGGACGTTATGAGCACCGGATTATGATGACGTGCAGAGAGGTATAGAGCGTTGCAACACGAATGGAGGTATGTTTGTGACCACTCGTCCGGTGAACCGATCCCGTAACGGCTCGTCCGTATCCCGAACACAATATATTTTGTAGACAATAAAAATGTTTTCCGGATACCCGGTGTGCCGCACCACCCCGGCCCGGAAGAGCAGGCATGCACAACCGTTATATACAAACATCAGGACTCTGGGCTCCGGAGACCCCCTCCAGGAGGGAAGAGAGATGGTTCAAAAACCCGCGGCTGCTCCCCGGAGGGGCATGGGAAGGCAAACGATCGGGCGTATCACGGGCGCACTCATTCTCATCCTGCTGCTCATCCCGGCAGCGGCGTCCGCGGCCGCCCCGACGGTGTTCGTCTCCAACTACACCGTCACCCCTGCCGTCCTCATGCCCGGGGACGAAGGGACGATCACGGTGGTGCTCACGAGCACCGCCCCGGGAGCCACGGGATCGCCACTCAATATCCGGCTGGATCCCGGTACGGGAGAGGCGAACACATCTACGGAGACGCAGGAGAACGCCTACATCGAGAACGTGCTCCTGGCGAGCGAGGACGTCGAGGTCCTGACCGGGAGTTTCCAGGATATCGGCGAGATCGGTCCCGGCCAGTCCTTCCCTCTCACCTTCCGGATCCGCGCTCCCGGAGAAGAAGGGATCTACTTCCCGGAGGTCTGGGTCCGGGTGCGGGACGGGGCCGGTGTGCGGTATCCCGTGCCGGTGAACGTCAACTCCGCGTATGCCTTGATCAAGAAGCCCGTGCTCCGGTTGGAGAGGGCCGTCCCGGCATCCGTCGATCCGGGCGACCCCTTCAACGTCACGCTCATCCTCCATAACGACGGCCAGGCCAGCGCGAGCGACATCTCCGTCGACGTCAACGCAACTTCCGGCGCGATCACCCCGCGGAACTCGGAGAACTACTACATCCCGAAACTCGGGGCCGGAGAAGAGTCGGTCCTGAACCTGACCTTCGAGACCGATACCGGCGTACCGCTCGGGCTTACACCTGTCATCGTCACCGTCGACTACAGGGGCGCCAATCTCGCGGCGTTCCGGCAGGTGGCGACGATCGGCATTCCCATCGTCGGCCGCGCCGAGATGGGCATCGCCTCCATCAGGACCGAACCGGCCCGGATCACCGCCGGAGACCCGGTGGACCTGACAATCCGGCTGGAGAACACCGGAACGGCGGACGCGGAGTCGGTCCGGGCGACCATCGAAGACCTTCCCCTCCCGGGCTCAAAGGAGGCGTTCCTCGGGACTATCGAACCCGGCAACGACGGTCCCGCTGTCTTCGCCCTGCAGGCCGACGAGGAGGGAGTCTTCGACTACACCCTCGTCATACACTACACCGACGACTACGGGGAGCGCACGGTCAGGCAGGCCCTGCAGGTTGTCGTTGCGGAGCAAAGCCCGGTTCCGGCGATCGCCGCCGCGGCAGCCGTCCTCGTCGTCATCATCGCGGCCGCGGTCTTCTGGTACCGGCGGCGAAAGGAGGAGTGACGTGCCTGTGCTTGCAGGCCTCAGGGTCTCCGCGTTCCTGGCGTGGAAATCCATCCAGCGCGGAAGCAGGGGAACGCTCGCTCTCACCATCATGATCATCGCCCTCATCTTCGTGAACCTGGTCTTCCTCCCCTCCATCATCTCCGGGGTCGTCGAGACCTTCAACACCCAGTCGATCGACTTCGACCTCGGAAACCTGGTCATCGAGCCCCGGGAGGGCAGCCAGTACATCGACGACGTGACCGGCCTCCAGAGGAAGGTCGAACGTATCCCGGGGATCGCCGGGGCGACCTTCTTTTACCGGGGCCGCAACGCCGCAAGCACGCTCTACGGCATAAACCCGGAAGATGAGCGGTCGGTGACGAGGATCGCCGATTACATGACCACAGGAGAGTTTCTCTCGAACGGAGATACCGACGCGATCGTCATGGGCGCAACTCTCGCGGGGAGCGAGGGGGAGGAGGCGGGCGGCCTTCCCTCGCTCCAGGGGATCGGGGTCGGCGATTCGGTGGAGGTGGCCTACCCGAACGGCGAGACACGGACCTACCGGGTGAAGGGGATCTTCGAGACCCAGTCCTTCGGCGTCGATACGGCAGCCTTCGTCACCAGCCGCGAGATAAGCGAGGTGCTCGGGCTCGATAACCAGGCGTCCATAATTCTGGTGAAGACCGAGGTCAACGGCAGGGAGGAGGAGTACAAAACGGAGATCCTCTCCTACGGCATCCAGGAGGAGATCCTGACGTTCCGGGAGAAATCGGGAGGGTTTGTCGACCAGGCGATCCAGAGCTTCAACATCATCAACGCGATCTCGACGCTCGTCAGCCTGATCATCGCCATCGTGGTGGTCTTCATCGTGATCTTCATCAACACCGTGAACCGGCGGCGGCAGATCGGGATCTTGAAGGCGATCGGCATCGACCAGCAGATCATCATCAACTCTTACGTCCTCCAGGTGCTCTTTATCACCGCCGTCGGGGCGCTGGTCGGGATAGGACTGAACGCCGGCGTGACGACCTACCTGACCGCCTACCCGCTCGTCTTCCCCGGCGGCCCGGTCTACCCGGACGTGGAAGCGTCGGCCATCCTCCGGAGCATCGCAAGCCTCTTCGCGGTCTCGGTGGTGGCGGGCTACATCCCGGCGTGGCAGATCGCCCGGGAGGATATCCTCTCCGCAATCAGGGGGTGAGAAGACTGATCGTTGCAGAAAACCTCACGAGGGTCTACACCATGGGGAGGGTTGAGGTCCGTGCCCTCGGGGGCGTCTCGCTCGAGGTCGCGAAAGGAGAGTTCGTCGGGATCATGGGGGCGAGCGGCAGCGGCAAGTCGACGCTCCTCCATATCCTCGGGCTCCTCGACCGGCCCACCTCCGGCAGGGTCACGATCGACGGGACCGACGTCCTCGCCCTCTCCGACCACCGGCGAACCCTTTTTCGGCTGAACCGGCTCGGCTACGTCTTCCAGGACTACGCGCTCATCGGTGAACTCACCGCGCTCGAGAACGTTTACCTGACATCGCTTGTCCGGGGGGCATCGAAAGCCGAGTACCTGAAACGAAGCGCCGAGATCCTCCGCCGGGTCGGCCTCGGCGACCGGATGGACCACCGGCAGAGCGAACTCTCGGGCGGGGAGCAGCAGCGGGTGGCGATCGCACGGGCACTCGTGAACAACCCGAGCATCCTGCTCGCCGACGAGCCCTGCGCGAACCTCGACAGCCAGACCTCGAAGAGCATCCTCGACCTCTTCGCCCGCTTAAACGAAGACCTCGACCAGACGATCGTGATGGTCTCGCACGAGGACTGGCACAAGGAGTACTTCTGCCGGATCGTCACCCTGCGGGACGGGCTGATCGAGGAGATGGTGGAGTGCAGGAAGGAGCCGCACCCGGGCGGAGGTGAGGCAGGGTAGAGCCGGAAAAGACAGCGCCGATATTTTTATATCACTCCCGGTATACAACCCGGCCGGTGAGAAATATGCAGGAGATGAAGACGTTCAGGTGCAAGGACCTTGGCCTTGCGTGTGAGTTCGAAGAGAAGGCAGAGGACGAAAACGAGCTGATGAAGCGGGTCGAGGGGCATGTCCAGACCGCCCACCAGATGAACCCGGAACAGCCGGAAGTGCAGGAGAAGATTCGCAAGGCGATGAAGTAGGGGGTGGCTGTGCCACCGATGCTTTTTTAGCTTTGAGCCGGGGCCCACCCCCGACACTCTCCTGGTAAGAACGGCAGGTTTTTCCGGGATCCACGCCACCGGGACCGGTATGATGCATCACAGACACTCTCCGGAAGACGAGGCCGCCCGCCGGCGCTGGCAGCACCCCGAGTCCATCCTCGAGGAGATCGGGCTTGCTCCCGGAGGCACCTTCGTCGACGTCGGGTGCGGGGACGGGTTCTTCGCGCTTCCTGCGGCGCGGATCGTGGGGCCGCGCGGCCGTGTCTGCGGAATCGACATCGACGCCGAAGCGCTGGATCTGCTCCGGGAGAAAGCCTATTCAGAGAGGCTCGATAACGTCATCCTCCGCAAGGGAATGGCCGAGGAGATTGTCCTCTGCGACGGATGCACTGACATCGTCTTCTTCGGCATCGACCTTCACGACTTCGTCGACCCGGTCCGGGTGCTTCGAAACGCAAAACGGATGGCGCGCAGCACCGGCGTGGTCGTCGACGTGGACTGGAAGAAGGAACCCCTGCCCCTCGGCCCGCCGCCCGCAAAGAAGTTCAGTCCGGAGCATGCGGCGTCGCTGATGGTAGAGGCGGGGCTGGAGGTCAGGACAGTGGCGGAGGCGGGGCCGTACCACTACATCGTCACGGCCATGCCGGGGCGATAAAAAGAGGGTTTTTCGGGGTTACTCCAGGTTCGCGATGCCGCCGTAGTCGATGGCGTTCACGAGCGCATCGAGATCCTGCTCAGAGCCGCCTTCGACACTGACATAGACCATGAACCGCTCGTTCACGCCGACCCAGGTGCCGTAGGAGTCGGGTTTGCTGAAGACCTTCCAGGACGGTTGGCCGCCGACGTTGCCCTGCCTGTAGTAGCCCTCGGTCGTCTCGAACGCAACGAGCGAGTCCCACGACTCCCAGTAACCCACGTCGTAATAAGCCGAGTCCTGGATCAGGACGGTCGCCCGGGCATCGCCCTTGCTGTAATCGCGGGACGCCCAGGTCCACTGGACCTCCTGGTCCGTCCAGGTGGCACCCTGCGGCTCGTCTGCAGTCCAGCCCGCGGGCGCATCCGGCAGGAACGGTATCAGCGCCGCAAACGGAACCGCGGTTACGTAGCCCTCTGCAGCCCCGGAGACGGTGGTGCCGGCGGCGGCAGGAGCCGTCGTGGCCTCGGTGGTGGTCGTGGCGGTTGTCGGCGGCGCGGTCGTATCCGGTGGCGTCGACGTACAGCCTGCTGCGAGCAGGCAGATCCCGAGCACGATAAGAAGCACGGGAAAGATCGTTTTTCGAGAGATTATTTTCATAGCAATGTCCTCAGACGGACCTGATCGATAAAATATTATTTATAATTTGCCTCCCCCCGGCACAAGGCGGTCTCATCATCCTGAATCGGTTTTGGAGCGTCCACGGATCCTCTCCGTAACGGTCGATCCCGGTGCAATCGGATCAGGACACGGTCCGGGAGCGGGCACCTCTTCCAGGGGTTTAAGAAAACTATTTAACATATCTGAGCGATCTTATCGCATGATTCAGAGAAAAAGCATCTATAGTGTCCTTATTGCAGGACTCCTGGTACTGTGCATGCTCGGCGCCGGTTGCACGTCGCAGCCGGCGGAACCGGGAACCCCGACCGCGACACCCACCCCGGTGGCGACGACGCCGCCCGCGGCGGAGGAGTACGCCTTTGACGAGACGAACAATAACGAGACCGTCACCCTCCCGGCCGGGAGCGAGATCACCATCAGTCTCGACGAGAACCCGACGACCGGCTACGAGTGGAACGTCACCTCGTCGGCCGGGCTTGAGTACGTGAACGACACCTACATCGCACCGGAGACAGGACTTGTAGGCGCCGGAGGCGTGCATGTATGGGAGTACCTCGCCGCCGAGGAGGGCACCGGCGAGTTCTCCGCAATCTACAAGCGCCCCTGGGAGAACGAGACAGGAGACGAGACCACGTTCTCGATGGCGTTCGTCATCGAGTAACCCTGCACCTTTTTTTCCCGCATCTCCCCTGTCACCGGCCGTTCCCGAACCGCCTCGACACCTCCGCACCCGACCATGGCCCTCCGTGCGCCGCACAGACACGTTCCGGCCCGAAGGCGAGGAGTGTCCGGAGGCTTCTCCTTGCCGCCGCAGGGTCTTGTGTCCTGAGGGGCAGCCGGGGCCTCCCGCCCGGAAACAGAGCGGAGAGAAGGTCGCCGACGATGGCAGTGCCGCCGGCGACAAGGACCGAGACAGAACCGGAAGTATGCCCCGGTGTGGGGACGATCCTGCCCCGGACCCCGAAAGGCGCAAGGTCGGCGATGCCCCTGATGACGATATCGGGCTCAACACCGCCCGAACCGGGGACTGCCCTCCTGCCGCCCGCGAACCCGGTCAGGCGCCCGATGATCCCGGTGGAAAAACGCAGCCCGTCGAACCCGAGGCGCATGAGAGCCGCGTCGGCCTCGTGGACGGCGACCGGCGCGGCGGTCAGTTCCCGGAGCGCGTCGGCGCTCCCGCAGTGGTCCGGATGCCCGTGGGTGACCAGGATCAGGGAGACCTCGTCGGGCCTGATGCCGGCCTTCCTCATCGCGGCCAGGATGGCCGTCTCATCCCCGGGGTTGCCGGTGTCGACCAGGAGCACGCTCCGGTCCCTGACGATGAATGCGGTTGTCGGGCCAAGCGGCACGGAGATGACTGCCGGCAGGTAGCCCATGGCGGCGTTCTCCGTCCTTGTTACCGGGGCCCGTCCGCTCCCGGCAGAACCCTTTCTATCCCGGCCGGCGGCCTTCATGGCATCTCCACTGTGAGATACCCTCTCTCCACATCAATGATTCGGTCGGGGAGGAAAAGTGATGCCAGGCGGAAAACGGGCAGCGCTCCGGCGGATTTACCCGGTGAGAGACGACGATTCCGGCTGCGTTTCAATACGCATATATACAGCAAAAACGAGGTTGGAACTATGACTGATCAGAAAATGGCATCCCGGTATCTTCTCGCAGCCCTCGCGGTCCTCACCCTGGTGCTTGTCGCCCCGGCAGCCGCACAGGAGACCGGCAAACTGGTGGTACAGCCCGGCCAGACGATCGAGGTCGGGGCCGAGCCGTTCGTCGTCGACCTCATCAACCTCCGCAATCAGGACACGCTCAACCCGATCACGGAACTCCGGCAGTACCGGGACGACGATCCCAGGAAACAGGTTATCCGGGTCATCGGCGTGCCGAACGACGACTACTTCAAGATCAATACCTATACGTTCCACGGGAAATACGGACGGTATTTCCCATACAGTACTGCAGACGGCCTGATTGAGCACAACAGCATCCTATTCGTCCACGCTCAGACGCCCACGCCCACTGAAACCGTCACCACGGTCACTGAAACCCCGACAGAGGCACCGCCGGCCACGGCCACGACGGCCCCGACGCAGGCGCCGCTCCCGGGACTGATCGCGATCGCCGCTCTCGGCATCTGCGGGCTGCTCGCCGCGGCGCAAAAGCGGTAGGCAGACTCCGCCGTATCGTTTGAGAAGCAGCCGCGGATCTCCCCGACCGGCAAAACGGGCTGCCGGCCGGCCTCGCAACTTTTCTTGGGGGACGCCCACGCCGGAGACAACCCGGACAACCGACGGGGATGGGATACTGCCGCCGGAAGGCGTTGATAACTCCCCGGATGCGAGGCAGTTTGCCTCTATAACTCCTCGCGGCCGGGACAATAGCCCAACCATGCCCCCGCTTTCGCGAGTTGCGTCCGGCGCATCCGCTCACCGTGGGGGAAAAACAAAAAGGGAGGGTATTCGATACTCGTTACGCCAGATAGTCGTCCGGCCGCGGGATCTGTTCTTTCAAGCCCTTGCGCCGGCGAATGCTCTTGACGACCTCGTCCACGATGCCGGAGGGGACCAGTTCGAACCCGCCGAACTCGGTGCTCCACATCGCGCGACCCTCGGTGGCCGACCTGATGTCCCCGGCAAACCCGAAGAGCTCGGCGACCGGTGCCCTGCCGACGATCGTCATCGTGTCGCCTTCGCTCAGCATATCGAAGACCTGGCCGCGCCGGCCCTGGATCTGCGAGGTAGCAGCGCCCATCTGTTCGCTCGGGACCGTGATCTGGATCTTCTGGATCGGCTCGAGGAGCGAGTCGCCGGCCATCAGCAGCCCCGCCTTGACGGCGCTCCTGACCGCCGGGATGACCTGGGCAGGGCCGCGGTGGATGGCGTCCTCGTGGAGTTTCACGTCCACCAGCCGGACTTTCAGGTTCTGGACCAGCTCGTCGGCGAGCGGGCCGCCACGGAGCGCTTCGCGCCAGCCGTCGAGGACCAGTTCCATCGTCTCGTTGAGGTACTGGATACCCTTCGTCATGTCGATGAACATGTTGGTGCCCTCGATCGCCTTGACGTTCTTGGCCTCGTCCTTGTCCATACCGGCAGCAACGAGGGCATCACGCCGCTCGATCGCCTGCTGGTTCATCGAGATCTCGCCGTCCTGGATCAGCTTCACGATCGCCGGGTCCATCGGCTCGAGCTCGATATAGAACCGGTTGTGGCGGTTCGGCGACTTCCCTTCGACCGGGCCCGCCCGGCCGGTGACCGTCTCGCGGTAGACGACGATCGGCGGGGAGGTGATGATATCGACGCCCTTGTCGCGCTTGATACGGCCGGTGATGATCTCGAGGTGGAGCTCACCCATGCCGCTGATCAGGTGCTCGCCGGTCTCCTCGTTGATCGAGACCTGCACCGTCGGGTCTTCCTTGGCCACCTGGCGAAGAACCTCGACGAGTTTCGGGAGGTCCTTCATGCTTTTTGCCTCGACGGCGACGGTCATAACCGGCTCGGAGTAGTGCTTCAGCGACTCGAAAGGAATCATCTCAAGGAGCGTCGTGACGGTCGAACCGACGATGGCGTCTTTCAAGCCCGTCACGGCGGCGATGTTACCCGCCGGGAGCGCTTCCACCTCGATCCGCTCGGCGCCCATGAAGATGCCGACCTGGGCGAGACGGTTCGCACGCTTCGCCGCACCCATGATGTAACACTCGGTGCCCCGGCGGAGCGTCCCCGAGAAGAGACGGCCGGTGGCGACCTCGCCTGCGTGCGGGTCGAACGAGATATCGGTGACCATCAGGCAGGCGGGGCCGTTCGGGTCGCAGTTGACCATGGCCTTGCCCTCGGGGGAGTTGTAGTCCCCGTGCCAGATGATGTGGATACGCCGGTCCTGGGCCTGGAGGGGGTTCGGCAGGTGCTTGACCACCATGTCGAGGAGGACGGCGTGCAGGGGGCTGTTCTTCGCCAGCCACTTCATGTCGCCGGAGTTGCACTTTTCAAAGACATCCTTGAACGAGACCCCGCTCTTCTGCATGAAGGGCACGGAGACGGCCCAGTTGTAGAGCGCGGAGCCGAAGGCGACGGTGCCCTTCACGGCATCCAGTTTCCAGCCCTCGTTGTACATCTTCTCGTTCATGCCCTTGATCAGCTTGTTGACCTTGTCGATCACCTTCGCGAGGCGGATCTGCATCTCCTGCTCGTCTACCTTCAGCTCGTTGACCAGCCGGTCCACCTTGTTGATGAAGAGAACCGGGCGGACACCCTCTTTGAGGGCCTGCCGGAGCACCGTCTCGGTCTGGGGCATGGTCCCCTCGACCGCGTCCACCACGACGACGGCGCCGTCCACCGCACGCATGGCGCGGGTCACGTCACCGCCGAAATCCACGTGGCCGGGGGTATCGATCATGTTGATCAGGTACCCCTCCCCGCCGTACGTGTGGACCATCGAGACGTTGCTCGCATCGATGGTGATGCCGCGTGCCTGTTCCTCCTCGTCGGAGTCCATGAAGAGCTGCCGGCCGGCGAGTTCCTCGCTGATCATGCCTGCACCGGCGAGCAGGTTGTCCGAGAGTGTTGTCTTTCCGTGATCGATGTGGGCGACGATCCCGATGTTCCGGATCTTCTCCGGCTTGTCCATCAGCTCCGTCACCCGCTCTACCATCTTCTTTCGTCTGGTCATGAAAATACACCAAAAAAATAATAGAGAGTTTTAGCGGGCGGCCTTTGCAATACGTTCTCTCTCTTCTTTCTTCGAGACGGCGTATGAGCGGGTGTCGCCGTTCGCGGCCGCGATCAGTTCCTCGGCAAGCGCTTCGCTCACGCTCTTCTTCTTCTTGTGGCTCGCCTGCAGGACACCGGCGGTGATGAACCGGAGCGCAGTGTCGACACGGCGCTGGGGTGCTGTGTCGACCGACTTCGGCACGTTGATACCGCCGTACTTCAGCCGGACGGTCTCCTCGCGGGGCCCGGTGTTCGCGACTGCGTCCACCAGCACCTGGACCGGGTTCTTCTTGGTCTTCTTGTTGACGATCTCGAAGGCGTCCCGGACGATGCGGATGGCAAGTTCCTTCTTGCCGGTATTGTTCTCGGTCTGCATCATCTTGTTGATCAGGCGCTCGACGATCAGCATGTTGCTCTTGTTGAACTGCTGGCCGACGAGCTTGCCGCAGGAATGCGGCACGATCATCGCGTGCAGGTTCACGTAACGGGCAAGGCTCGGATCCCGGATCTCCACCTCACTCATGTCCCAGCGGTTGAAGAGGAGCTGCTGGGCTCCCGCTCCTGCCTCTGCTTCTACCATACCACTTACCTCCGCGGCTTCTCCTTACGGCCCGTGACCATTTCACGCAGGCTGACGTTGTTCACCTTGGTCACGACAAACCGGACGCCGGGGATATCCCCCTTCGACCTGCCCAGCCTGCCGCCAATACCCTCGATCTCGACCTCATCGTGCTCGTCGATGAAGTTGATGGCGCCGTCGCCGACGGCGAACGCCGTTACCTGCCGGCCGTTCTTGATCAGCTGCACACGGACGCACTTGCGGATGGCGGAGTTCGGCTGCTTTGCCTCGACACCCACCTTCTCGAGAACGATCCCGCGGCCCTGCGGCGCTCCCTCAAGGGGGTCAGCTTTTACATCGAGCCCGAGCTGGCGGCGCGCGTAGCCAGTGTCATGCCACCGGTTATTATTTGCGTCGCGCTTCTGTTTTCGGGCTGCAAATTTACCATTTCCCATCGAATACCCTCGAATTAGTTGAATTTGTGGATAGGAGCAACTCCTGGTGTGCTATAAAGCAACGCGCGTTACGGATTTATATATTGTGGAACCCGCCCGCACGCCGATCTTCTGCCTTGGCTATTTGATCGGGAGCTGATATAATATTATATCCTGGCGGGCAACCTTCATTGATGAATACCCGGATATACAAGGAGGTTTTTTTCGAGGCGACACACCGTCTGATCCACTATAAGGGGAAGTGTTTCCGGCTGCACGGCCACCAGTGGCGCGTGGAGGTCTGGATAGAAGGTACGGCCGATGAGCGCACCGGGATCGTCCTTGACTACAACTGCATCAAGGAGGTCGTCGGCCGGTTCGACCACCAGGTGATCTTGAACCAGGATGACCCCATGGCGGCGTGCATCGAGGAGTTCCACCCGGTCGTCACCACCTCCGGCGACCCGACGAGCGAACTCCTGGCCGGGCAGATCGCGGAGATGATCGACGCCGAGGCCGCACAGCAGGGACACGACGCGCATGTCGTAAAGATCCGGGTCTGGGAGTCGACGACCTGTTACGCAGAGCGCACCTATGATCGTCAGTGAGATCTTCCGGAGCCTCCAGGGGGAGGGGAAGAACCAGGGGCGGCCCTGCACGTTCATCCGGCTCGCCGGGTGCAACCTCAGGTGCGCCTGGTGCGACACCGCCTACGCGTGGGAAGGCGGGCAGGAGATGAGCGTCATAGAGGTCCTCGACCGGGTCTGGCTGCAGAACGGGAAGCACATCTGCATCACCGGCGGGGAGCCGCTCCTGCAGTCCGGGGAGGTTCTCGAACTTCTCAAGAAGTTCGACCTTCACGGCTACACCGTCGAGATAGAGACGAACGGCACCCGGGACTTCCGGGAGATGCAGGCTTTCGCCTCCATCTGCATGGATGTCAAATGCCCCTCGTCGGGCGAGAAGAGCGATCTTACGCTCCTCCCCTTCATCACCCCCCGCGACTGCGTCAAGTTCGTGGTGGCGGACGAGGACGACCTCCTCTACGCCCGGGCGGTGATGAGCCGCTACGATATCCGCGGCGAGGTCTTCATCTCGCCGGTGGAGGGGTCCGATTACCGCGTCATCGCGGACTACATCGTAAAAGAGAACCTCCCGGTGAGGTTTCAGTTGCAGCTCCACAAGATCCTGGGGGTAAAATGATGAAAGCGGTCTGCCTTCTCTCGGGCGGCATGGACTCCACCACGCTCGCCTACGTCGCAAAGGATATGGGCTACGATATCATCGCGCTCCACTTCACCTACGGCCAGCGGACGGAGGCAAAGGAGCGCGAGTGCGCCCAAAGCGTCGCGCGGATGCTCGACGCGCAGGAGTTCGTCGAGATCGGCCTCGAACACTTCAAAAAGATCGGCGCCTCGAGCCTGACGGATGAGAGCATCCCGGTCGAGGAGTATGCCGGCGAGGAGGAAGGGGTGCCGAGCACTTACGTCCCGTTCAGGAACGCGAACCTGCTTGCCATCGCGACCAGCCTCGCGGAAGCCCGGCGGGCGGAGGCGATATTTATCGGTGTCCAGACCGGGGACTACCCCGGCTATCCGGACTGCCGGCCGGAATTCATCGAGGCGTTCCAGCGGGTGGTCGACCTCGGCACGGCGGCGGACCCGCGGATCACTCTGATGACGCCGTTCGTCCGGATGACGAAAGTCGATATCATCAAAAAGGGCCTCGCCCTCGGCGTCCCCTACGAACGGACCTGGTCGTGCTACCAGAACAACGACCGGGCATGCGGGGTCTGCTCCTCCTGCCACTACAGGAGGGAGGCGTTCCGTGAAGCCGGGGTAGAGGACCCGATCGCGTACGAGAGGTGAATCGTGGAGATCTACCGCGGCAGACGGCTTACCGTCGAGAAAAAAGTCTTCACCCTCCCGAACGGGGAGACGAAGGAGCGGGTGGTCGTCCACCCCGGCGGCGCGGTCGCGATCCTCCCGGTCGTTGGGGACGACTGCTACCTTATCCGGCAGTACCGGTTCGCCGTCGGCGACTACATCTACGAGGCGCCGGCAGGCACCATCGACGAGGGCGAAGAGCCGCACGAGACCGCGTACCGCGAGCTGATCGAGGAGACCGGGATGAAAGCGGAGACCTTCGTCCCGAAAGGCTGGATCTACCCCTCTCCCGGCTACACCGACGAGCGGATCTGGCTCTACCGGGCCGAAGGACTCTCTCCCTGCTCCGACTACGGGATGGACGACGACGAGGTGATCGAGGTCGTCCGCGTCCCTGTCAGAGAGCTTCAGGCCATGATTGCGGACGGAAGGATCGTCGATGCAAAGACGATCTGCCTCGCCTGCCGGTGCCTCCAGTGAGGCGGCGGGAGGGGGATTGGCGTATGTGCGCAGATTTATGCCCTCCCCCGGGAAACATATAGTAGCTCCGATAAATGAACAACATTCAGCTGGCCTGGTGAACTCCTATGGAAGAGACGCAAGAGATGGATACCCCGCGAAAGCGCTATGAATTTAAAAAGATGCTTGAGAGGCTTGCGGAGAAGGAGGGGAGCGGCACCGAGCTGATCACACTCTATATACCTCCGGATAAGCAGATATCCGACGTGACCGCCCAGCTCCGCGACGAGTTCGGGCAATGCGCGAACATCAAGAGCAAACAGACCCGGACGAACGTCCAGAGTGCCATATCCTCCATCCTCTCCCGCCTGAAATACTATAAGCGCCCGCCGGAGCACGGTATGGCGATCTTCTGCGGCACGATCAACACCGGGGGCGACCGCACCAACCTCGAGTGCGAGATCATCGAGCCGCCCGAGCCGCTCAACACCTACACGTACCGGTGCAGTTCCTCGTTCGAACTCGAGCCGCTGGAGCAGATGCTCGGCGAGAAGGAGATCTACGGCCTCATCGTCCTTGACCGGCGGGAAGCCTACGTCGGATTTCTCCGGGGCAATCGTATCGAGCCGGTCCGCGGCGTAACCTCGACAGTCCCCGGCAAGCAGCGAAAAGGAGGTCAGTCAAGTGTCCGTTTCCAGCGGCTGCGGCTGATCGCCATCAACGAGTTCTACAAGAAGATCGGCGACCTCGCGAGCGAGGTCTTCCTCGGCGAAAAAGACTTCTTCGAGCGGTTCAAGGGCGTGCTGATCGGCGGCCCGACCCCGACCAAGGAGGAGTTCGAGGCGGGCGGTTTCCTCCACCACGAACTGCAGAAACGGATCATCGGGCTCTTCGACGTCTCCTACACGAACGAGTCCGGGCTTGCCGAACTCGTCGAGAACGCGTCGGATGCCCTGAAGGGGCTCGATATCATCAAGGAGAAGACCGTGATGAACCGGTTCCTCCAGGAGCTGGTCAAAGACGACGGAGCGGCCGCCTACGGCGAGGAGAGCGTCAGAAAGAACCTGGAACTCGGCGCCGTCGACACCCTCCTCCTCTCCGACAAACTCCGGAGAGCCCGGCTGAAACTTGCCTGCTCAAACAGCGACTACACCGAGGAGCGGACGGTCAGCCTTGAGCCGGGCAAGCACATCAAGGACCTCGACTTCGGCACCTGCCCCAACGACGGCGGGTCGTTCTACGTGGCCGAAGAGACCGATATCATCGACGAGCTGACCACGTTCGCGGACCAGAGCAGCGCGACGGTCAGGATAATCTCGGACGATTTCGAAGAAGGGTCGATGCTCTACAATGCGTTCGGCGGGATCGCTGCAATCCTGCGTTACAGGACAGGATACTGATGTATCAGGAGAAGTACCACCAGATTGAGCGCATGCTCCGGGCATGCACCGGTGAAGAGGATGTCCTCCTCACGACGGGGGGGGATCACGCCGATCTCGCCTCTACGATAGCGTTTAAACTTGCGAAGGTTGAGAAACGGGCACCCCAGAAGATCGCGGCGGAGATCGCGGAGAAACTCTCGGCGAACCCCGAACTCGGGGATGTCCGGGTCGAAGCGACCGGGCCTTACGTCAACTTCCGGTTCGGCCCGACGCTTCTAGCAGAGGCGGTCAGGGAGGCGATCGAGCCCGGTTACGGGAGCCTCTCCCGCCGCTCCGGCCGGGTCGTGCTCGAACACACGAGCGCGAACCCGAACGGCCCGCTCCACGTCGGGCATATCAGAAACACCGTTATAGGCGACACCCTTGCCCGGACGTTCCGGAAAGCCGGGAACCCGCTCGAGGTGCAGTATTATCTCAATGATATGGGCCGCCAGATCGCCATCGTCTCCTGGGGGTTCGACCACCTCGATATCGCCCGGGAGGAGGGCGAGAAGGAAGACCACTACGTCGCCCGGGTCTACGTCGCGGCGAACCGGGAGATCGAGAAGAACCCCGGGATCACCGAAGAGATCGACCGCCTCATGCAGAAGGTGGAGCGCGGCGACGCCGAGACCGTCGCGAAGTTCCGGAAAGCCGTCTCCCTCTGCGCGGAGGGTATCAGGGCGACCCTTGCCGCCTTGAACGCCCACCACGACCGGTTCGTCTGGGAGAGCGACTTCGTCCGGATCGGCGACGTGGACCGGATCATCGAGCGGGTCCGGCGCCTGCCACAGGCCCACGAGGACGAGACGCTCTGGGTCGACCTCACCGGGCAGGGTTTCGAGAAGAAATACATCCTCCGGCGCAGCGACGGCACCTCGGTCTACAGCACCCGCGACCTCGCCTACCACACCTGGAAGGCACGCAACTACGACCGGATGATCGACGTCCTCGGGGCGGACCACAAACTGATCGGCGCCCAGCTCCGTGCCACCCTCAAACTCCTCGGCGAACAGCCGCCCGAGATCGTCTTCTTCGAGTTCGTCTCCCTCCCCGAAGGCTCGATGAGCACCCGGGCGGGCAAGTTCGTCTCGGCGGACGAACTGATCGAAGAGGTTGGCGCGAAGGCGTATGACGAGGTGACCGCCCGCCGGCCGGAACTCCCCGAAGAGGAACGGTGCTCGATCGCAAAGTCGGTCGCCATCGCCGCCATCCGCTACGACATCGTGAAAGTCTCCCCGGAGAAGAGCACGGTCTTCAACTGGAAGGAGGCGCTGGACTTCGAGCGGCAGAGCGGCCCCTACATCCAGTACGCCCATGCCCGGGCATGCAGCATCCTCGGGAAGGCCGGGGAGTTTACGCGGGCATACCACTACGAGACCGACCACGAGGTCGCGCTCGCCCGGCACCTCGCCCGGTTCCCGGCCGTCGTCGAGCAGACCGTGCAGGAACTCCGCCCGCACCTGCTCGCCTCTTACGCCCGCGAACTCGCCGACCTCTTCAACGCCTTCTACCACTACGACCCGGTCTTGAAGAGCGAGGGCGAGACCCGCAGCAGCCGCCTCGCGCTCGTGGACGCGGTCAGGAACACCTTACAGGAGTCCCTCGAGACTCTCGGGATCGATGCACTCAGAAGCATGTAAGGCCCTCAAAAAGCAGGGCTACCAGTTCATCACCCCGACCTCCTCGGCGGCCGTAAAACCCTGCATGTGGAACAAGCGGGCGCTCAAAGGTGGCGAGATGTGTTACAAGGCGCAGTTCTACGGCATCGAGAGCCACCGCTGTGTCCAGATGACCCCGACTCTCAAGTGCAACCAGCAGTGCCTCTTCTGCTGGCGATCGTTCGAGCACGAGGTCGTGGAGGAGGAGGAATGCCCGCCGGACGTCATCGTGGCAAACCTCCGGCGGGTCCAGAAGAAGGCCCTCTCGGGCTACAAGGTCTCCCCCTACGTCGCGCCGGAACGGTTCGCGGAGGCGCTCGACCCCACGATGGTCGCGATATCGCTCTCAGGGGAGCCGACCTGCTACTCGCGCCTCCCGGAGCTGGTCGATGCCCTCAACGCGGACGGATATACGACGTTCCTCGTCTCGAACGGCACCCGGCCCGATGTCCTCGCCCGGTGCCGGCCCTACCAGACCTACGTCTCGCTGGACGCTCCCGACCGGGAGACCTATCTCTCCCTCTGCCGGCCGAGGGAGGACTACTGGGACAGGATTCACGAGAGCCTCGCCGGACTCCGGGAACGCCGGTCGGCCATCCGCACCACCGTGGTGCGCGGCTACAATGACTTCTCCCCCGAGGGTTATGCAGCGATCTACCAGGACTCCGGGGCCCGGTTCGTGGAGGTAAAGGGTTATATGTATCTGGGGTACAGTAGGAATCGACTGCAGAGGGACCGGATGCCCGAACACCGCGAAGTAAGGGCATTTTCCGAGAAAATTGCGGAGCATTGCGATTATAGTATCAGGGACGAGAGCCCGGTGAGCCGGGTCGTCTGCCTGGAGCGAGACGTATGAGATTCGATGTGGAAGAGTTCAAAAAGAGGGCGAGAGAGGACTTCGAGCACGCATGGCACGAAGGGCCGTCGGTGCTGACGCCGCCGGGGGTCTCCGGCACGTACCCCCGGCTGAGGTACACCCGGGCGACACCGCACCCGATCTTCGAGATCGTGCAGCGGCTCCGCGAGACCTACCTCGCGATGGGGTTTGACGAGGCGATCAACCCCCTGATCGTCGAAGAATCGGACATCTACCGGCAATTCGGGCCTGAGGCGATGGCCGTCCTCGACCGGGTCTTCTACCTGGGCGGCCTGCCCCGCCCGAACGTCGGGATTGCAAGGAAGCAGATCGAGGAGATCGAGGCCATCCTCGGCCGTGCAGTCCCGCCCGGGGCCGAGGAGAAACTCCGCGAGACCCTCCACGGCTACAAGAAGGGAACGATCGACGGCGACGAACTGGCGCACGAACTCGCGGCCGTCCTCGAGGCCGACGACGCCGCCGTGGTGCATATCCTGGATGCGGTTTTCCCCGAATTCAAAGCGCTCGCCCCCGAGTCGTCGCGCAACACACTCCGGAGCCATATGACGAGCGGCTGGTTCCTGACGCTCTCCTCCCTCTGGGAGAAGCGTCACCTCCCGCTCCGGCTCTTCTCGGTCGACCGGTGTTTCCGGCGGGAGCAGGAGGAGGGGGCCACCCGCCTGATGACCTACCACTCGGCCTCCTGCATCGTCGCGGGGGAAGACGTCACCCTCGAGGAGGGGAAAGCCATCAGCGAAGCCCTCCTCTCGGCGTTCGGGTTTACGGAGTTCCGGTTCCAGCCCGACGAGAAGCGGTCGAAGTACTACATGCCCGAGACCCAGACAGAGGTCTACGCCCGCCACCCGGTCCTCGGCTGGGTCGAGGTGGCTACCTTCGGCATCTACTCGCCCTCGGCGCTCGCGGAGTACGGGATCGGCGTGCCGGTGATGAACCTCGGCCTCGGGGTGGAGCGGCTCGCGATGATCGCCTACCAGTCAAACGACGTCCGCCAGCTCACCTACCCGCAGTTCTTCCCGCAGGAGATCTCCGACCGCGAGATAGCCGGCGCCGTCCATCTCCGTGAGGGGCCGGCGTCCGCGACCGGGAAACGGATAGCGGAGGCGATTCGCGCCACGGCCGCCGAGCACGCCGCCGCCCCCGGGCCCTGTGCGTTCACCGCGTGGAAGGGCGAGATCGCGGGACGGAAGATAGAGGTGATCGTCGAGGAGCCCGAGTCCAACACCAAACTCTGCGGCCCTGCCTGCTTTAACGAGGTCTTCGTCCACAACGGCTCGGTCCTCGGCGTCCCGGACACCGAGAAGTGGGCGACCGTCCGGCAGGAAGGGGTCTCGACCGGCATCACCTACCTCGACGCGGTATCGAGCCTCGCCGCCGCACGGATCGAGGAGGCGGCGCGGTGCGGACAGGAGAGCCGCGTCCAGGTGAAGATGTCGAAACTTCCTTCAGACGTCAACCTGCGTATCGAAGAGTACGCGATGCGGTATATCACCGACCACAACAAAAAGGTGGACCTCCGGGGACCGGTCTTCCTGACGGTCAGATCCGTCATCCCGGAGCAGCCGACTCAATAAGGGCCTTCTCCCTCCCCGGCCTCTCTTTTTTCCCGGAAAGACCTTCCTTATCGCGCTCGATGCACCTTTTGAGCAGGGGCAGCACGTCCCGCTGGGCGACCAGGTTGAAGCGCGCCCTGCTCGGGGCGAGCCCGACCTTGATCGAGTAGGCTTCGGGCGGCATCGCCGCAAAGAGGTCCTCATCGGTCCGGTCGTCCCCGATAGCGAGGATGAAGTCCCAGGCGCGGCGGGAGACCCAGTTCAGCGCCGCCCTTCCTTTGTTGACGACGTTGTTCTTGATCTCGATGACCTTGTTCCCGTCCATGACACCGACGTTGAGGTTCGCCGTCAGGTGCAGGAGATCGTCTTTGAGGTCTTTAGCCCGCTGTGCGCCGAGCAGCGGTTCGGTTCTCCGGTAATGCCATACGAGGGAGTAGTCCTTCTCCTCGATGAAGGCGCCGGGCGTGCGATCCGTGTAGAGTTCGAGGAGCGGGTAGATCTCCCCCTTCCACTCGTCCGAGAGCGCCTCGGGCATCCGCCACTCACCGGAACGCTCCTTTATCCAGACGCCGTGTTCGGCGATGATCCCGATGTCCATCGCCCCGAACCAGGCCTCCAGCGTGGACCGATCCCTGCCGCTGATCACCACCACCTCGTTTCCCGGTGTGCGGGAGAGGGTCTTGAGCACCTCCCGCGTGGCGTCGCCGGGAACCGCCTTCTGCGGCCTTGCGGCGAACGGCACCAGGGTACCGTCGTAGTCGAGGAGGAGGAGCCGGTCCTTGCCGGCGGCGTAACCCGCGACCAGTTTCTCCCTGATGGCAGGGGTGACGACCTGTTCGGAGCGCTCGGCCTGGACCGCCCGCGCGTCGCCCAGCCGGGTGAGGAAGTCGCCGACCCAGTGCTCGATGTCGTAGCGCATCAGCCTCCTCTGCATCGTCCGGTTCCGCTCGATCTGCTCCTTCTCCGGCATGGCGAGCGCGGTCTCGATCGCCTCGATCACCGCGTCCTGGTCGTTCGGATTGACGATGATCGCCTCGCCGAGCTCCTCCGCCGCTCCCGCCATCTCGGAGAGGATAAGCACCCCGGTGCCGTCGGTCCTGGTGGCGACGTACTCTTTCGCCATCAGGTTCATGCCGTCCCGGAGCGGCGTCACCAGGGCGACGTCGGCGGCGCTGTAGAACGCCACCAGCGTCTCGAACGGGAGGAAGTTGTAGAAGTAGCGGATGGGGACCCAGTCGGTTGTCCCGTACTTCCCGTTGATGCGGCCGACGAGTTCGTCGATCCGTTTCTTCAACGCCTTGTAACTGCTGACACCGGTCCTGGACGGGACCGCGACGAGGACGAGGGAGACCTTCCCCCGGTACTCCGGCTTCTTCTCGAGGAGTGCGTCGAAGGCCTCGAGCCGGAGCGGGATTCCCTTCGTGTAGTCCAGGCGGTCGAAAGAGAGGATGATCTTCCGTTTCCCGTACTTCTGCCGGATCCGGGCGATCTCTTTCTGGACCTGGGTGCTGCCCGCGGAGTCGGCAAACCGGTGGTAATCGATGCCCATGGGAAAAAGGTCGGTCCGTACCATCCGGGTTCCGGTCCTGACCTCGCCGAAGGTGTGCTCGTAGCCGAGGAGCCGCCTGACGCTGGAAAGGAAGTGGCGAACGTAGCCGTAGGTGTGAAAGCCTATGAGGTCCGCCCCGAGCAGCCCGGAGAGGATCTCCTCCCTCCAGGGCAGGTGCCGGAATATCTCGAACGACGGGAAGGGGATGTGGTGGAAGTAGCCGATCTCGGCATCAGGCAGCCGCTCCCGGAGCATCTGCGGCAGAAGCATCAGGTGGTAGTCGTGGACCCAGATGGTGTCGTCGGGCCGGGCCACTTCCATCACGGCGTCGCAGAACTTCTCATTCACCCGCTGGTAGACCTGCCATGTCTTCGGGTCGTACTCTGCAGAGAGGTTGAAGTAGTGGAGGAGCGGCCAGAGGGTGTTGTTGCAGAATCCGTCGTAATAGTTCTTGATGTCGTACGGGGAGAGGAAGACCGGATGGCACTGCTCTTTTCCGAGTACCTCGACAATCCGCTCTTTCTCCTCTTCCTGTTTCTTCTGGATGTTTATACCAGGCCAGCCGACCCAGAGGCTCTCGTAGGACTTGTAGAAAGAGCCGACTCCCGTGGCAAGACCGCCGACACTCCGTTGCAGATGGAGATCGCCGTTCTTCCGGGAAACGCTGATCGGAAGCCTGTTTGAAACTATCAGTAACCGGTTCATGGTTGACCCTGCTCACACTCGTGGTATGATCCATCCTAAGATTCTCAACCAAAATTAAGTTTTTGGCGAAATCTCAAAAAATTGCAGATATCAAACCCCGGGCGAACTACTCCTCTCCCCGGCTCTCCCGGCGCCTGCAGCCACCGCGGCTCCCGCGCGTGTCCTATTCAGGCGATTCCGTCGGGGGATCCGGGGCGGTGGCTGGCGGAGGAGGGGCGGATTCGTGGGCGGGGTGGGCAGAGCAATCGGAATCTGGTTATCGTGTCGAGGCCGGATGCGGGGAGACAAAAAGAGGATGTCGATCCGATTTCCGGGGCCACGCGCGGGGGTGACGCAGCATCACCCCTCAAACGACCCCACCGCCCGGCGCTTCGCGCCTCCTCACCCGCACCTGACGGTGCTCAAACTCCTTCCCCGCACCTGACGGTGCTTAAGCTCCGTTCGCACCTCCGGTGCTCATGCTCCGGCCCTTCGGGCGCGTCGCATTCCTGCGGAACGTCGCACCCTGCGGGGAAGTCGTTCCGCCCCCCCTCAGGGGCGGGCAGTGCAGGGCGATATGCCCGGCCGGAGGGATAGGCGGGTATCCCTCCGGCCTGATTATCGGGAGTTGTGATATTCTCTCCATTTTAATGCGACTATAGAGGCAACGGCCGGTGGTGAGGGAGGATTGTTGTGGGACCAGGGTGCCGCACCTGCGTTCAACATCGCAAACGTTATATTTTTCTAACACCATGTTAGATATACATAACAGGTGAAGCGATGAAGAAGCGATACGCGATACAGATTGCGGCGGGAGCGGTTCTCGGCGCTGCAGGCATCCTCCTCCCGTTCCTCGTAGACGGGACAGAGGCAATCTCTTCGCTCCTGGTGACGATCGGTCTCGTGATCCTCGCGGTGGCCGTGGTCCGGCACTGGAGGTTCCGGGACGAGCCGGAGAGAGACGAGCGGACGCAGAAGATCGGGGCATACGCCATCTCCTACTCCTGGCTCCTCACCATCGTCTTCCTCGCGCTCCTCTTCTGGGTGGACTATCTCGGTGTGGTCGCCCTCACGGTCGAGGCCGTGCTGCTCTCCGCCATCCTGCTGATGGGGCTCTCCGCACGGCTATTCCAGTGGTACCTCTTCCGGCAGGGGGACGTGGCGTGAGGCCGACGTTGCAGGCGGTGGTCGGTGGGGCCTCCATCCTCACTGGAGCCGCCTTCGGCGTGATCCTCCCCGGGCTGAACCCCTGGATACCCATCATCCTCATCCCCTTCGGGGTGCTGCTCATCGCCGGGGCCGTGATGGAGCGGATGAAGACCGACGAAGGTCCCCCAGACGACGAACGGCTCCGCAAGATCCGCGCGTTCGCACGCCCGTACGCCTGGCAGGTCTTGTTTGTCGCCCTGATGTTCCTGCTCTTCGTCGATTTTGCTGGCATGGTCCGGCTGAGCGGGAGGGAGGTGCTGGTTGCACTTTTCCTTCTTGCGGGGATCAGCGCGAGCGTTGCGGAACTATACCTGCTCCGGGAGGGGGACGCCGGGTGAAGACCCGGATCCGGGAACTCCGGGCGAAGGCGGGGATCACCCAGGAGGAACTGGCGCAGCGGGTCGGGGTCCGGCGGGAGACGATCGTCTTCCTCGAGAAGGGGAAGTATAACCCCTCCCTGAAACTCGCCTACAAAGTGGCCCACACTCTCGGCTCCACCATCGAAGAGGTCTTCACCTTCGAGGAAGAGGACCTGGCATGATCGTGCCGTAGCCGGCAGAGGCTGCACGGCAGGCAGGGGGCACCGCAACCGGCGCCCTCCGTGAGCCGGCCGACGATCGGGTGCAGCAGAAAGCGCCCGCTCCGGGACGATATGGCAGAACAACAAAGGAATCGCAAAAAATGATATTGGGGACAATCTCTAAGGTTGGAGTGGCAGGGTAAAAGCATTTTGATTTGGAATTCTGGCAATAATTGCCCCGATTTTACATCAGCCCAATGATCAGGGCCATTTTCAGGGAATTCATTTTTATCATAACCTGAATATATTATATGGGAACGCTCCGGTTATTCGGAATGAGCGCAGCGCCCGGGAATTGTTTTCCGCCTTTTGGAGAGATACGTATCGATCTTTTCTACCCCACCGATCACCGCCGTCCGGCCGCTCCGGTGCAGACCCGCGGACGGCAGGCCGTACAGAACGCCGGCCCCTTCCGATCGGTCTCGGCGATGGTGTTTGAGAAACGCATGACGCATCGGGGGTCTTTGCAGTGAGCGAGCCCGAAGGTGTGCCCCAGTTCATGCACCGCTTCCACGACGGCCCGGTGCCGGAAGACGGCCGGGTCCTCGGGGAGGCTGTAAAACGGCTGCCTGAGGCGATGCAGGGAGATCAGGGCACACCTCCGGCCCGCTATCCCGAAGACGAAGTTCATGCCCGGGAAGTAGAGATCCGCGTTGGTGACCCCCAGCACCCGGCCGTCGCCGGTGGTCTCCACGGAGAGCGAGAGGAACTCGAGCACCATCTCCGCGTCGTACTGGCCGCGGGCGGCGTTCCGCGCGGCTGCGGGAAGCGGGACCTCCTCCCCGATCGCGACGCCGCGGGAGAACGCCGCTTCCAGGGGATCCTCGAGCATCCGTATCTCTGCCGGATCGACCTTCCCGATCGGGACCAGGACAATACTCATGGGGGCATCCCGGCGGCGGGTATCGGCAGGCAAGAACTTGATGGTATCGGTCAGGGGTTCAGAGGGGGGCTCCCATGACAGAGAGCCGTCCGGCAAGGTCGCCGAGGATCATAACAGCCGCAACCCTGTCGAGCGGCTGGTTCTGGTTCCCGCACTTCGGCGAGTAGATGCATGCCGGGCATCCCGCGGCGCACCCGCAGTCGCGGACCAGCTCGTGCGCCGTCCCGGTGATCGCGGGAAGGAGATCGAACGCCTTCTCCGCAAGCCCGATCCCGCCCTCGTATCCGTCGTAGACGAATATCGTCGGCGCACCGGTCGCGGGGTGGAGAGGGGTCGAGAGCCCGCCGATATCGCGGCGGTCGCAGACGGCATGATGGGGCATGACGGCGATCAGGGCGTGCTCCGCACCGTGCAGCCCGCCGGCAAGGTCCCGCCCCCCGGCGGCGACCGCTTCCGCCGCCCGATCCGGCAGGATGAACCAGAGAGCCTTCGTCTCAAGGTGGAGCGGCGGGAGGTCCAGCCGGTGGTAACTCACGGCCCGGCCGTAGTGGCGCACCGTATACCCGACGACCTCTTCGGTGACCGTGACGTCGCCGAACGAGACCTGCACGCCGCCGATATCGCGGCACCGGAGTTCCCGCACGACCGCCACGTCGGTGGTGGAGAGAGGCTGAGTGTAGGTATCCGTATCGGTCTCCTCCACCCGGATCGTCTGCCGGTCGAGGTCCATCCCGGTCACCGCATAGGTCTCCCCCCGGTGGAGGAGGACGGCACCCGGGTGTCCCTCCCGGTAGGCCTGCCCCCGATCCATCGTCTCAAGCAGCCTCGCCCCGTGCATCACCCGGAAGGTATCGGAAGAGACGGCGTCGAGGCCGACCGTATCCGCCGCCCGCCCCTGTCCGGCGTATATCCAGCCCCTCGAGGCCTTCCGGAGCAGGTGGACCCGCTCGAACGCCGCAAGCATCTCCGGCAGATCCGCGCCGAACCAGCGGCCGTCGCGCTCCGGGTCGACCGGGAGTTCCGCCGCCGCGCAGAGGAGGTGGCCCGAGAGGATGTAGGGGTTCCCCGTATCCACGACGGCGTGCTCGCAGGGGCGCGAGAAGAACGCCTGCAGGTGGCGCATGAAATACTGGTCGAGCGGGTTCTCGAACGCGACGAGGACGGCAAACGACTCGCCGGAGCGGCGCCCGGACCGTCCCGCCTGCTGCCGGACCGAGATCATCGTCCCGGGATACCCGGAGATGACACCGTCAAGCGACCCGATATCGATCCCGAGTTCGAGGGCGTTCGTCGTCACGACGCCGCGGAGACTGCCGTCTTTAAGGGCGTCCTCGATCGCCCGGCGGTCTTTTGGGAGATAGCCGGCCCGGTAGGTGCTTATCCCGGGGACGCTGCCGGACCGGATCGCGATCAGTTCGGCAAGTTTCCGGGAGACAGTGAAACAGAGCGTCCGGCACCCGCTCTCCACCAACGTGAGGAGAAGGTCTTTTGTCACCGAATGGACGGACCGCCCGCCGCCGCCGGCAGAGGGGTTGCAGAGGACGAACGTCTTTGCACCCGCCGGCGACCCGTCCTCTCCGACAGGGATCGCCTCCTCCCCGGTCAGGCGGGCGGCGAACTCCGCGGGGTTTGCAAGGGTGGCGGAGGAGAGGACGAACTGCGGGCGGGCGCCGTAGTGCCCGGCGATACGTGCAAGGCGGCGGAGGAGCATGGCCATATGCGACCCCGCGACGCCGCGGTAACGGTGCGCCTCGTCGACCACCACGAACCGGAGGTTGCGGAAAAACCGGCTCCACTTCACGTGCCAGGCGAGGACCCGGTGGAGCTCGTGCGGGTTCGAGAGGATGACCCTTGAGCGCTCCCGGATCGCCGGGCGCCTCCCGGCGGGCGTGTCGCCGTCGTAGATGGCGGCATCCACCCCGATCCCGGAGGATCTCTCCAGTTCCCGGACCACCTTCACCTGGTCGTTCGCGAGCGCTTTCGTCGGGTAGAGGAAGAGCGCGGTCGCGGCGGGGTCGGCGGCGAGGCGTTCGAAGACCGGGAGCAGGAACGCGAGCGTCTTCCCGCTCGCGGTCGGGGTGGTGATGATGACGTTCTCCCCCGCCCGCAGGTGCTCGATCGCCGCGCACTGGTGGGTGTAGAGCCGGACCCCCTTTCCGTCGCAGTAGGCCCGGAGTCCGTCCGGGAGGGGGCGGGAGAGGTCTCCGTACCGGGCTCTCCGGGGAGGGACGGGCTCGATATGCACGACCTGCTCCCGAAAGCCGGGGTCGGCCGCGAGCAGGCCGAGGAAGTCACGCACCGCCGTCGCCATCCCCCCGGAGTATGGCAAAAAGCCTGGCGAGCGAGACGAGGTCCTGCCGGTTATGCTCCACCACCGGGACGAGCGGGCCGGGGTTTCCCGTCCGCTGGTAGGCGTCGTAAAACTCCGGCACCATCCGGCCCGGAACGTCGTTTTCCCGGTCGACGCCGAGGACCCCGGTCTCGAGCGCGCCGAGCCGGCAGGTGGCGAGCGAGTCCCTCCAGCGGCGGCGTGCAAAGTGGAGGACGTCAAAATGAGGCATGCCGAGGTCTGCCAGGATGCCGTAGTAGGCGAGCCGTTCCCGGATATAGGGGAGGTCGAACGTCCGGCCGTTGAAGGTGACGAGGGCCGTGCCTTCCGCTTCCAGGCCGGGAAGAACAGCGGTAAGCACCGCTTCCTCCTCAACGACCGACCGGAGCAGGTACTGGCGGACGGCGATCGATCCGCCCCGGACCCGGGCGAGGCCGATCAGGATGATCGGCCGGGAGAAGAGCCCCAGCGTCTCGATGTCGAGGAAGACGAAGTCTTCGGGGGCATGGAACCGGCTGGCCTCGAGGAGGAGCGGGTCGCTTCGCCGGTGCCGCCGCCCGATCCACTCCAGAAGATCGCAGGTGTTTCCCTGCGCCACCGTATCGAGAAGGCGTACGGCCTCCCGCCGGTAGAGCGGGTGCCGGGCAAGATCGGCAACCGTCCGGTAGCCCCGCCCCTTCAGCCTCCGCTCCGTCACTTCGCCGATGCCGCGGACCAGTTTGAGGTCGCCGAGGACGGCCGCCGCCGCCCGGGCCGGGTCGCGGCCGTCGAGATCCATGGCGCTCCGGGATTCGAGGACGAAACACGTCCCGGAGGGACATGCAACCTCCCGGCCGCAGAAGACATCCTCGAATGCCCGGCCCCGGTACCCGGCAACAAGGTCGTCCCGGAGTCTCCGGGCCCTGTCGTAGTCGGAGCGGGGGACGAACGAGGACCAGGGGGCGGGGAGAAAACCCTCGCTCTCATTAGCGAGATCGTATTCCCCGGCCCGGTCAATCCGGGCCCGCCACAGCCTCCCTGCCTGATCGAACGGGTGAGCCATCCTGTCGACAGAAGGTTGGATCCTGCCGGAATTGAACCTGACCCCCGTGTGGTGAAAGTGAACGAAGGAACGGTCTCCCCGAGATCACTCCCGCCGTGCAGGCCTCACCACGATCGAGCATGTACCGTCGCCGGCACAGATGGCACTCCGGTACTTCAACGTGTAGTCCCGGTTCAGGTCGGGTATCGCGGCTTTTGAGTAGGCGTGACAGGCGTTGCAGACGGCAAGAGGGTTCTCCCCCTGCTCTTTTGCCCGGGTGGTCATCGCGCACTTCCGGACGGTCAGGATCGCCTCGTCCGGTGCTGAGTCTTTGACCTCATACCGGTATTCCGGCCCGAAGAGCACCCCTGTCGCCGCCGCAAACGCTTCCGCAACCTCCCGGGCGTTTCCGAGCGGCATCCCGAAAGCACGGGCGATGACGCCCGCTTCCCGGCCCTGCTCCCGCCATACCGCCCGCTCGATCTCGTTGTAGAGCTGATCGTCGGCGCCGTCCCTGATGGCCCGCCGGTAGGCAAGCGGCAGCGCGGAGACCTCCCGGGCGGCGAGTTTCCATCGTACGTCCACCGGTATCCGTTCAAATACATCCATATCCTCTTTCCCCTCCTCGTGACGGTTTCGGATCGGGGGCGATTACACCTGCAACCCCATGAAGGTTCTCATGATTGCGCCGCGCCTCTCCGGGCACCGCATAAATACTCCCGCGGACAACAGAAGGAGAGACATGAAGATCGGAGCAGTCCTGATCGATATCGACGGCGTCCTCTACGTCGGCGACCGGCCGGTCGTTGGAGCGGACCAAACACTCCGGGAACTCGACCGGCGGGGAACACCTTACCGGTTCGTCTCCAACACCACCCGCCGATCCCGCCGCTCGGTCGCCGCCCGCCTGCAGGATCTGGGCTACGCCGTCCCGGAACCCTGGATCATCACCGCCCCGGTCGCCGCCGCCGCGCACCTGCGGGAAGGAGGGCGGACCCGGTGCTTCCTCCTCACCACTCCCGACGCCCGGAGAGACTTCGAGGAGGCCGGCATCACGGCCGTTGAGGAGGATGCCGATGCGGTCGTGGTCGCCGACGCGGCCGACAGCCTCGCCTACGAGCGCCTGAACCGGGCTTTCCGCCTTCTCGTGGACGGTGCAGACCTCGTCGCGCTCGAGAAAGACCGGTACTGGATGGGGCCGGACGGGCTGATGCTCTCGGCCGGCCCCTTCGTGGCCGCGCTCGAGTACGCCGCCGGAAAGGAGGCGGAGGTGATCGGGAAACCCTCCCCGGCGTTCTTCCGTCGTGCGCTCCGCGAGATCGGGGCGGACCCCCGCGAAGCGGCGATGGTCGGCGACGACATCGTCACCGATATCGGCGGCGCCCGGGCCTCCGGGATGAAAGGCATCCTGGTCAGGACCGGCAAGTACCGGGAAGAGGCTGTCCGCGCTTCAGGCATCACGCCGGACCTCGTCATCGACTCGCTCGCGGATCTCCCTGATTACATCTGATACCATGTGGAAACGGATCCTCACCGCGCTCGTCCTCGTCGCCGCGGCACTCGGCGCCGGGTGCCTGGGCGGCCTCCTGCACCCGGCGGTCGTCCCGCCGGCGATCGTGCCGGTCGAGGGGCCGGCCCTCGATCAGGCGCCGGTCTACACCTTCCCCTTCGGGGACGGTGAGGAGACGATCCGGGTCAGTCCAGACCCGGCGGTCTACGCCGGCGCTAAGAAAGCGGATCGGCAACTCTACCTCTCTAAAGACCTCTCAAAAGAGGAGTGGATCCCGATCTACTACCTGGCGTTCATCAACGACTCCCACCAGGAACCCTTTTACGCGGATCTGCTTGCGGCCCTCCGGGAGATCCGGGACCGGGAAGGGCTCGACGACGACCGCTACCTGGAACTGATAGCCGCGTTCGTGCAGTCCATCCCGTATGAGACCGACGCCTCGATCGTGGAGCCGAAGTTTCCCATCGAGACCTGCGTGGACGCCGAAGGCGACTGCGACGACAAAAGCCTCCTCCTCGCCGGGCTCCTCGCACGGGAGGGTTATGGGGTCGCGCTCCTCTACTTCGGCGACGAGGGGCACATGGCCGTCGGGGTGGAGAGCACCGGGTGCTTCTACCGCAACACTTCTTTCGCCTACATCGAGGCCACGAACGCAAGTTACGTGGGCATCCCGCCCGCGGCGCTCGCGGACGGGACGGTCCTCTCCTCCGACCCGCTCGTGATCCCGGTCGGGGGCGGAGACCGGTGCTACGCGGCGTGCGGCGAGATTGAGACGATCGAACGAGCCCTCGCGGCATCCCGCAACCGGGTCGAGGAACTCGGGGCGGAACTCGCGGCACGCGACCGGGAGCTCGAGGAGGAGAGAGCGTCCCTCGACGTCCTCGGCGCACGGCTGACGGCTCTCTCCCGGTCGGGGGAGATCCGGGATTACAACCGCCTCGTCCCGGAATACAACCGGAAGGCCCGGGACTACAACGACGCGATAGACGCTTACAACGCCCCGCTCGCTGAGGCGGAGGCTGCCGTGGATCTCCACAACTACCTCGTCGCCCACGCTTACGACCGGCCCGGGTCGTACCTCCGTGCCCGGGCATACCTCGCGGGATGACCGGGAGAACTTACGCCAGACTCTCTACCCTGAGAGGGGGGCGGTTCGTCGGGGCGTTGGAGGCGAAGTATGCCGCTTTATGCATCTGGCTGCGCCGAACAACAGTCGGATACCGGGCGGCCCGCTCGGCGAGACAATCAAACGTGGTGAATGCGGATCTTTCCATACATGAAACGAGGTGAGGGCGTCACTTAACCGTAGGCCGCGTGCGGGGTGAAAGTGAAGAGCCGGGAGGTCCGCCCGGAACTCTGCACCCGTTACGCAGGGATTTACCGGGTATCGCTACGCTCCGGACTCTCACCAGTCGAAAAAGTAATTGCTCCGTTGGCAAGTGTTAATGTATTCCCTGACAAATACATGGAACGGAGTGCCGTATGCTGGATATCAGTGATTTGCACGTGAGCGTGGATGGCACCGAGAAGCTCCACGATATCAACCTCCATATCGGGCAGGGGGAGACCCATATCCTGATGGGGCCGAACGGCTCGGGAAAGAGCACGCTGCTCAAAGCCATCATGGGGTTTGGTGGCTACACGATCACGTCCGGGTCCATCGTCTTTAAAGGGCAGGATATTACCGGGATGTCGATCCACGAGCGGGCCCACCTCGGGATAGGCATGATGTTTCAGCACCCGCCCGCGATATCGGGACTGAAACTCGAAAAGCTCCTCGCCGCCACGTCTCACCTGGGGGCAGACGCGATCGAGGCGCTCGCGCAGACGGTCAATATGGAGGACTTTCTCGCCCGGGACACCAACGTCGGGTTCTCCGGCGGCGAGATCAAGCGGAGCGAGGTCCTGCAACTGAAGGTCCAGCAGCCCGATTTCCTCATGCTGGACGAGCCGGAGAGCGGTGTCGACCTCGAGAACATGAGCCTGATGGGCAAAGAGATCGCAGGCCTGCTCGATAAAGATGTCCATATCATTAACCGCCGCCGGAGCGGCCTCATTATCACCCACACCGGCTACATCCTCGATTACCTCGAGGCCGATCAGGGGCACGTGCTGATCGACGGCCAGATCCGGTGTCATGGGAACCCCCGCGAGATCCTGCGCGTGGTCAAAGAGAAAGGATACGGAGAGTGTCTACGTTGCAAACAGATGTAACCGATATTGAGCAGCTCTCGCAGGAGGACCGGGAACGCCTCGCCCTGACCGGCCTTGAAGTCGAGATGCAGAATCGGTGCGGGAGTTTCTTCCAGATCGACCAGGATGTGATCCAGACCACCTGCGGTGCCGAAGGGATCGAGATGATCCCCATCAAGGCCGCCCTCGAGAAGTACGACTGGGTGAAGGATTATTACTGGAACGCCGTATCGCGCGATAAGGACAAATATACGCAGTACCTGGCGAAACAGGAGAGCCCGCAGGGCCTCGTCGTCATCGCCCATGAAGGCGTGAAGGTCGAGATGCCCCTTCAGGCCTGCCTCTTCCTCCGCGAAGAGCCGGTGCAGCACGTCCACAACATCTTCATCGCGAGGGAAGGCTCGGAGATCAACATCATCTCCGGCTGCGCGAGCTCCTGGCAGAAAGAGCACGGAGCGCATATCGGGGTGACCGAGATCTACGTCGGCAAAGGCGCCAAGGTCACGTCCACGATGATCCACAACTGGAACCCCGGCATCAGCGTCTTCCCGCGGAGCGCCACCGTCGTCGAAGAGGACGGGACGTTCCTCTCGAACTACGTCTGCATGCAGCCGGTCAACCGGATCGACATGTACCCGACGGCGCGCCTGGTCGGGAAGAACGCCGTGGCCCGGTTCTCGAGCATCGTCGTCGCGACACCGGGCTCGACCCTCGATCTGGGTTCCCGCGCCATCCTCGGCGCCGAGCACACGAGCGCCGAACTGATCACCCGGGCGATCACCACCGGCGGCACCATCATATCCCGGGGCCACATCCTCGGCGAGAAGGATAACACCCGGGGCCACATCGAGTGCAAGGGCCTGATCTTAAAGGACGGCATCATCCATGCCATTCCCGAGATTGAAGGCAGGGTGACCGGCACCGAACTCTCCCACGAGGCCGCGGTAGGCAAGATCGCCCGCCACGAGATCGAGTACCTCATGGCACGAGGGCTCTCCGAGGAGGAGGCCACCGCAACCATTATACGCGGGTTTTTGGATGTGAAGATCAGCGGCCTGCCTGCAGTCCTGCAGGAGCAGATCGACGCCGCGATCGATAAAGCGGAATCAGGCTTCTGACGCGCGCGAGGCAATATGGCGGAGACCGACCCCTACCGGAACAAACGCGAGGAGATGGTGGAGTTCCAGATCCGGGACCGGGGAGTCAGGGACGAGAGAGTCCTTGCCGCGATACGGAAAGTCCCGCGCCACGTTTTTGTACCGGAGAACTGGGAACGGGCAGCCTACGAGGACCGGCCGCTTCCCATCGGGGAGGGGCAGACCATCTCCCAGCCCTACATCGTCGCCGTCATGACCGAGCAGCTCGATCTGTCGGCGCAGGACCGGGTGCTCGAGATCGGGACCGGCAGCGGCTACCAGGCCGCACTCCTCGCGGAACTCGCCGGCACGGTCATCTCCGTCGAACGCCTCCCGGACATCGCCGCCCGGGCGCGAGAGAACCTTGCCCGGGCGGGGGTCACCGGCGTCCGGATCGTCGTCGGCGACGGCACGAAGGGCTACCCTCCCGAAGCGCCGTACGATGCCGTCATCGTCACGGCGGCATCGCCCGAGATCCCCAAACCCCTGGTAAAGCAGCTCGCGGAAGGCGGGCGGCTGATCGCTCCCGTCGGGCCGCGGGAGTGCCAGGATCTCATCAAACTCGTCAAACGCGAAGGCAGGGTGGAGAAGATCCCGCTCGGCGGCGTCTGCTTCGTGCCGCTGATCGGCCAGTTCGGATGGAAGGGAGAAAGTTCCCTGTGAAGGTCTACGACATCACCCGGGGCCTCTCCGAGGATGCCGTCCTCTACCCCGGGGACGTCAGGCCCCGGTTTCGCGAGATCGACAACGGGCAGTACCGCGTGACCGAGATGACCCTCGGGAGTCATACCGGGACGCACATCGACGCCCCGTCGCACTACATCGAGGGAGGCCGGACGGTCGATGAGATCCCGCCCGGGGTGCTCGCGGGACCGGCACGGGTGCTCGACTGCAGCGATGCGGAAGCGTTCATCGGTCCCGGCAGCCTCGCCGGCCGTCTCGACGGCACCCGGACGGTCCTCCTGAAAACCTGGTTCTCTGAGCGGCGAGAGTTCGAACCCGGCTACCCGGCGCTCTCCCTCGAGGCGGCAGACCTCATCGTTGAAGCCGGGATCACCTGCCTCGGGACCGACGCCCCCTCGATCGAAGCATTCGGCGGCGACGGTTCGGTCCACCGCCGGCTGCTCGGGGGCGGGACAGTCATCCTCGAACTGCTCGACCTCTCCGCCGTGCCGGAGGGAAACTATTTCATGGTGGCGTTGCCGTTACGGGTCAAAGGTGCGGACGGGTCGCCCGTGCGGGCGATCCTCCGGGACATGGAGGAGTAAACGTGAGTTTCTGGCACGATGCAATAGGAAAACTGGAGTCGATCCTCGCGGACAACGGGTGCGAGGACGGAGTAGTGGCGCTCAATGTGAACTACGATGCAGACGTCTGCCAGTATCCCGGAGGGGTATGCATGGAAGGGCAGTTCGGCGGCCGGAGCGGGCAGTTCGTCACGAGCGAGCCCCTCCGGGCAAACACCCGGGTCTCGTTCATGTTCGGTGCGCCGCTTGCAAATCAGAAGCAGCGGGCGGCGGCAGGCGCGATCGTCAACGCCGTCTCGGCGTTCCTCTGCCTGGCACGGAGACTCCGGCCCTGCGCCCCCGACTGCTACGCCCCCTGCCTTGCGGAACTCTCCCGCGAGGTCGCCGGAAAACGAGTCTATCTCGTCGGCCCGATGCCGGTGCTCGAACGGACTCTCGGAGACCAGGTGGTCGACTCGCCGGAGGCGGCAGACCTCTTCCTGGTCGCCGGGGACGGCATGACGACCGATGCGGGGATCGACCGCATCGACGAGTACCGGGCGGAGAAGCGAATGATATTCCTCGGGCCGTCGACCGCCGGGGTCAGCGGCCTTATAAGTCTCGAGCACTGGTGTCCCTACGGACGATGAATACCTTTTTTTAGGAAAGAAAGGATTATACAGGAGTATGCTTTTCGGCTCTTCCGGAATCCGGCAGGAGTTCGGCCCCGGCCTCGTCGAGCTCGCGCTCCGTATCGGAGCAGCCACCGCAGACGGTGCTTCAATGATCGTCGTCGGCCGGGATACCCGCATGACCAGCGAACTGCTGGAGCACAGCGTCGTTGCCGGGATGCTTTCGGCCGGTGCAACCGTTTATTCCTGCGGCATCGCGCCCACGCCGACGGTCGCGCACGCGACGGGATGCGTTGACGCAGGGTGCATGATCACCGCCTCGCATAACCCCGAGTCCTACAACGGGGTCAAACTGTTCAACCCCGACGGGTCGTCGTTCACCCGCCGGCAGCAGGCCGTACTCGAAGAGGCGCTCCACGCCACACACTGGAAGAACTGGGACGAGCAGGGGCACGCCTTTCCCATCGATGCGGTAGACGCCCACCGGGAGACGATCCTCGATCGGGTCAGCCTGGAGAGGCCTGTTGCGGCCGTGCTCGACTGCGGCAACGGTGCGGGAAGCGTCATCACCCCCGATCTTCTTGCCGGAGCCGGGGCAGCCGTAATCGGGCTGAACTGCAACGTCGCGGGGAGGTTTGCCCGTCCATCGGAGCCGCTTGAAGCAAACCTCCCCTACATCGGGGAGATCGTCCGGCGACGGGAGGCCGCGTGTGCGGTGATCCACGACGGCGACGCCGACCGGATGATGGCGTTCGACGAGCGCGGCCGCTACATCGACGGAGACCACCTCCTCATGCTCTTCGCGAAATATCTCGACCGGAAGCGGCTGGTCACCACCGTCGACGCCTCCATGGCAATCGAGGAGGTCGCGGAAGTCCGCCGCACGCCGGTCGGCGACAGTTTCGTCTCCGAAGAGCTCCTCTCCTGGGGAGACTTCGGCGGGGAGGCATCGGGGAGCTGGATCTTTCCCGAGCACTCTTACTGCCCGGACGGGATCTACGCCGCGGCCCTGCTCTGCGAGATCGCCTCGGAGTGGTCGATCGCCGAGGAACTCGACCGGATGCCCCGGTATACCCTTCTCCGGGAGTCGTATCGGGTCAATGCTCCGGGAGAGATCATGGCGGCGATGGGGGCAGACGAGCCGACGCACGGTATCCGGTTCGAGGACGAGGACGGCTGGTATCTGATCCGTGCAAGCGGCACCGAACCGAAGATCCGGATCACGGCCGAAGGAAGAACGCCCGCAAAGGCGAAAGAGATGCTTGGCCTGGGGCACGCCGCCCTTGAGCAAGCGAAACGTATTCTGGAGTGAATGTATGCAGTGTGTCGTACTGGCAGCAGGAGAGGGGAAACGGATGCGGCCTCTGACCGCCCGCCGTCCGAAGGTGATGCTTCCCATAGCCAACCGCCCGATGATGGAACACCTGGTTCTCGCGGCCCGCGATGCGGGGATCAACGATTTCATCTTTGTCGTCGGCTACTTCGAGCGCGAGATCCGGAACCATTTCGGTGACGGGAGCAACTTCGGCGTGAAGATCACCTACGTGACCCAGCGCCACCAGCTCGGCACGGCAGACGCCCTGCGGGCAACGGCAGGCTTGGTCGACGGCCGGTTCCTCCTCCTCAACGGAGACATGGTCCTCAAAAAAGACGATATTCGGGAATTCGGCCGGATGGGTGCTCCCTGCATGGGGATACACGAGACAGACCACCCGCAGGACTACGGCGTCGTGACGGTCGAGGGGAACCGCATCACCGGTCTTGAAGAGAAGTCCGAAGACCCGAAGAGCAACCTGATCAACGCCGGCGCCTACCTCTTCGACCCCGACATCTTCGACCTTCTTGCGGGGCTCAAGATATCGGGGCGGGGCGAGTTCGAGCTGACCGACGCACTCTCATCCTATATCGGGGGAGGGACGCTCAGGACATACCCGCTGGACTACTGGCTCGACGTGGGGCAGCCGTGGGACCTCCTCGACGCAAACGAGGCACTCATCTCTTCGCTCTCCCACGAACGGCACGGCACTATCGAAGATGGGTGCACAATCCCAGAGACGGTCAGCATCGGGAAAGGGACCGTTATCCGGGCCGGGACCTACATCGAGGGGTCCTGCGTCATCGGCGAGAACTGCGTCATCGGCCCCCACGCCTACATCCGGGGCTCCACCGCCATCGGCGACGGCTGTCACATCGGACACGCGACCGAGATCAAGAACTCCATCGTCATGTCGGGAACAAAGATCCCGCACTTCAACTACGTGGGCGACAGCATCGTCGGGAGCGGGTGCAACTTCGGGGCGGGCACCAAGGTCGCAAACCTCAGGCACGACAACGGTGCGGTGAAGGTCTGCGGGAAGACCACCGGGCGGAGGAAGTTCGGCGCCATCATCGGCGACGACGTCCTCTTCGGGATCAACTGCTCGGTCAACGTCGGGAGCCTCATCGGCAGCAACGCGAAGATCGCTCCCCACTCCCTGGTGGAAGGATGCATCGAGGACGGTTCCATTATCAGGTGATATGATGCAGGCAGTCATTTTAGCAGCGGGAGAAGGGAGTCGTCTGCGGCCGCTCACCCGGAGCAAGCCCAAAGCCATGCTCCCGGTCGCAAACCGGCCGATCATCGAGTATGTCATCGACGCCCTGCTGGAGAACGGGATCCGCGACATCGTGGTTGTCGTCGGGTATCGCAAGGAGGACGTCATCCGGCACCTCAACAGGCTCGACGCTCCCATCCAGGTCGTCGTCCAGGAGCGGCAGCTCGGGACCGCGGATGCCCTCCGGGCGGCCGCATCAGAGATCACGGAAGACTTCCTCGTTCTTCCCGGCGACAACTACATCAACGCGGAATCGATCGCCCGGATCAGGAAGGAGCAGAACGCCATGCTCGTGGTCGAACACCCGAACCCCTCGAACTTCGGGGTCGTGGTGATCAGGAACGGCCTCGTCCGCGAGATCATCGAAAAACCCGAAGACGCCCCGACATTCACCGTATCGACCGGAATCTACTCGTTCAAACCCGACGTCTTCCCCTACCTCCAGACGAATGAGATCCCCGACGCCCTCGCCGCCATGATCACATCGGGCCGGCGGATACGGGCGATCCCGGCAGACGACTGGCAGGATGCCGTCTATCCCTGGGATCTCCTGAAACTCAACAGCCGGATGCTCCGGGGAATCACTCCCGGGATCGGGGGAACGGTCGACGCATCCGTCATCCGCCGGGGCACCGTGCACATCGGCACCGGAACGACCGTCGGCCCGAACACCGTGATCTACGGCCCCGTCACCATCGGGAGCAACTGCAATATCGGCCCGAACACCGTGATCATGCCCGATACGAGCATCGGCGATCGGGCGGTGCTCGAGCCGTTCACCTACGTCGGCGATTCACTCATCATGAGCGACGTCACGATCGGGTCCCATTCGAGGATCGTCTCGGCGGTCTTCGGCCAGGGGTGCATCCTCGCCGACCATACCACCACCCACCCCTCCGCGAGCCTCATCGAGGTCAGAGGCCGCATTCAGAAGGAGGAATTCGGTGCAGTCCTCGGCGAGGGAGTCCGCGCGGCACCATTCACAACGTTTAAGAACTGCATCGCCGGTAACAGTGTCACCATCGAGGGAGGGAAGACGGTGGTCGGCATCATCGAGGACGGCACACGGGTGATGTAGATGTGTGGAATCGTCGGCTATATCGGGAGACGGGATGCAACTCCGGTCCTGATCCAGGGGTTGAAGCGGCTTGAGTACCGGGGCTACGACTCCTTCGGCATCGCGACGGTCGGGAGTGCGATCGGGGTCTACAAAAAGGCCGGCCGCATCTCGGAGGGCGAGGCCGGGGCGGCCAATCTCCACGGGTACACCGGGATCGGGCATACCCGGTGGGCCACTCATGGCGAGCCGAGCGACATCAACGCCCACCCGCATACCGACTGTGAGAAGAAGATCGCCGTGGTGCACAACGGGATCATCGAGAATTACAGCGAATTGAAGCGCCAGCTCGAAGGGCGCGGCCACATCTTCCGGTCCGAGACCGATACCGAGGTGATCGCACACCTCATCGAAGAGCACTATGACGGGGACCTTCTCGCGGCTGTCAACGCGACCCTGCCCCTGCTCAAAGGCTCATACGCCGTCCTCGCGATAGCGGAGGACACTCAGAGAATCGTCGCCGCCCGCGACGCAAGCCCGCTTGTCCTCGGTGTCGGGGATGCCGAGATCTTTGCCGCCTCGGATATGACGCCGCTCCTCGAGTACACCGAACGCGTGATCTTCCTTGAGGACGGCGACGTCGCCGACATCACGCCCGACCGTTTTACCGTCTACCACGACGGCCGGGCAGTGGAGCGCCCGGTCGAACTGATCGACTGGTGCGTCGAGGATACCCGGAAAGGCGGGTTTGCCCACTACATGCTAAAAGAGATCTACGAACAGCCCCAGTCCTTCTACGAGACCATCAGGGCGGGCATCGACGATCGCGTCCGGCAGATGGTCATGGAAGCAGGCGAGATCACCCTGGTCGCGTGCGGGACGTCCTACCACACCGCCCTGGCCTTCAAGTATCTGGCCGAACCGCTCTGCAGCATACCGGTACGGGTCGAGATGGGTTCGGAGTTCAAGTACTTCACCCCGCCCCTCCGCGGCCTCGTGATCGCGGTCTCGCAGTCGGGGGAGACCGCGGATACGATTGCCGCCTTGAAGATGGCGAAAGCCCGCAACTGCCCCACGCTCGCCATCACCAACATGCAGGGGAGCACGGTCACCCGGGTTGCGGACGAGACCCTGCTCATGCGGGCCGGCCCCGAGATCGGCGTCGCCGCAACCAAGTCCTACACGGCACAGCTTGCGGCTCTGATGCAGATCGTCAATCTGCGGTGCGAGGGGGCGTTCAACGATGCTCTGTCGCACGCGCACCTGGCCATCGGCGACGTCCTCCTCCAGGACATCAAGGAGGCGGTCGCCCTCTGTTCGAAGGCCGAGCACGTCTTCTTCGTGGGAAGAGGGCCGTTTTACCCGGTTTCGATGGAAGGCGCCCTGAAGATGAAGGAGATCAGTTACGTCCACGCCGAAGGGTATGCGGCGGGAGAACTGAAACACGGGCCGTTTGCTCTGCTCACTCCCGAGACGCCGGTGGTCGCCGTCTGCACCCCCGGGCCGACCTACGGCGTGATGGCCTCGAACATCAAGGAGATGAAGGCACGGAAAGCGCCGATCATCGCTCTCGGCGTTGCCGGCGATACGGAACTTGCCGAGATCGTGGACATCTTCATCCCTATTCCGAACACACACCTTCTGGTGCAGGTGCTGACCGCGTCGGTCGTCCTGCAGCTGCTGGCCTACCACACCGCGTGTGCCCTGCAGCGGGATGTCGACAAGCCGCGAAACCTGGCAAAGAGCGTGACCGTTGAATGATTGAGTATGGACACAACGCCCTCGGCGAGGGGGCGACGATATTCGAGCCGGTGACCATCGGGTTTCCTTCCCGCGACCGGATGGGAGAGGAAGACTACCCCGGCACCACCATCGGGAGGAACGCAGTCCTCCGGTCGGGCACGATCATCTACTGCGACGTCGTTATCGGCGATACCTTCCAGACCGGCCATAACGTGCTGATCCGCGAAAAGACGACCGTCGGCGACAGGGTCGCGATCGGAACGGCGGCGGTGATCGAGGGCGACTGCACGATCGGCGACGACGTCCGGCTCCAGAGCCTGGTCTACATCCCCACCGGCGCCCGGATCGGCGACCGGGTCTTCGTGGGCCCGAACGCCGTGCTGACGAACGACCGCTATCCGCCCGGCCCCCACGAATCCCTCCGGGGCCCGGTGATCGGGGACGATGCCGTCATCGGTGCGAACGCAACGATCCTCCCCGGCGTCACCGTCGGCGAGGGTGCGTTCGTCGCCGCGGGAGCGGTGGTGACGAAGGACGTCCCGCCGGGAATGCTCGCGGTGGGGACTCCCGCACGGTTCCGGCCGCTCCCCCCTGAAGCGAGGCGGTGCCCGTGAAGATCCCCGTCGCCCGGCCGCTCGTCGGCGAGGAGGAGATCGCGGCCGTTGCCGATGTGATGCGATCGGGGATGCTGGCCCAGGGGTCGGTCGTTGCGGATTTCGAGTCGCGGTTCGCGGACTACTGCGGTGCAACCCACGCGATCGGCGTCAACTCGGGCACCGCGGCGCTCCATGCGGCTCTCCTCGCCGCCGGCGTCGGGCCGGGGGACTCGGTGGTCGTCCCGGCGTTCACGTTCTTTGCGACGGCGTCAAGCGTCTCGATGTGCGGAGCGACACCGCTCTTCGCAGACGTCGATCCGGAAACGTTCAACATCGACCCGGACTCGGTCGCGGCCCTCGTCCGCCCCGACACCCGGGCGATCGTCGGGGTCCACCTCTTCGGGCAGCCGTTCGACGTCAGTGCGGTTCGCGAGGTCTGCGACGACCACAACCTCGTCCTCGTCGAGGACGCGGCCCAGGCCCACGGCGCGGAGTACCACGGGAAACGGGCGGGGAGCCTCGCCGACCTTGCCTGCTTCTCGTTTTACCCGACGAAGAACATGACCACCGGCGAAGGGGGCATGGTTACGACCGACGACGACGGCTTTGCGAAGCAAGTCCGGCTCCTCATCAACCACGGCCAGAGCCGGAAGTACCTTCACTCGGCCGTCGGCTACAACTACCGGATGACGAACATCGCCGCCGCCATCGGCCTCGTGCAGCTCGGCCGGGTCGAGGGGTTCAACGAGCGCCGGATAGAGAACGCCCGGTACCTCGACCGCCACCTTGCGGGCACGGGACTCACGACGCCCCACGTCGCGCCGGGCGTCCGGCACGTCTACCACCAGTACGTGACGAGGCTCCCCGCCAGCTACCCGCTCACGAGGGACGCGTTCATGAACGCTCTCGCGGAGCGGGGGGTCGGGACCGCCGTCCACTACCCCATCCCCGTCAACCGGCAGCCCGTCTACGAAAACGAGCGCGCTTCCTGCCCGGTTGCGGACGACCTTGCGGCATCGGTCGTGAGCCTGCCCGTCCACCCGGCGGTGACGGAAGAAGAACTGGCGTATATCTGCGACGCGGTGCGGGAACTCTCCTGACCGAGAAGATGAAGGGCCAAATACTCTTTTTTATCGAAGAGCATCCGATCAGCACGTTTGCCAGCGGCCTGGCGGATCTCCTTCGCAAGCTGTAGGCCACCAGAGATCGCCCTCCGGAATCCAACGGGTGCCGTGGCCGGATTTTATGAGAGAGAATAAATATAAGATTTTATCGAAGCGATATAGTTATCTGTGCCGCAGAGGGATATTTTAATGTCGGAGATCACACCGCGGCAGGACAGGTAAGGCACAGTGCCCCGGAAAGCCTCCAAACACCGGCGCACCCGGGGCATCTGCACCGCTGCCGGATCCAGGGTAGCCGGATTGAAGTGACCATCCCCTGAACGTAGCAAAGTACTCTTGCCCGAGACGGCGCACGTGGTTGCTTCTGAGCCTATGAGGCGGGGAAAACACTCTGACATCGTGCAAAAGGGGCTTGAAACCCGGGTACAGGTCAAGGTCAAATTTCAGCGAAGCAGGCGGAGCAAATGCAAAACCTTCTTGTAAAGATCACTGATAGAAGTGCAAAAATTGGAATTATCGGTCAGGGCTACGTCGGCCTCCCGCTTGCAATGGCTTTTGCACGGAAGTTTACCGTCTTCGGCTACGACGTCTGTTCAGGCACCGTCGAGCGGCTCCGGGCAGGGAAGTCTCACATCCAGGACGTTTTGGACACGCAGCTCTCCCTATACCTCGGACATACTTACTTCCCAACCTCTGAACCCGAAGACCTTCACCAGTGCGACTTCCTCATCATTTGCGTCCCAACACCGCTATCGGAAGACAAGATCCCGGATCTGGGTTGCATAAAGGATGCCTGTTCGACTCTCAAAATCATTCTGCGCCGGGGGCAGTTCGTCATTCTGGAAAGCACAACTTTTCCGGGGACGACCGATGAGGTGGTGGTTCCGATCCTCGAAGAGACCGGGTTCGTCGCCGGCAGCGACTTCGGCATCGCCTACTCTCCGGAGCGGGTAGACCCCGGAAACAAGCAGTACCCCATCGATAAAGTGCCGACGGTCGTTGGTGGGATAAACGTCGAGTGTACCAACGTGGCCGCCGCCCTCTACGGAAGTATCATGGACCGGGTTGTCCCGGTTCGGGATGCCCGCACGGCGGAAGCCGTGAAGATGATCGAGAACATCTTCAGGAACGTCAACATCGCCCTGGTCAATGAGATGGCTCTCATCTTCGAACGGATGGGCATCGACACCTGGGAAGTGATCGACGCCGCGGCCACCAAGCCCTACGGTTTCATGCCCTTCTACCCGGGCCCTGGCATCGGCGGTCACTGCATTCCGCTCGACCCCTACTACATGTCTTACCAGGCGAAGAAGTATGGCTTCATCCCCCGCTTCATCGAGACCTCCGGGGAGATCAACGAGTTCATGAAGGTGCACACTGTCAACCTCATCGAGAAGGGGCTCAGACAGGTCGGCAAGCGGGTTTACGGTGCGAAGGTCGCTGTGATGGGGCTCGCCTACAAAAAGAACATCAACGACTCGCGGGAGTCGCCTTCCATCAAGATCGTCGAAGAACTCGCAAACCTCGGGGCAGACGTGCGGGTCTACGACCCGTTCGTCCCCTCCCTTGCGACGAAGGCAGGCGTGTTTACCTCGGCGGAGAACATCGAAGAGGCGCTTTCGGGGGCTGATTGTGCGGCATTCCTTGTGGACCACGATGCCTTCAGAAGGCTGGACGCAGGGTATATCGGGAGCTGTATGAGTACCCCTGTTCTTGTAGACTGCAAGAACCTCTTCCAGCAGAAAGACGGAATCGTATACCTGTGCATCGGTAAAGGCGAGTGAGCCCGGTAACGCCAGCACGGAATAGACCACTTTTTTCAGGATGAACGCAAGTGTCTGCCTGCACGACCGATGCCGCAAGGTCGGATAAGCCACATAGAGGCCGGCACTAAAACCATGCTGTGACGGCTACAGGGCCGAGACCCGGGGTTTCATATGAATCCCGCTTTGAGCGCACGGCCACGCGCACACCAGATGCAGATCGTCGTTTCGGGGCGGATTTTTCGTTAGAGGCGAGGAGAAAGACGGGTATTTTCATCATACCGGCTAAATAATAAATAGTAAACCATTAAATTGATACTATGCTCTTGTGGATCGGCATAGGGCTCATCGTTGCTGCAGTCGCCCCATACATAGTATACCTTATCGGGATTAATATCGGGCGGAAACCGGAAAAACTGCATGTCCCTCTCGAATTTCCTGCCATCAGCATCATCATCTCTGCATATAACGAAGAGGCTGTGATCAAGGAGCGAGTCCGGAATATCCTTGCATCCTCCTATCCGGTAGACCGATACGAGGTGATCTTCATCGATGACTGCTCGTCCGACAACACAAGACGGATTGCAGAAGAAGCCTTCACGGAGGCGGGAATCACTCACCACATTGTCGCCAATACCGAGCGTCTGGGGACGAACCGCTCATACAACAAAGCAATGAGCCTGGCTCGTCACCCGATCATCGTCACAACGGATGCCGACGTCTTCTTCGAGCATGACGCTCTCGCACACCTCATTGCCCGGTTGATCAGCGACGATCGGATCGCCGCAGTCTGCGGGGACCTCCATCCCCTTCCAAGCGATCCTTCGCACCCGGCACAGATGGAGAGCGCTTACAGGAACTACTACGGGCGAATGTGCAGCTGGGAGAGCGCGGTAGATTCGACCTACACGTTCAACGGTGCGCTCGTCGCGTTCAAGCGCGATCTGGTGACGCGGATTGATGATAAGCGCGGAGCAGACGACGCGAATACGGCGTTCGAGGCGATCCGGCGCGGGTTCCGGGCGGCTTACGAGCCCGGGGCTCTGGTATATGAAGATGTACCCCATGATTTCCAGAAGCAGTACCGGCAGAAGATCCGACGGGCAACACGTCTGATCGAGGCGACAACCGCGAATCTCGATCTCCTGAGGCACGCGCGCCCGTTCTCGCGGCTCTTTTATCCGTTGCGGATCTACATGTACCTCGTAACGCCGGCCCTCTTCTTCATCGGCAGCGCTCTCTTCATCGTAGGGCTCGCCCTTGCATTCCCGGTCCTCGCCATCGGGGTGCTCGGCCTCCTTACCATGGTTGGGTACTTCTGGAGGAGCAACACGATCGTCTCCTTCACCACGAACCAGGCCTACCTGGCAAAAGGGCTGCTCAACCTCGGAAAAGACATGCGGGTCTGGGAGAGCACGTCTAACAAGGTGGGAACCGGGTAGCCGGCCCGACCCCCACCGCCATGGGTCCGGAAACCATTATTTTTACCCGGGGCGCATTCCAGCGCGACAAACCGGACCCTGCCAGAGAAATATATCACCCTGCAGATAGACGTTCTTATCCATGTGTGGTATTGCCGGGCAACTACATCTTGCAGGAGGAGCAGCCGATCCGGATCTGGTCCGGCGGATGTCCGACCTCATCAGGCACCGCGGGCCTGATGGGGACGGGATCTACGTAGACGGGATGGTAGCGCTTGCTCACCGGCGCCTGGCAATCATCGATCTCTCCGAAGAGGGGCGCCAGCCGATGCAGAACGAGGACGGAACGCTCTGGCTGGTCTTCAACGGGGAGATCTACAACTATCGGGAACTTATGGAGGAACTCGTCTCGTGCGGACACCGGTTCCGGTCGAAGACCGACACCGAGGTGATCCTTCATGCATACGAGGAGTGGGGGCTGGGCTGCCTGCACCGGTTCAACGGGATGTGGGCGTTCGCGCTCTGGGACGGCCGGCGCCGCGAGCTCTTCTGCGCCCGCGACCGCCTGGGGATCAAACCGTTCTACTACGCCATGGCCGGCGGCTCGTTCCTCTTTGCGTCCGAAATCAAGGCACTCCGGACCGCTCCCGACGTTGGGAGACGCCCCGACGAGGAGATGGTCGCTGCGTTCCTCGCGTGGGGCCTCGCGGACCACACCGACCGGACGATGTTCAAGGGAGTGCTCCAGTTGCTCCCGGCACACTACATGATCGTCGGGGAGAACGGGATCGTGGAGCATACGGCATTCTGGGGGGTTACCGTCAATCCCGCCCTTGAATCGGAACCCGGTTCCGACGAACGTCTGTCCGGTGAGTTCCTGAGCCTCCTCGAGGACGCGGTCGATCTTCACCTGCGCAGCGACGTGCCGGTCGGGACCTGCCTCTCCGGCGGACTGGACTCATCCACCCTCACAGTGCTCATCAACCGGGCGCTCCGCCGTGGCTCTCCCGGCAGGGAGCCCCCGCGCCAGAATACGTTCTCGGCCTGCTTTGAGGACAAACGGTGTGACGAGAGCGCCTACATCGATATCGCCGTGGAGAACTCGGGTGTCAGGTCACACCGGGTCTACCCGGCCACCGATGCGATCTGGGCGGATATCGAGCACCTGCTCTACATCAACGACGAGCCGTTTGCCGCCCTGACGCTGTACTCCCAGTACTGCGTCATGCGGCTTGCCCGGGACGAGGTGAAGGTGGTGCTGGACGGGCAGGGAGCTGACGAACTCCTCGCAGGCTACATCGCCTACCAGTACTGCCACATCAGGGAGCTGGCCCGGGGATTCCATATCCTGCGGGCTGCACGCGAGACCCTCGGGACACTCAGGCACCACAGTGATTTCCTCTCGTACACCCTGACGCAACTCTTCGCCCGCAAGAAGCACCGGAGCCTGATCCGGACGGAGGGGTCCCGTTCACCCCGCTATCGCGGCACCCTGAGCGAGGTCCTGGAGACCGACCTGATGCGAGCGAACCTGCCATATCTGCTCCACTGGGAGGACAGGACAAGCATGGCCTTCTCGATAGAAGCTCGCGTGCCGTTCCTCGACTACCGGGTCGTGGAGTTTCTGGCATCAACCCCTGCCGACCAGAAGATCCGGAACGGTGTGACCAAATTCATCCTCAGAAAAGCGATACGGGGGCTGGTGCCCGACGCGATTCGGTGCCGAATGGACAAGAAGGGATTCGCGACACCGGAGGAGGTCTGGATGCAGGGGGATATGAGCGAGAAGGTCCTCGAGATCCTGGCGTCACCGACGTTTAAGAGCCGCCCCTATTGGGACGCCAATGCCGTAGCAGAGAGTTACCGGGCCTTTCTCCAGGGGAAGGCGCCCTACTCGTCCGAGATCTGGCGTATGGTCTGCTGTGAACTCTGGCTGCGCCGGTTCATCGATCCGGCGGCATAGCTCCGGCACGGGGGAGGAGGGCCTCTCCCCGGTCAGATCTGGCCCAGGCGGACGTACTGCCTCAGCCCATAACTCGCAAAACTGTAGGTATACCGTATCGCCCGGACGATGCCGGCCGGCCCCTTCCTGTAGAGCTCCATCCCGACGAGCATGTTCCTGAAGTAGTGAAAGACCAGTTTCACATTCCTCACGAACAGCGCTCGCGAGGATATCTTCATGCCCTGGAGGTCTTCTGACGCGTTCCGTCCGATCGCCTCGAAGCGTTCCTTCTTCTCTCGCGGGTAGTCCTCGAAGTAGCCGCGATGGTGATAGATCGCCTTCGGGACGAACTTGATCTTTCCGTTGACGACCGCTTTTTCGTGGATCGCACCGTAATACCGCAGCCTGTCCCTCTTTGCAAGCCTGACATGGATCTCCGGGTGTCCGCACGGTGTTTCAAGGACTGTTCCGTCCGGGAGGACGTCGTGCCTGAGGAACGAGTAGGCGTCGTACTTCGGGGAGGATGTAAGGCCTCGGAGGCCCTCTAGGAACCCCGGCTCGAGTGTCTCGTCGGGATCGAGGATGAAGACCCAGTCGTTCCGCGCCCTCTCGATGCCGCAGTTCCGCTCGATAGCAAAACTGCCGGAGAACTTCCTCTGGATCAGGACGGCGCCGTACTTCTCGGCAACGCCGGCCGTATTATCCTCGCTCTGCCCGTCGACGATGACGATCTCATCGACGTATGCCGAGATCATCTCAAGTGACCGGGCGAGAGCCTCTTCTTCGTTTTTCGTGATCAAGCAGGCTGAGATCCCCATGCTGTCACCACTTCCTGTCTCGAATCTCAACGCCCTGGAGGCTTTTCCTGTAGATGCTCTCCACGGTGCCGGCGATCCGGGTCCACGAGAACTGGTCCACTGCCTTCTTGCGGGCCGCAACCCCCATCTCTCTCCGCGCAGCATCGTCAGTCAGGGCACGCACCAGTGCATCGGCGAGCCCATCAGGGTCTCTTGGCTCGACGAGGACCCCGGTCTTGCCGTCGGTAATGAGGTGCGGTATACCCCCGACATTTGTCCCCACCAGAGGCCTGCCGCACGCCATCGCTTCAAGCCCCGCGATACTGGTCGCCTCCTTGAGGGAGGGGAGAACCACGACGTCCGCCGCCGTATACCAGGAGGGCATTTCGGCGTTCGGAACCGACCCGGCAAAGATGATGTGATCCTGCACCCCGAGTTCACGGGCCCTCTTCTGGAGCAGGGCCAGCTGGTCGGGATAGGATCCCCCGACGACAAAGAACCAGGTGTCCGGGCATTGCCGGAGGACCGCCGGAACCGCTTCAATCAGGTATTTGACACCGTTCTTCGGTTCGAGACGCCGGGGACAGAGTACGATCCGGGTACCCACCGCGAGAGCGTACTGCTGCCGGAGGTCCCTGGGCGGAACCTCCGGCGAAAATTTATCCGTATCCACCCCATTTGACACGAACGTAATCTTTTGCCGGGGAACCCCGAGCGACCCGACCGCCCCGGCAAGTTCGTCGCTGGGGGTGATGATGTGGTCCATACGGCTGTAGACCCACCGGTACAGCCCTAGCATCCTTCCTCGCTCAAGGCGATCCAGGAACCCAGAGGTATGCTCGGTCGCAATGCCGGGCACCCCCGGCTGCAGTCTCGACACGAACCCGTCAGGGAATACGTAATGCGAGTGCAGGAGATCGATCTTCTTTCTCTTGATGATGCGCCGTACACTGAAGTATTCAAACAGGGCAAATGCCGGATACAGCAGCACGGTGTTCCGAGGCAGGTAGACCCTGACGACGTGGAGGCCGTCGATCGTCTCTTCTCCCGGAGCGAAGAGGGAATCGCGGAACGTAACTATCGTGACGTCGTTCCCGAGAGCCCGGAGCGCCCTGGCAAGCTCGTAGACATGTGCTGCGATCCCCCCGACATTCGGGAGAAAATCGACCGAAAGTATGCAGATATTGAGCCCCATTCGCTCTCCTAACTACATTTACATCAGGCTCATTATATGTCTTCCCAGATGGGAGTCGAAGAGCTGCTGACCCTGGCGGGATAATCGCAACAACAGCGCTATATATGGCACCGGACCAATGAATGGAATACCGCACCAAAACCGTGCAGGTGAACCATGAGCGGCGTTGCAATCATCCTCGGGACCCGGCCTGAGATCATCAAGATGTCTCCGATCATCAGGGAATACGAAAAGAGAGGAGATAACTACTTCATCCTTCATACCGGCCAGCATTACTCCTACTCGATGGACAGGATCTTCTTTGAGCAGCTGCATCTCCCGGAGGCGCGGTACAACCTCAATGTGGGGTCGGGCCTGCAGGCGGAGCAGACCGGAAAGATGCTCGGCCAGATCGAGCGGGTCCTGATCGACGAGGAGCCGCGCACAGTTCTGGTCCAGGGGGACACCAACACGGTGCTCGCGGGAGCGCTCGCCGCAGCGAAACTCCATATCCATGTCGGGCACGTCGAGGCCGGCCTGCGGAGCAATGACCGGAGAATGCCGGAGGAGATCAACCGCATCCTGGCGGACCACGCTTCGGACTACCTGTTTGCGCCGACGGAGGCGTCGCGGCAGAACCTGATGCATGAGGGCATACCTGACGGGAAGATCTTCGTCTGCGGAAACACAGTCGTCGATGCGCTCTACCAGAACCTCTCGATCAGCGAAGAAACAATAGATCCTCTCTCGGAACTCGGGGTCCGCCCGGGCGGCTACTTCCTCGTCACCGCCCACCGCCAGGAGAACGTCGACGACGCGAGAAGACTCGGCAATATCCTCAAGGGTCTTGAGCGTATCGCGGCCGATTACGCGATGCCGGTGATCTATCCCATGCATCCCCGGACCAGGAAGATGATGGAGCGGTTCGGCTTACGGGCCGGCTCCATCCGCTGCGTCGAGCCTCTCGACTACCTCTCCTTCCTCCAGCTGGAGAAGCATGCAGGACTGATCCTGACCGACTCCGGCGGCGTCCAGGAGGAGGCGTGTATTCTTCACACGCCCTGCGTGACGCTCCGGGAGAACACGGAGCGGCCGGAGACGGTGGACGTCGGGGCGAATATCCTGGTGGGGACCGACCCGGAGGCGATTGTCGAAGGCGTGCGGGTCATGATGGCGAGGGAGCGGGCCTGGCAGAATCCCTACGGGGACGGGACGACGGGGAGGAAGATTGTGGAGATCGTTGGCTTGGTAGATGATTCTATCCCAGAAGGGGGACGAACATGAGCATAAAAATCCGGGAGCGCGCCGGAGTTGCAGTGATGCAGGCAGGGCAGGCACTCGGGATCGGTATGGTTAGGATCCCTTTCGGTGTGCTCAGAGGAAAGAAATGGCAGTTTACTTCTTCCATCCCATCCTGTGCATTTGGAGCCTATGAGCGGCATATTGCGACACGGTTGCAGGGTGGATTGAATGCGGGGGCGGTGTTCTTTGATATCGGCGCAAACGTTGGGTATTACACACTATTTGCATCCACCCTTGTCGGCGACGCCGGGAAGGTGATCTCATTCGAGCCGGAGCCGGGAAACATGCAAGTGCTCATTGAACATATCACGATCAACAAGTGTATCAATGTTACCCCCGTACAAAAAGCACTAGCAGATGCACCTGGAATCATTCGATTTGATGGGACTGCACATACGATGTGCAAGTTTTCTGACGACGGTAACATCGAGGTTGAGTGCACCACTCTTGACATGTTCATCCAGAACAGCGGAATCTCACCAGACATCATGAAGATAGATGTCGAGGGAGCGGAGGTGAGAGCACTGCACGGTGCTGATATCTGCCTATCGGAGATCAGACCGGAAATTGTACTATCAGTACACGACAATTTATTAGATGAGTGTTTGGACCTCCTCTCTGAATACGATTATAACATTGAGCAATTATCACCCGACGACCTGTATTGCGTGCCCTTAGAGAGAGGGAACTAGTGCCATGTCAACCCAGATATCAAATAAATATGCGATAGTATAACCTGGGCGTCACCTGTGAATAACCAATTTATATGCAACTTTATCCAATCAAACTTGAAGCAAATATAAGGACCTCATAGAGTTGATAACTTTCGACGGGCATATATATTCGCTTACTCGAATGTTACTATAATTAGGGAAACAAATGTAGGGAGACGAATGCCAGGCGATAAGATAGTTTACGTCGGGATGAGTGCAGATATAATCCACCCCGGCCACTTGAACGTAATCCGTCGAGCTGCAGAGCTCGGCAAGGTCACGGTGGGTGTCCTAACCGATGCTGCAATAGCCAGTTACAAACGTCTACCATATATGACTTTCGCGCAGCGCAAGGAAGTTGTTGCAAGTCTAAAAGGGGTTGATCGGGTTGTCCCTCAGGAACAACTGGATTATGTTCCAAATCTGCTAAAATACCGCCCAGACTATGTTGTCCATGGAGATGATTGGCAAGAAGGCGTCCAGAAATACGTACGGCAGGCAGTAATTGACACATTAGCAACATGGGGAGGGCAACTTGTTGAGATCCCTTATACACGAGGCATTTCATCAACACAATTAAATCACGCACTGAAAAACAACGGTACAACGCCAGATCTCCGACGAAATAAACTAAGACGTCTTTTGGATGCTAAACCCATTGTACGGCTACTTGAGGCACATAATGGTTTAACCGGATTAATCGTAGAAAATATTGGCATCAATACCGAAAAAGGAAAGAAAGAGTTCGATGGAATCTGGGCGAGCAGCCTCACCGAATCAACTGCAAAAGGGAAGCCAGATATTGAAGCAGTAGATGTTTCAGCACGTGTCTCTACACTGAACGATCTGATCGAGGTGACAACGAAGCCTATCGTTTATGATGCCGATACAGGGGGCAAACCGGAACATTTTCAATATACTTGTCCGGACACTGGAGCGGCTCGGCGTTTCAGCGGCGATAATTGAGGATAAGATCGGACTGAAAAAGAACTCCCTCCTAGGGAACGACGTTGTTCAGCACCAAGACAGTATCGAGGACTTCGCAAATAAAATCAGCGCAGGCAAGAAAGCTCAGGTCACTAACGACTTTATGATAATAGCACGAATTGAGAGTCTTATCTTGGACAAAGGGCTGGAAGATGCACTCAAACGCGCTCGGGCGTATATCGATGCTGGTGCAGACGGGATTCTCATCCATAGCAGAGCAAAGACCCCTGACGATATTTTTGCCTTCTGTGCGGAATATAAAAACTTCTCTCGGAGAGTTCCGCTATTTGTTGTCCCTACAACCTATAACTCGGTGACAGAAGATGAGCTCATTGGAGCGGGCGTAGACGTGGTCATTTACGCGAACCATCTAATTCGGGCGGCATATCCTGCAATGGTCGAGACAGCAAAGAGTATTTTAATCCACCAGAGGTCACTTGAGGTAGATTCGATGCTTATACCAATCAAAGAGACACTCGAACTGATCCCTGGGTGCAAATGATGATCTCACCGAAAAGGGTATTCGATACGATTAGAGATCAGGGTATCTCATTTTTTACAGGTGTGCCTGACTCGTTATTGAAAAATTTTTGCGCTTACGTGACTGACCATGTGGATGAGCAGGCGCACGTTATTGCCGCAAACGAAGGAAATGCAATTGCCCTTGCGGCAGGTTGGTTCATGGCGTCCGGAGAACCCACATTGGTATACATGCAAAACTCCGGACTGGGCAACGCTATCAACCCTCTGGTATCACTTGCGGATCCAGAGGTCTATAGCATTCCGATGCTCATCATGATCGGATGGCGTGGTGAACCCGGGAAACCTGACGAGCCACAGCATTCAAAGCAAGGGCGTATCTTGACTGAGTTGCTCGACGTACTGCAGTTGCCGTGGTTTGTTCTCGATGGGAGTTTAGAAGAGCCTGAATCGGTGATAGTCCGGGCATGTCAGGTCCTGCGGAAGCGGATGATGCCTGTTGTTTTAGTGGTGAAATCAGGATTCTTTTCGCACTACTCGTTGCAGAAAGAGAGTACAACGCAATGCTGCATAACGAGAGAAAAAGCCATGGAAATTATCGTTGATCTTCTCGAACCAGGAGATCTGGTGGTCTCCACGACCGGGAAACTCTCACGTGAACTCTACGAATACCGGGAAGCGAGGGGTGAAGGACATGGAAAGGATTTCTTAACTGTTGGTTCAATGGGTCACGTCTCCTCTATCGCCATGGGAATTGCGGCACGAAGACACGATCGGCGCGTAATCTGTTTTGACGGGGATGGGGCTGCAATAATGCATATGGGTGCTCTTGCTGTGATAGGCCAATCAGGACTGAATAATTTGATCCATGTCATATTCAACAACGGAGCGCACGATTCGGTTGGGGGCCAGCCAACTGTTGGGCTCAATATTGATATCCCTCAGATCGCGAAAGCGTGCGGTTATCGGGACGCGCGCTCGGTAACAGAACCAGACAGCATAAAAGATTTCATGAACCAACTCAGGTTTGCCAACGGCCCTGCGCTTCTTGAGGTCAGGATCAAGAGAGGCTCCCGGAAGGATCTCGGTCGACCGAAAACAACTCCTCTGGAAAACCGCGACGCGTTTATGGGTAATTTAGGGGTCGTAAGAATGGAGGAATCAGATGGATAACTGGTCATTTTATAACCCCACTCATATTGAGTTCTGTCCCGAAGGCCTCGATAGGGCCAGTAGTGGTATCAATTATCAGCGGATTGCCTTGATTACGACGCCGGGGTTTACTAAACGCGGGGTCGTGACCCATATGAAAAGAGCGCTGGGTGATAGGCTCGCTACTGTCTGCGATACGGTACAACCCAACCCAGATATCGATGCAATCGATAACACTGCGGAACGCTTGAGGCACGTCGACCCTGACTGCCTGATTGGGTTGGGGGGAGGGAGCAGTCTTGATACGGCCAAAGCCCTCGCTCGTATACTCACCCAACCCGAAGAAGCGACGCTATCTGGTCATCTCAGAGCGGGTTTGTCCCTTGAAAACGAGAGGGCTCTCCCGGTTATAACTATCCCAACCACTGCGGGAACAGGAGCTGAAGTGACTCCTTTTGCGACAGTTTGGGACTTTCGAGAGCGGAAGAAACACTCTCTAACAGGCAACGATCTCTTTCCCATAAAAGCAATTCTCGATCCAACATTAACACTCTGCCTCCCCGAATCACTCACTATATCTTCGGGCTTAGATGCGATCTCCCACGCATTTGAATCGGTCTGGAACAAGAATGCAAACCCAGTAAGTATTGGTCTTGCAACGCAGTCGCTGGCGATATCACTTAAAACTCTGCCAGAACTTAAGAACAGGTCCCATGATCGGGCAAACCGTTCGGCAATGATGAGTGCAAGCCTTCTGGCAGGGATGGCAATAAGCCAGACTCGAACAGCTCTAGCTCATTCGATATCGTACCCATTGACCCTCGGATTTGACCTTCCCCACGGGATCGCATGCAGTTTTGCCCTACCGGAGATCCTAAAATATAATGCGGAGGTTGATGATGGACGATTAAAACAGCTTGCCCAGAGTCTCGGGCATGCTGACACTCTAGTGCTGGCAGATGCACTGAACAGGTTACTGTTAAACCTGAATGTTCCAAGGTTTTTTTCAACATACGGGCTAAAGGAAGAACAAATTCTTTCATTGGTTCACAATATGCTCACGCCGGGAAGGGCTGATAACAACATGCGCCCAGCAAACGTAAGTGATGTGTGTACCATTGTCAGGGACGCTTTTCAGTGTCTATAGTTGTTAAGGGGATAATATCGGGAGAAACTATGTCGTATAGAACAAGGGCGTTCGGTTTTCTCGAAAGAAATTTAATTGCGCGTCCATTATGGGCATTATGCAACTTCCGACGAATTGTCTTTAAATCTATGGACTTCGTGTGGCCTAAAGACAATGACCTTTTAGTCTTCTCCGGACCCCTGGGTCAAAAATTTTCTGACAATAGTAAATATCTCTTTCAAAAGTTTGTTAAATATTATTGTGATGAATTCCGGATCGTATGGATCACCTGCAATAAATCACTGATCGAGGCAGTAAACCCGAATCAATCAAAAGACTTCCAGGTAATATATCAATATTCGGCTCTGTTGAAACCCTC
>NZ_DAFZ01000064.1 GCF_002498065.1 Methanoculleus sp. UBA208 | reverse complement strand
CGATATCCAGTGGGAATCCGTGCATGGGCATTATAATGTCCCGAAACGTGAAACCAGGAACAAAGGAACTCGAAACCACGAATAATCGCGGGTCTTTGGGAGAGCCATCTTTTCCGGCCGGCTCCCCCGACAGTCCCGAAAAAAACCCCTACGGCGTCTTCTCCTCGGCACACTCGAGTTCCGCGACGATCTCGGCCGCATCGTCCATGCGCCGGACGAGATCCTTGATCTCGATCAGGCGCTCGGCGCCGATGAAGTGCTCGGCCATCACCCGGGCCATATCGGTGAGTTCGATACGCCCGCCCCGCCGCCGGACCAGCCCGTAATCGAGGAGCGTGGGCAGGGCCGGCTCCAGCGTCCCGACCATCGTGCGGTTCATCCTGATAATCTGTTGCTCGTCGCCGTTCGAGACCACGGCGTTCGCGACGAACTCCTCCGTGCTCTGCTCCATATCATACTCGGGAGCGACCTCCTCCATCTCGCCCCGCAGGAGGCCGACGGCGACCTCCTCCTCAGTCTTGCCGGACGTCCGGGAATAGGATCCGCCGGGCTCCGCCATGATGACCACCCGGCCGAGGTCGTGGAAGTCCGGCCGCCCCGCCCGGCCCATCATCTGGTGGAACTCCTGCACGGTGAGCCACTGGATGCCCATAGCCAGAGCGTCGAAGATCACCTGGGACGCCGGGAAATCGACGCCGGCGGCAAGCGCTGCTGTCGTGACCACAGCGGCGATCTCCCCGTTCGCGAACCGCCGCTCCACGTCGCGGCGTTCCTGGGAGGTCAGCCCCGCGTGGTAGGGGGCGGCCTTCTTTCCGAGGGCGTCGGCGATGACGTGGCAGCGCGCCCGGGAGTTGGTGAAGACGATCGTCTGGCCCCGGTAGCCCTTCGACGACTTTACCTTATACTCCTCGGCGACCATCTGCTTGATGAAGTTGATCTTTTTCGCCCGCTCCACGAAGATGAGGTGGCGCTCGAGCGGGACCGGCCGGTCCGCGTAACGGACCAGGTTCGCCCGGAGTTTCTCCGCAAGCAGTCCGGGAAGCCCGATCGTGGCCGAGAGGTAGAGGAACTGGGCGTCGGGAGCGACGTGCTTGAGCCGGGCAATCAGCCCGTCGAGGCGGTGGCCCCGCTCCGGGTCCTCGAGCATCTGGACCTCGTCGATGACGATGGTCCCGATATCCTTCAAGGATCTGCCTGTCCGGAGAGCGTGGTCGATCCCCTCGTAGGTCCCCACCACCACGGGAGCGTTGACGTCCCGGTCTCCCGCCGGGCGGGTCTCGGGGAGGTTGAGGCGGCTCACCCCGACCTGCAGGGTGACCCGGACAAGGTGACCGTAGCGGTCACGGAACCGCTGATACTTCTGGTTCGCGAGGGCGACCAGCGGGACCAGAAAGAGCATCCTTCCCCGTCCCTCGAGGAAGTTCTTCATCCCGGCCATCTCCCCGATGAAGGTCTTGCCGCTCGCGGTGGCCGAGACGACGAGGAGGTGCTGCCCTTCGAGGAGCCCGTCCTGGACGGCGAGCTGCTGGACGGGCATCAGGTATTCGACCCCGGCGGACTTCGCGAATGCGGGAGGGAGCGCCAGATCGGTGATATGCGCCGTCTTCTGGACCTCGTGCGCCTCGAGCCGGTCAAAGAGCGTCCGCGTCCGGTCGGGGCGGTCGGGCCCTACCGACGCCAGCACCCGGTCGAGATCACGGACCTGGGCAAGGAGTTTCTCGAGATGGACCAGCACCGAGCCGCCGAACTTCCCCATGTAACCGAGTTCCCGGCGCATCTCGCGCTTTGCGCACTCCATGCAGATCCACTCCCCGCCGTACCTGACACCGGTCGCCTTATCGACGGGTACGAACCGGTCCTCGAGCTGGCAGTACCGGCAGATATCGATCCTGGATGCCGGGATCTGGAGGTCGGCAAGGAACGACTCGAACTCAGGGCTCTTCGCCGCAAGGAGAACCGAAGACCGGCGCAGCAGGGCGATCAGGTCCCTGGTCGGGGTGGGCTTGAGCTGTTTGCCCCGGCGGCGCATCTTGAAGTTCTTGGGCCGCCGGCCCTTCGGGGTCGCGGACAGATCGACGAATCCCGAGCCTTCGACGCGGCCGCCTTCGACAAACAGCAGCTTATACGTGCCTTTCTGAGGCTGGACGATGACCTTCATGGCGGGATCAGGTCGTGGATCGTGTAGGTGAGCCCCACCGTCTCCAGACGCTTGAGGAAATCGGTAAACTCCTCATCGACGATAAGAATTGCGCATTCCCGGCCGTGGAACGCCGCCTCGATGACGCCCTCCCGGGAGCCGAAGAACATGTCCGGGTCGATATTCGCCCTCCTGAGGGCCACGTAGGACTCAAGGCCGACAGCGCCCACCATCTCCGCGTCCCGGACAGCATCCCGGAGGAGGTCTGTCGAGACCTGCCGGGACCCGCCCCGCTCTACCCGCGGGACCTTGCAGACATGGACGAGCCCTTCCTCGTGCTTGATGATGCCGTTTAGCTGGGCGACCCCGAGATCTTCCCCGGCCTGGGCGTCCATGGTCGCGAGCCCGGTGGCGCTCTGCTCTTCTTTCGTCGCGTAAAGCCATCCGTTCCGCATGAAGACGCCGACCGTATCTCCTTTCCGGATCTCGTCACGGGCGATGGCCGTCCAGACCGCCACTTGCTGGATGATGTCCCGGTTGATGTGACGGGCATAGGACTCGAGCGCCTCGGCGTGCCGCAGGACCCACTCGATCCCGTTCTTCGTCACCTCGTAACGGCCCCGGCCGTGAGCGGTGACCAGCCCTTCGTCCACCAGTTCCCGGATGTACTCGGAGACGGCCTGGGGTGTCACGCCGAGTTTCCCGGCGATCTCCTGCTGGCGGACGGCCGGCTGGTGTTCGGCGATCTCTACGAGAATCTGGAACCGGGTGGCCTCCCGTTTGCTGCGCAGGATGACGTAAAGGGGATCGTCAGTGAGGTCGGTCAAGCAACACCATTCCCTGCCCTTTCACGTCGAGACCGGGGATCCTTTTCGCCAGTCCTTTGATGAAGATCGGACTGACCCCGTATTTACGGGATATATCGCCGATAGAAGTTGTCCCGGCCACGATCTCCTGCTGGACCGAATCCACGATCGTGCGGAGACCTTCGTCGTTCGATACGGCGATATGCAGCAGATCCCCGATATCGCCCATAGAACACTGAAAATTAGCTCTGAACTTGCTGTATGTCGCCCGGTATTCTTTTGTCGGTTTCTCTCCGGGCTTCGGCATCCGCCACTGCTCTTCGATCAGGTTTCCCTTCTTGAGGATAGAGAGGCACTCGGTCACTGTCGAGGTCCCGGCGTACGCCTCAAGATCCCCCTCGGTCAGCCAGGCCTTGTTCAAGAGTTCGTAGATCCGTTTATAGTCAGCATTATTGAACGTTATGAGAAGAGGAACCAGTTCCACCGGATCGTTAAGAATTTTAATATGTCCCGTCACTGCGATACCCTATTGTTATATCGTTGTATAACTCCATAAATTTTTGCTGAAATTTCAATGCATACACGTGGCACAATCATCATCCGGGGCATCGTTCAGGGGGTCGGGTTTCGTCCCTTTGTCTATGCAAAGGCACGGGAATTCGGGATCACCGGGACCGTCAAAAACCTCGGGAGCGAGGTAGAGATCCACGCATTCGGGGACCGCTTCGAGGAGTTCCTGGAGGCTGTTTCGAAAGGTACGCCGTTATCTCGTATAGATTCCGTAGATGTCCAGAATCTGCGCGGTAACCCTCCCGACACGTTTACCATCCTCGAAAGTGGTTCCGGGAGTCTCTCGGGATTCATCCCGACCGACGTCGCCACCTGTGACGACTGCATCGCCGATATTTTCACACAGGGGGGACGATACGAGGGTTATTGGGCCACCTCCTGCGTCAACTGCGGGCCACGGTACAGTATCATCACCGCCATCCCCTACGACCGGGAGCGGACGTCGATGGCGGAGTTCCCGGTCTGCCCCGCCTGCGGGAGCGATTACACCGATCCGTCGTGCCGGCGCCACCACGCCCAGACGATCGCCTGTGCAGCCTGCGGACCGCACCTCGCCCTACTCCGGGCCGACGGGACGCCGGTGGCGGGGGACCCCATCCGGGAAGCGGCGGCCCTTCTGGACGCCGGCTCGATCGTTGCCATCCGGGGGATAGGGGGGTTCCATATCGCCTGCATCGAAGAGGCCGCCGGGGAATTGAAACGCCGCCTCGGCCGGACGGAGCAGCCGCTCGCGGTGATGGCAACCCCGGAGGAGGTGGAGCGGATCGCGGCCGTCTCGGACGAGGAGCGGCAGGCCCTCCACTCCCGGGAACGGCCGATCGTGGTGCTCGCAAAACGGGACTCCGCATCCCACCCGGCGATCTCGAGCCTCCACACCATCGGGTGCATGCTCCCCTACACCGGGCTGCACCACCTCCTCTTCGCGAACCTCGCCCATCCGCTCCTGGTGATGACGAGCGCGAACCTGCCGGGCTACCCGATGATCACCGATCTCGGAATCGCTCTTGAGCGTCTTTCGGGGCAGGTCGACTGCATCCTCACCCATGACCGCCGGATCGTCAACCGGTGCGACGACTCTGTCGTCCGGGACGGCTACATTATCCGTTTATCAAGGGGCCTCGCCCCGAAACGGGAGGCGATCGACCTCGCCGGGGGATGCATCCTCGGCGTCGGCCCGGAGCTGAACGCGAACATCTCCGTTTACAAAGGCGGTTTCTGCATCACTTCCCCCCACGTCGGGAACGTCCGGAACCCCCAGACCCTCGCCTATCTGCAGGAGACGGCCGAGAGGCTCGGCGGGCTCACCGGCGCCCGGTACGACCGAGTCGTCCACGACCTCCACCCGCAGTTCCTCTCGACCCGCTACGCGAAGGAGGTCGCCGAAGCGACAGGGGCACAACTCCTCGCCGTCCAGCATCACCGGGCGCACATCGCTGCCACGACCCGGGAGGAGTGCGTCGGGATCGCGATCGACGGCGTGGGCTACGGCGACGACGCCACGATCTGGGGCGGCGAGGTGTTTGCGGGAGAGGTCCCTCACCTCGACCGGGTCGCCCACCTCGAGGTCGTCCCGATGCCGGGCGGCGACCTCGCCACCCGGTTCCCGGAGCGGATGCTCTACGGCATCCTCCCCACCTCCGAAGTCCGGGACATCCTGGCGTCACGGGGCTGGAGCGATATCGAGCTCGCCGTCCTCGTCAGGCAGGTGGAGCGGGGGTTGAACGTCGCCGCGACCTCGAGCACCGGCAGGGTGCTGGACGCCGCCGCGGCCCTCCTCGGGATCTGCCGGGAGCGAACCTACGACGGGGAGCCGGCGATGAAACTCGAGTCGGCGGCGCACGCCGGGAAGCCCTCGGCCTGGGACCTCGAATACCGGCGGGACGGCGGCAACTGCGAGGTTCTCTCGACCCGCTCGCTCCTCGCGGAGGCCCACCGGCGGTCCGCCGCCGGAGAACGGGCAAACGACATCGCCGCATCGATCCAGTACAACCTCGCCCGCGGCGTCGCCGCGATGGCCGTCCGGGCGGCCGAAGAGCGGGGGATCCCCCGGGTGGCGCTCTCGGGCGGGGTGGCCTACAACCGGGCAATCCGGGAGACGATCCGGACCGAGATTCGCACCGCCGGGCTCGAGTTCATCATGAATCAGGACTATCCGCTCGGCGACGGGTGCATCAGCTTCGGGCAGGTTGTCTACGGGGGGAGCGTGGAGGAGTGAAGGGGGAATCCGGGGATGCCTGAAGGATGGATACGGACTGAGATGGATAGGATGAAGGCCCTGAGCGTCACTGATTTTGCAGAAATTTAACACTCCCTTTGTCCACATCTTTCGGTTAGGAGTAATTCTGGTGCAATGTACGTAATCAGATGTAATTTGATGCAATTTGATACAATCTGATGCAACCGCAGTTAAAAATTACACAAGATCCAGCCTCAATCTAACAAAAAATGGCAGGACATCTGAGATCATTTCTACAATCATCTACAATCCATTCAACAATCATGCATCATGCACCTGATCAGGGACAAGAACCCACTTTGCAGCTTTAGTCCTCCCAATAGGCATTATTGTCCCATCTTTGCGCATCTCCTGAAGTAGATCCCTGATGAAATGATGTTTCTGTTCCTCGTTCAGCGCATCTGAGACCTTGTCCAGCAGCAGGTCTTCAATCTCCGCTCTGTTTGCCTCATGGTAGGCCTTTAGGTACGCAACCACCAGACTCTTGAAATGCGCCCTGTCAAACGACCGCTTCCTGATATAATCGGCGCGTGTGTCGGTTTCGGCCGCAACACTCTCCGAAACATAGAGATTCGGATGCCGCCCTTCAATGAGTTTCTTCTTCCGGAGACCGGTTCTTTCTTCAGGCGTGATGGAGTAGCCCTTCTGTATTTTATCGAGAGTAATCACATCCATCAGCGTCAGATCCTTCCGTTTGATGAGCATCCGCGTGTATCTCTCATCAATCACCCGGCCGGGAATTGTGACTTTCACCACCCCGGTTTCACCAAGGTCATAATCAGGCATCGGAAAATTACGATCCCGCTGTATCCGAAACATCCTTTTGATCCCACTGCCGATGGTGTCGATCATCTTCAACTCTACCATCGCGCCAGCAAGAAAGGGATTCCGATACTGGTCCGGTGGCACATCACGCTCGATTACGCTCTGGACAGTTCCCGGAATAAAATCGCCACGATTCGTGAACATCAGGGAATCCGGCCTCTCAGTCACGGTAATGCGGGCAGATTGTTGGTAATCCTGATGGGCGATACAGTTGTGTAGCGCCTCACGGACGACCCAGGGATCGTACTGTGTTACCTCAAGTGGGAACAGCGTCTCCCCCGAAATATGGCGGACAGTAAGGTTTCTGATCTTGCTAAAAATCTTATCGACGGCGAGTATCAGTGGCAGCTCGAAATGGGCGTAGTCGATCTCCACCTCGTCCTTATCCCTGAGAACCCAGGTAATGTGCGCAATTGCTGGTGAAAGAAGATGTGCGGCCTCACTCTTTCCCAGGAGAACTATTGCAGCATTCGTAATCCGACCCTGACGACAGACATGTGCCCTGGCAAGGAACGAAATGTTGTCCCACTCATCCACTTCGCTTGCAAATTCCTGGTGTTTCTCTTTGTACTTTTCCCGTGCAAAGGCAATTGCCTCAGGATCGAGATCCGCAAGAGTGGCTCCCTCACACACCTTTGCCGACCAGTCATCCAGAGGGGCCTGTCTGCGTATCACTTCAATCTCATGGAGGCCAAGAGGTCCGAGTGACTCATGGATACGACCATAGGCAACACTTTTCCATGTTGTCGGGATGCCGCGTGCGGCTGGAGGGATTTCAAACATAATCACTCGCTTCCCATCGATCATGAGTTCATGAATGGCGGAACATGTCATTTGGTGATTCGTATGCCGTGCAATCTCCTCTTTGAGGCGGTCAAGGCCAGGTGGAGTGAGCCGATAGTTTGAACCGATAATCTCTCTGGGCAGTTTGTCGGTGACACCAAAGATAAGCCAGCCTGCAGGCTTTTCGTTCAGGTTGGCTTCATTGCTCAATGCTGAGAAGTATTTTCCAATTTTATCGAAATCATAGTTATTTTTTGCTTCCTTGAACTCGATCCACTCGGTCTCGGCTGGAAGACACATTATCTCCCGCAATTGAACATTCATATCTCCAGACATTGCCCCTGTTTCGTCGATCACGTTACGCTGCAAAGTTCCAACCTGCGTTGTGGGTTGTCAGGGATATATTCGGTAAGAAGGTTCTGTTCAGTCGATAATTTCTCATTAACGCTCTTATCCGCAATTCATCCCGACAAGGTTGGTGAATACCAATAAGTAGCCTCTGACCGAAATAAAATCTTGGATCGGCATTTCTGAGGGGCTGCCCGGACGAAGGTGCAACGATCAATACAGGAAAAATCAGCCCGACATCTCACCCAATATCACCCGTAAAAACCTCTTTCCCAACTCATTTTTGGAACAGACCGTCTAAACGAGCCATCCCCTGTAGCCTGCGAGTATCGGGGAATCTGCTAAAGGAGATACGGCTCAACGAATGACTACGATGACACACGGATCGATAAAACACCGGCCAACTACCGGCGAAAAAAAGGGTTTAGCCGAAGAGGGCACCGAGACCGGCCATGCCGCTCTCTTCTTCCTCTTCCTTCTTCTCCTCTTCCTCGGCCTCTTCCTCGGCTGCGGGCGCGGCGGCTGCAGGTGCAGCGGCTGCGGCGGGGGCAGCGGCGACGGGCGCGACGGCGGCCTTGTTGATGGCCTCCTCGATGTTCACGTCCTCGAGTGCGGCGACGAGCGCCTTCACGCGGGCGTCCTGGACCTCGACACCGGCCGCGTTCAGGACAGCAGTCACATTCTCTTCAGTTACATCCTTGCCTGCGTTGTGCAGGAGCAGTGCAGCGTAGATATACTCCATAGTTCATTCACCTCTTTTTGAAATGATATTAGCCGAAGAGGGCACCGAGACCGGCCATGCCGCCCTCTTCGTCCTCTTCCTTCTTCTCCTCTTCCGTCTCTTCTTCCTCGGGCTCCTCTTCGGCAGCAGCCGGGGCTGCCGCGGGTGCCGCAGCGGTCGCAGCCGATGCCGCCTTCAGGGTCGCCTCATCGAGCTCGAACCCACGGCCCTGTGCCGCGAGCGCGACGGCCAGCATCTCGCGCTGTGCCCGTCCGATGATCAGGTCGACGATATCCTTCTCGTAGATGCTCGCTTCGACGCCCACGTTCCGGGCTTCGCGCACCGCCTTGCCGATGATGGCCGCGACGGTGAGCCTGGTCGGGACGACGGCGTTGACCGAGAGGTTGAACGCCTGCCGGGCCGCGAGCGCGATGTTGTTTGCGTAGGCTTCCTCGTCGATAGCGAGCAGGTCCGGCGTGAAGATGGTCTCCCGGTAGTATGCGGCCTGCAGGATGAGGCCGACGTCCATCGGCTTGACACCGAGCTTCACGAGAGCGTCGGCAATCTTCTTGTTGATGACCTCGCCCTTCTTCACGACCGTCTTCGTCTCGCGGATCTTGACCTTTCCACCCTCGATGGCTGCGGGAATGCCCACCTGCTGGAGTTCGCCCACGATCGGGCCGGGCTTGAAGCTGGTCGGGCCCTTCGGGATGACGATGTCTTCCGGCGCAGTTTCGCCGGGCTTCGCCGCCATCTTCGTCTTGGTCTGTTCAAGCAGCTTGAAGAGTTTGAACGGGTTCTCGTTCGTAAAGATCAGGGCGCTCTGGCCTTCGGCGTGGTCGTTGAGGGCCGCGACGCTACCGCCGAGCTCGTTTAAGGCATGCTCGATCAGCGTGTTGCGGGCCATCTTCACCCTCGCCGTGCCGCGGAGGTTCCGCCGGATATGCTGGACCTGCGAGGCGGGAATGCCGTACATGTCCACAACGCCGACGAGCGTGTGCTCCTCGATGCCGCGCTTGATCTCCTCTACTTCTTCCTTCTTCCACCGGGGCAGGTGGTGCGTATAGAGTGCCATCAGATTACCCTCACTGCCGGCCCCATGGTCGTCTTCACGTAAACCGAGTGGATGTTCATCGCCCCGTTCTCCAGAACGGACTCAACCCTCCGAAGAACCGTGTCGATGTTCTCGGCGATCTGCTCGGGCTCCATCCCGGAAGTTCCGACCTTCGTGTGGAAGACCTTCTTGTCCTTCGTCCGGATCTTCACGGAGCTCCTCAGACGCTGAACGATGGGCCGAATATCCATTCCCTGCGGAACCGGCATCGGCATCCGCCCGCGCGGACCGAGCCTGACACCGAGATAACGGCCGACGAGAGGCATCATTGCCGTCTCGGCAAGGAAGAACCGGTACTCTTCCGCCACCTTACGCGCTTCACGGGGTTCCCCCCCGAGCCGCTCGATCTCCTCAGGTCCGATAATAAGGTCCACGTTCACCTCTTTTGCCTGGGTGACAATGTCGCCCTTCCCGAGAACGGCGATCTTGACGTTGTCAAAACCGTTCGGGAGATGAATCGTCTCATCGATACGATTCTTGGGCTGGGACATATCGATATTCCTGAGGTTGACGGTGATATCCACGCTCTCCTTGAACTTCCGTTCCGGAGCCTTTGAGAGGGCCGTTTCCACGGCTTCCTGTATACTGGTTTTATCAACCATCCTTTGCCTCCATAGTACACGACCTCACGATCTTCTATGGTTGTCTGACATCTATGCGACGAGTACGCCGTCGTACTCCCCGTCATTGACGGCCTGGATCATCTCGCGGGGCTTTTTTCCCTCGACGGTGACGCCGACGCTCACGCACGTTCCGAGGACCTCTTTGACCGCGGACTTCAGATCGTACGAGAGCATGCCATCAAATTTCATACGGGCAATACGGACAGCGGCCTCCAACGGCAGATCTCCTGCCACCAAAGCACCCGGCTCCGCCGAGCCCTTCTCGATACCGGCCTCTTTCATGACGAGCGCCGTCGTGGGTGGAATACCCACCTCAATCGTGAAGTTCTTCTTATCGTCGACCGTGACCGTCACCGGCACCTGCATGCCGTTGAATTCGGCTGTTTTTTTGTTGATATCGTCGACGACAGCCTTCACATTGATACCGAGAGGGCCGAGCGCAGGGCCCAGAGGCGGGCCTGCTGTTGCCTTGCCGCCGGGTACCAATACCTCGACCGTTTCTGCCATACAAGTTCACCAGCTTATTATTCCTCAGGGGAATAGTTGCCTGGGTTATCTAAGGTCAACGTAAGAGAATTTAAAGTATGGTACCCGGGCGGCACCCGGAGCCCGCACGAACGGACGGCCTCGGGCGGTGGAAACCATCACCGCCGGCAGTGCAACGACCCGTGCCCGGGCAAAAAAGAAGGAGGAGAACTATTCTTCAGGAAGCGTCTTCCGAGCGTTCCACGACGCGAACGGAGTCGCCGCGAACCGTGATCGGGATCGGAACCATACTCTCGTAGAGTTCGACTGTAATCTCTTCCTTTCCGGTATCGATACGCTTGACAACCGCTTTCTCACCCTTGAACGGGCCGGCGATGATCTCGACGATGGTGCCCTCGGTGATGCCGCTGACCACCGGTTTCGGCACCAGGAAATGCTCCACCTCGGAGAGAGCCGTCGAGCCCTGCACCACCGCGCGCGCATGGGGGATCAGCTCCACCAGCTGCTCTATCCGGGCGATGGAGTCGGGACTCTCCACGAGGACGTAGCCCTTCAGTTCCTCGGGAACCATGACGGCCATCACGTGGATGTCTTTCTGCTCCCTCGTCACCTTCTCGATATTGTCGGCAACCGTCCGCTCCTGCTTCGCGGTCGTCTTGATCGCGTATACTCTGTTTGCGCTCTCAGCCATATCCATCATTTGGGCAATACCAGAAGGATCTCGTATATGATAAAGCCGACAAGGCCGATGAGCATGATCCCGGCCGCAGCCACGATGGCGATCTTGGAGAACTCGTCGCGGGTCGGCGTCCGTGCCAGTTTCAGCACGCGCCAGTACTTCTTGAAGAGCTCCTCCTCGATCTTGAACGACTTTACTTCCTCCAACGTCTCTTTATAATCCATCATACCGGCTCACTTCAGGAAGTCGATCTCAAACTGTTTCATCATACGTGGCATACTCTTTTCGTTTCTCCCATATATTTGTGGTGACCGGACGCCGGTGACCACGAGCAGCGTACGCATCTTGCCCTGCATGTCGGGGTCGACCTGGGCACCCCAGATGATGCGGGCATCGGGATCGATGCGGTCGTAGACCTCCTGGATGACGCCTTCGGCCTCGGACATCGTCATATCGGGTCCGCCGACCACGTTGACGAGCGCTGCGGTCGCGCCGGATATGTCGACATCGAGCAGCGGGGAGCGCAGCGCCTTCTTGACCGAGTCGGCGGCTTTGTCCTCACTGTCGCTCTCGCCCATCCCGATCATCGCGACGCCTCCCCGCTCCATGACGGTCCGGACATCGGCGAAGTCGAGGTTCACGAGCCCGGGCATCGTGATCAGCTCGGTGATGCCCTTGACCGCCCGCATCAGCACCTCGTCCGAGACCTTGAACGCGGCGTGGAGCGGAAGGCGGGGCACGACCTCGAGCAAGCGGTCGTTGGGGACGACGATGACGGTATCCGCCACCTCGCGGAGCCTCTCAAGGCCGGCCTCGGCGTTCTGCCCCCGGATAGCGCCTTCGGCCGTGAACGGCAGGGTGACCACGGCGATGGTCAGGGCGCCCTCTTCCCGTGCGGACTTCGCGACCACGGGTGCGGAGCCCGTACCGGTGCCGCCCCCGAGCCCGGTGGTGATGAAGACCATATCGCACCCCTCGACGGCCCGCTTGATGTCGTCCTCGTTCTCGAGGGCCGCCTCCTCGCCGACCTGGGGGATCGAGCCTGCACCAAGGCCGCGGGTCCTCTGTCTCCCGATGAGAATTCGGGTCTCGGCCTGTGTCCGGATAAGGTGCTGGGCATCGGTGTTGAGAGCGATCAGCCGCGCCCCGTTGATGCCTTCCTCCGCCATCCGGGTGACCGTATTCGAACCGCCGCCTCCGCACCCGACGACTGCGATCTCAGTACGGAGCTCCATGAGGACATCCTCAAGGTCCTTGTCGACCTCCGTGGGCTCAGCAAAGCGCTGTTCCTCGCGTGCCCGTGAAAGTGCCTCTTCTACGATGGATTTCATATGTAACTCTCCAATCCCGGGATATGTATCCGCTTTACGCTGGCTGTCTGCACTGCATCGGGTGTGATCCTCCGTCCCTCGATCTCAACCGCTTTCCCACCGGCAAGCATGGCGAAGAGCGGCCCCTTTGGAACCCCATGTTTGCGCGCCTTCTCGGGGTCGAACCGCACCTTCCGGAGGACGAGGTGATCACCGTCGATAACAGCATTTTCACAGATAAGCAAGAGTTTTACACACAGGGTAGTTATATCACTTGCGAGTCGGGACGACCCGATTTCAAAGCAGATAAACATCGGTAAAACTTCTGTGGAATCTTTTGAGAGGTGAGCGACCGGTAATTCATCGAGAGCGTCAATAAACCCGGCTTTATTGCTTTTTATCACCTCTTCTATCAGATCAGGGGTTATCTGCACCGCAACGGGGGTTCCCTCTCCTGCAAGATCGTGGACACGAATGCGTGACCCGGGAGCGATCTCTTCGGCGAGCGCCCTGACCGCAAGATAGGTGTTCCACTCGAGGCGCGAGGCTTCGAGGATCTCCGACTCGGAGAGAAGGAGGAGCCCGGCTTCGCCAAGCATCCGCTCGATCCGCCCGACCTCATCGGTAGAGAGCGATTTTTTGTCGATGTAAGCGGCCACGGCACTGCTCGCCTCCTGCATCGCCCGGAGAAGGACGGGGTTGACGGCGCCGAACTGCCTGGTCGGCGCGATGTGACCGAAAGCGCCCCGGGAGGAGAGTGCGATCTCGGTCTGCCGCACGGCGTAGTGGGTTCCGCCGAAGCCGATGAGATTGATCGTCTCTCCCGGCGCCGCGGAGAGGATGCTCTCCGCCACCGCCATCCCGGCGGCCGGATCGGTCCATTCCGTGGTGGTTGACCCGATCTCGACGAAGAGCGACGGCGTCGAGAGCGCAGTCGGGCCGTGGTGCGTCACCTCGTAGGAGACCCGGTACCCCTCCGGGGCCCGGGCGGCGAGGTTGCCGAGGATTACATGCATCCATGCAGGGGCTGCCGGCGCGAGCATTCCCGGCTCTCCGCCGAGGTCGGCGGTCTCGTAGTTGCCGGTCACGTGCACGGTCAGGCAGGGCACGGGCTGCACGCTCGCGTGCCGGGAGATGAAGATGATGAGGTCGGCATCGACCTCCCGGTCGATCCGGTCCTGGTGGATCAGCCTTCCTGCGACCTCGTGGAACGCCAGCTCGTGACCGTCCGCAAGCGGCCATCGACCGCCTGCCGCGAGCAGGGTTCGGAGGTTATCCCGGATGTTTACTCCCGCAACGTCCATTTTCGAATTGATCAGCGCGATCCGCATCGGGTACACGTGGGTCGGCTGCATGCTAAATGATAATGCTTGACTGACGCGATAGTAAATCCTATCTTCCTGCAAACAGACCATGTGAGTACTATGGACGAAGATAAGATACGGGAAGCATTCGAGGCATACGGCATAACAGACGAGATCACCTGCCCTCAGGCATTCGAGATATCGGAGAAGTACAGCATCCCGAAGATGGATATCGCCCGGTATTGCAACCAGCGCGAGCCAAGAATTAAGATCCGGGGCTGCCAGCTGGGCTGTTTCAGATGAGCCTCTTTCTTGAGGTCGTATCCGTCGGCGAGGCCGTGGAGACGGTGCGGAGGATCGCGCCCCTGCCCGGGTGCGAGGAGGTTCCGCTCGAAGACGCGCTCCACCGGGTTCTCGCGAGGGACGTCCGCGCCGATATCGATATCCCGGGGTTCGACCGGTCGACGGTCGACGGCTACGCGGTCGCCGCGGCCGAGACCACCGGGGCCTCCGAGGCCATCCCGGCGATGCTCCAGTGCCGTGGCCGGGTCGGGATGGGAAGCGCGGACGCGGGAACGGTCTCCCGGGGATCGTGCCTGTACGTCCCCACCGGCGGCGCTCTCCCCGGGGGCGCGGACGCGGTGGTGATGATCGAGCACACCGAGCAGATCGGGGACGACGTCCTGATTCATCGTCCGGTGGCACCCGGCGAGAACGTGGTCTTCCGGGGCGAGGACTTCGGGGCAGGGAAGGTGATCCTTGAACGGGGACGTGTGCTTTCGCCCCGGGAGATCGGCGTTGCCGCGGCTGTCGGCGCCGACCGGGTCTGTGTGGCGAAGATGCCGAAGATCGGGATCGTATCCACGGGGAACGAACTCGTTCCCGTCGTCGAGACACCCGGGCCGGGCGAGGTGCGGGACGCGAACTCTTACCTCGCCGGCGCCTTCGTGACGGAGCGGGGCTGCCACCCGGTCTACTTCGGGATCGTCAGGGACGAACGGGCCGTGCTGAAGCGGGCGATCGCTTCGGCGCTTGAAAGGTGCGACGCAGTGCTGGTCTCGGGAGGGTCTTCAAAGGACGAGCGGGACAACACCGCAGCGGTCATCGCGGAACTCGGCGAGGTGCTGGTCCACGGGATCGCTCTCGCACCCGGAAAGCCGACCATCATCGGGACAGCACGGGGAAAATCGGTCATCGGGCTCCCCGGGCACCCGGCTTCGGCCTTCGTCGTGCTCGTCGCCATCGTCGACCACCTGCTTGCGGCGATGCGCCAGACCGCCGTCTCCCGGCGGACCGTCCGCGCACGGCTGACGCAGAACGTCCCCTCCAGCCGGGGGCGGGAGGACTACGTCCGGGTCAGCACGAGCGGCGGTGAAGCCACGCCGGTCTTCGGGAAGTCGGGGCTCCTCAACACCCTGGTGCAGAGCGAGGGGCTGGTGCGTGTCCCGGCGTCGAGCGAGGGGTTCGAGGTCGGCGAGGAGGTCGAGGTGATCCTGTGGTGAAGCGCTACCTCTCGGTCATAACGCTCGCAGAGGCGCTGGCACTCGTGGAGCGCTCCTTTCCGGCGGTTCCGGGGGCCGTCCGTGTCCCGGTGAATGCCGGGGCGGTGGGGAGGATCACCGCAGAGCCCATATTCGCCCGGTTCTCGGTCCCCGCCATCCACATCTCGGCGATGGACGGGATCGCGGTGAGAAGCGCCGATACCGTCGGCGCGAGCGAGCAGCGGCCGGTGACCCTCCCGGATGCGGCGAGGGTCAATACGGGAAACATCGTCCCGCCCGGCTACGACGCGGTGATCATGATCGAGGACGTCTGGATTAACGGCGAGACCTATACCGTTCGAAAGCCGGTCAGCCCCTGGCAGCACATCCGCCCGGTCGGCGAGGATATCGGCGAGTCGGAGATGATCCTCCCGAGGGGCCACCGGATCCGGCCGCATGACGCAGGAGCGCTCGCGAACTACGGGGTCACGGAGGTTGCGGTCCGAAACGTCCGGGCCGGCCTGATCCCCACCGGGAGCGAACTCGTGCCGGCAGGCGAGATGCCTCCGCCCGGGAAGGTGGTGGAGAGCAACACCCTGATGGCCGCGGCGGTCCTTGCGGAGGCGGGCGTGGAGGCGCACCGTTACCCAATCGTCCCGGACGACTACGGCCTGATCCGGGACGCCGTCCGGCGCGGCGTCGCCGAGAACGATATCGTGCTCGTCTCGGCGGGCTCGTCCGCCGGGACCCGGGACTATACCGCCGATGTCGTCCGGGAACTCGGCGAGGTGCTGGCGCACGGGGTCGCCATCAAACCCGGAAAGCCAGTGATCATCGGCAGGATCGAGGGAAAGCCGGTGGTCGGGCTCCCCGGCTATCCCCTTGCGGCGGCGACGGTGCTGCGCGAGCTCGTCATGCCGCTCATCTCCCGCTACGGCATGCCCGTCCGCGAGCCGGAGCGCGTTGCCGCCCGGCTGACCACGAGCCTCCATTCGGATATCGGGACAGACGAGTTCGTCCTCCTCTCGGCAGGGAGGATTGGCGACCACTGGGTCGCGGTTCCCCAGTCACGGGGCGCAGGAGTCCAGATGAGCGCGGTGCGGGCGAACGGCTACATGCAGATCACTGCGCAGAAGGAGGGGGCCGAGGCGGGGGAGACCGTGGACGTCCGGCTCACCGTCCCCCGCGCCGAGGCGGAGGAGGCGGTGCTCGTCACCGGCAGCCACGACCCGGCCCTCGACTACCTGGCCGACCTGGTGCGGCCGCGCGGCGTCGACATCCACTCCACCCATGCCGGAAGCATGGGCGGGGTGATCGCGTTAAAAAAGCAGGAGTGCCACGCTGCCCCGATGCACCTCCTCGCCCCCGACGGCACCTACAACACCCATTACCTGGAGCGCTATATGCCCGGAGCCGACCTCGCCCTCCTCTGCGTGGCAGAACGCCAGCAGGGCATCATATCGCGCGACGGCCTCTCGTTCGACGACCTGCCGGGGCGGGCGTTCGTCAACCGGCAGAAGGGGTCGGGGACCAGGATGCTCCTCGATCACCGTCTCGCGGAGCACGGCATCAACCCGGCGTCCATCCCCGGCTACGAGCGCGAGGTGACGACGCACCTTGCGGTGGCGCTTGCCGTCCGGACCGGGGAGGTTGATGCGGGAATGGGGGTCTACAGTGCCGCAAAAGCACTCGATCTCGCGTTCGTCCCGGTGGCAACGGAGCGCTACGAGCTCGTGATGCACCGCTCAATGCTCGACGACCCCCGCATTGCAGTCCTCGTCGAGACCGTCTCCTCGGAGGCGTTCAGGCGGATCCTCCGGGACCTCGGGGGCTACGAGACGGACGAAACAGGCGCGCTGCGCGAACTGCGAGGATGACCGCCTCCTCGGGCGTGGCGCAGGCAAACACCCCCTCTATCTTCCAGGTCAGTAGACCGAAGACGGGTTTTCCCGTCTTGAGTGCAACGGCAATCTCCGAGAGCGTGCCGTAGCCTCCCCCGACGGCGATCACCGCGTCGGCCGAGTGAACGAGGACGACGTTCCTCGCGTGGCCCATCCCGGTGCGGATCACCGCGTCGAGGTAGGGGTTCCCCTCCCCGGTGTCAGGGAGGATGCCCACGGTCGTCCCGCCGGCCTCTTTTGCACCCCTGCAGGCGCCCTCCATCACCCCGCCGAGGCCGCCGCAGCAGACGGTCTCATGATTGCCGGCGATGAGGTAGCCGATGGTCTCCGCCGCTTCGTACTCCTCAACGGAACAGTCCCCCCTCCCGACGACTGCAATCTGCATGGGGGAGAAGTCGGGGGGGTAGGGGATAAAAGGGGTGGGGTGAAGGGAACATGCCTTCGCGGCTTCGCGTCTTTCGCGTGAGGCTCCATCGCCCCCGTACTGAAAACTCACGCGAAGTGCGAGCGCAAGCGGAGCTTGAGCACCGAAGGTGTGAGTCACGAAGAACGCGAAGGACAATGGATGGAACATCCGAAGTTTGAGCAACCGCCAGGTTGCGAAGGGAAGTCGGGGGTTTGACCTCCCGGGGGATAGTCTCAAACATGTTAGCGAAGTACCGGGCCCATCGCAATCCCTATATACGGATTTTAAGGAGATATCGCCACGGACTGCCCCCGCCCCTTGGGGCGGGGAACGACGCTCCGCTAGGAGCGGAGTTTGAGCACCGTCAGGTGCGGAGGAGGAGCCCGAAGCGCGGGTGGGGTGGGGGTTACAGACATTCATTCCGACGTGGAGACAGGGGAGGGGGGGGGGGCCCCCCCCCCGTCCCCCCCCCCCCCCCC
>NZ_DAFZ01000076.1:5947-15304 GCF_002498065.1 Methanoculleus sp. UBA208 | reverse complement strand
GCCGGTGGTGTCCGAATCCTGACAGAAGAGAATGTATCCATTGCCGAGGGATGTGTGCCACCAATCCGAGGTCCCTCCGCTGAGGTCTTCGAGCGTCGTATCGCTCCCGAAGGTTGTATCGTGATAATGGCCGTGATCGACCTTTTCCCGGTACTCAATATAGATACCCTTTTCAAACGTTGCCTTGGATACGACGTTCCCGGAGGAAATTACGTTCGCTTTCCCCGCGAGTTGCAGATTCCCGCTCCCGTCGTGCTGCACCACCGCAGACGCAGATCCCTTCTTCTCCACAGTCCATTTGTTCGTGTCGATGCTGGCCCCGTCAAAATCATCGAAGATGAGAAAAACCGAATCCCCGTCGCTCGCGTCCTCCGCCCCCGGATTGCCGAAGAGCATCCAGATGAACGTATCGCTCGCCGGCAGCGCGATCCAGACGGTTGCTGACGTGCTCGCGGTGTAGGTCTCGATCCAGTAGGGGAGTTGCTCTCCCCTCGGAGAGAAGAATCGGACGTCTGAAAAATCAGGGTTCATTCCCTCGCGCCAGGCGAGCGAGATCGAGCCCTGGAACCCCTCGGTCGAGGACGGGTTGGCAATACTGATCCGGGCCTGATACGCCCACTCATAAAATTGATGGATGGTCGCCGTCATGGTGCGACCTCAGGACGTCGAGAGGACGTTCTTGTGCGCGTAGGCGGTCAGGCTCGTGATCGTGTAGGTGTTGTCCCCGTTGTAGACCGCGACCTTCACACACTGGGCCGGGATCGGGAACGGGAAGTACTGCTGGTGCGCCAATCCCGCGTCCCGGAGGGCCATCGTCCGCTCGTAGACCGGCTCATCGGAGTAGTTCGTCCCGTCGATCTTCGCGTAGACCCGGAGGACCGCCGCGACCGTCGCGGAGGCATTGTAGGTCATCGTCACCCCGACCCCGAAGAGGCCGACGCACCCGTTCAAGTCGATCTCGCTCGAGAGATCGGATTCCGTCTCGACCGGGACCTCCGCGTCGGTCAGGACTGCGGAGGAGGGGTCATTCCAGGCAATCCCTGCGACCATCAGGGGGCCCTCCCCTCGGTGAAGACGATCGAGACCGTCAGCCTCTCGGTGTTGTCGAGCATCTTGGTGCTGCTGTACTTGTGCCGCATCAGCATGTGGCCGGCGGTCGCAGCGTCAAAGATCCCGACCTCGTTGATGGTCTGTCCGTCGGCGGTCGCGGTGAACTCCTTCGACCAGGTCGCTTTGCCGATCGCCTCATACCCGCAGGTCGCCGCCGCCCGGGCGAGGCCGTTCGCCGTGAGTTCGGTCACCAGTGCCGTCTGGTCGATCGCCTCGACCGTCGTGCCGGAACCAAGCGCGATGTATGTAAACGGGGCAGTTGAGCCGCCGTTTATCAACTTCGCGATGTACTCGAGCCCCGTATTAACCAGTGTTGCCATGCTGTATCACCTTCCCGTCCTTCACTTCGTATTCCTCTGTCTCTTCCTCGATCCGACCGTCCTTCCGGCGGATCGTCGTTGTCAGTGTCAGTGTACCATCTCCCTGAATCATGCCGTGTCCCTCACAAACGTCACCGTGTACCACCAGTTCCCGCCCGGGTCCTGCTCCAGCCGGTCCCAGGACTTGATCGCGCAGTTGGTATACGAGGTGCCGTCGATGACCAGCGTCGCCTTCTGCCCGATCTTCGCGAGCAGGTTGCTGACGTCGCTGTAGGTCTGCGTGCAGCACACGAATTTGACCCGGAACCCGGTCTCGGTCGTCGTCTGTACCGCGGTCTTGCCGGAGAGGAGGGTCGTCTCGTTGGTGAGCACGACCGGGGCGAGGTTGAACGGGGCCGGGTTTTTCAGCTCGACACCGTCGAAGGTGACAGTCACGCTCTCACCCCCCGCCGCACCCGCTTCGACCGCTGCATCTCCTCCCACCGTCGGAAGATCTCGTCGAGGTCCTGATCGTTCCGGACGATGACCTGCCCGATCGAGAGAGTGTCCCCGCCGATCGAGGTCGTACTGTTACCGCCGCCCCGTAGCGGGACGATCGCCTCCGGACCGGCCTCCCCCACCAGGGCGAGGGTCGGTTTCGTGACGACGCCTCCCGACGCGAGGCCCGGGACGGATCCGGTCTTCCCGCCGAACCACCCGAGATCCACGCCGATGTCCCGGAGAATCGGGTTCTGGTCGAAGTAGGTCTTCAGCGCGGCCCACCGATCCTTGTAGCCCTGATGCAGGTCCTCGTCGTTCTGCTCGGCGATCGCGTCGTAGATCGCCTGCAGGTTGTTCCGGTCCTCGAGCGCCGTTTCCATCAGGGCTGTTTCCTCGTCCTTCTGCTCCTGGAGCTCGGAGAGCCTGGCCTGGGCCTGGGCAATGGTTCTCCCCCCGAGGATCTCGTCCTGCTCAGCCTCGAGGTCGCTGAGCCTCTTCCTGGCATCATCGAGCCGGTCCTGCGCGTCCCTAATAGCCAGGTCGGCCTCTCTCCGGTCAAGGGATGTGGCATCCGGGCCGAGGTTCCGCTGCCGCTCCCTCGCCCGCTCAAGCGCGATCTGGGCGTGCTCGATGGCCCGGCTCTGGTCATCGATGTCCTCGGGCATCTCCATCGCACGGTCGATCGCGGCCTTGAGCTCGTCATACTCCCGGCCGAGCTCTGAAACTACTCGCTGATGATCAGCGTAGGCGCGGTCGGCGTTCCGGAGTTCGTCCTCCGCCGCATCCATCGCGTCCCGCAGCGTTGCCGCGTAATCGAGAGCGTCCGCCTCGGCGTCCCGGGCAGCCTCGCCAGAATTCCACCATGCATCCGCGATGCCCTCGACGGTATCGATTGCCGGCGCCAGGCCCATGAGCGGGCCCGTGAGCCAGACCGCCTTGCGCCCGACCTTCTCGATCGCGGACGCACTCTCCGCCCCCCGGGTGCCGATCGTGTCGAGCAGGTCCTGGAACGGGTACCTCGCGTTCCGCGCCTCGTCGGCCATCTCCCGGAGGTCGTCGGCAGAGTAGGCCATCGCGTCGGACATGTCGAACGCCTTCTCCTCGGCCCGGCCCATCCACCAGGTGAGCGCCGCGAGCGCGGCCACCAGGCCGGCGACCCCGAGCGCCACCATGCCGGCGGGAGTGGTGAGGAGCGCGGCCGAGAAGCCCCGGGTGGCGAGCGTGGCAGCGAAGGTGGAGACCTTGTACGCCTCGATCGCAAGCCGGATCTGTCCGATCGCGCTGACCATCGACCCGGCTAACCAGATCGCCGGCCCGAGCGCGGCAGCGAACCCCCCGGTGATCAGGATGACGGTCCGGGTCGAGTCGTCCAGCCGCTCGTAGCCGTTGATCATCTGCCGGACGATATCGATCCCGGACTTCGCGATCGGGAGGAGATCGCGGCCGACGGTCTCGCCCAGCTCCTTCATGTCGGCAGCCAGGGCTTTCTCCTGGTTCGAGAATGACTCGGCGGTCCGTTCCGCGTCGCCCTGGGCGTCGGTGGTGGCCCGGAGGATGATGTTCATACGGGCCTGCGCCTTCTCGGCGTCGGTGGCCGCTTTGGTGCCGCCCTTGACGCCCATGTTCAGCAGCTCTTGCTGAACCTTCGCTTCGTTCACGACAATGCCGTATCGCTTCAGGGCTTCATACTCCCCGGTGATGGCAGACCGCAGGGCCGTAAACGCCTCGGAATCCGCAGTGTTGTTGAACGAGGCCAGGTCGACGGAAAGTTGCGTCAGGGTCTCAGAGAACTCCGTACCCTCGCTGTAGCCCATGCCCATTGCCTTGACAATGGACATGGTCGTGGCGAGCATGTCCTGCAGGTCGGTAGTCGCCCGGCCTGCAGCGTCGCCGTAGCTCTCGGCCCACGCCTCAGCGTCGGCGGTCATGCCCTGGAAGACCTGCTCGAACTTGCTCTGCGTCTCGGCAGCGTCGCCGGCAGCTTGGGTGGAGAGCGCTCCGAAGGCAAGCAGGGGTGCCGTGACGAAGAGGGTGAGGTCTTTGCCGATCTGCTTCGCTGCGGCGCCGACCTTCTGGAAGTCCTGGGCGATCTTCGCGGCGGTCTTCTCGGCCGCGTTCTCCAGGTCGTCGAGGTCATCTTCCGCTGCGGCGACGTCGTCCGATAAGGTCGATTTCAGTCCGAGGCCTACGAACAGTTTCTCGATTGCTTCCATCCGTCACTCCTTCGCGTTAATGGCGTTCCATGCTCCCTTCAGGTAGGCCCACTCCTCCTCAGTGCACGCAGCGAACTCGTGGGGGAGTTTCCCCATGGCGGCGCACAGCTGGAAGAGACCCCGGCCGAACTCACTTCGACCGAAAGGACCGGGCTTCTGCAGCCCGCTCCTGAGACGCCTTGAGGACCCCCTGCACGATCCCGCCGATGTCCTCGGGAGCGAACATCCCTGACTCCAGGAACTTGACGGTGATCGACTCGTCGACACAGATGTCGGCGATGAGTTCCAGGAGCTGGCGGTTCGCCGCGGCAGCCCGGGACTGTAGGGCCTCGAGAGCCTCCTGCGCCCCGGTCAGTTCTGCGACGAAGTCCTCCTGCGAGGACCCCCCGGGGCGGTCCTGCAGGCGGATCAACCGCAGGGTCCGGCGCCGGATCTCGGTCGCCGTCCGGACCGCATCGTTCTGAAGGTCCTCGATCTCCCGGACCTCGGCGGCGAGGGGGAGCCGGATCTCAATCTCGATCTCGCCGCCCGAAGAGTCGACCACCAGGGTCTCCCGGCGTTCCATGGCCCGGAGTGTCAGCCGCTCGGCGACCGTCAGCTCCTGGGCGGGCTTCGCCGCGAGTTCCTGCTGCCGCTCAGTGATCCGGGTGGAAAGGGCGGGGTCGTCTACCTGCCCACTCACGAGAGGTCCACCTCGGTGAGGTAGTCCGCCTGGAACCGCATCGACCGCTTGTAGTTGTCCTCGGTCGGGAACTCGCTGTCCAGGCCGGTAGCCCGGGCGCCGACGATAAACCACTTGTACACGATCGTGCCGGCAGCGTTGGCCCGCTTCCCGACGAGCGCCCCGATCTTCCGGACGCCGGTGAACCTCGTCGTGAAGGTCTTCTTCTCGGCCGCAGGGCTGCCGGTGACCTGGTCGCCGATACACATCGCGACGAAGGTCTGGTTGTAGTAGAACTCGCTGAGGTCCGCGGTATTCTCGACCGCTCCGACGGAGTTGAGTTTGTTGGCCTGTCCGTGCACGGCCGCGGTCTTCGTGTCGGCCGATGCCGAGAACTTGACATCGAGGCACGCGGCGACCTGTGTGAGCGTGGTCGCCCCGACATCGATGTAGTAGAGGACGACGACGTCGCCTTCTGTGATCCCGGTGTAGCCGACGAAATCGCAGCCGCCCGCCTCGGTGGCCGGGGTGGCCGAACTGGTCAGATACTCAATAATCGCGGTCGGTGTGCCGTTAACGGTCGCAACGACCGATCCATACTCGGCGGTGCCTGTGAGGGCGAACCCGCCAGCGGTGACGGCAGCGGCGGCGACGGTGATGGTTTCCGTCGTCGCAACGCCGCCGGCATACCACTTCACTTCCTGTCCCCTGGGGACATCAGATCCAGTTATGTCTGCCATAGTTCACGTCCTGAACTCGATCTCGAAGTCGCACGGCACATGGTAGTAATCGGTCTCGTCCTCGAGGAGCCGGGGGGCATTCGTGCACCGGCACTTCGTGACGGTGTAGGCGGTGGCCCCGAGGGTCCACGAGGAGACCTGTTTCTGCAGCGCTGTTCGACTGAGCGCGGAGATGACCGCCTCCGCGACTGCGGTGACTGTTGCCGGCGATCTAACGCCGGCGTGCTCTTCGGGGTCGTCCCAGCACGAGACCTGCACCCGGGCCCGCCGATCGCCCGAGATGTGGGCGTCGAGGACCTCGGAGATCAGCGAGTAGGTCAGGGCCGGGAGCGTGGGTTCGGTCGGCAGCCGGTCCGGATAGATCCTCTGGCCGACGAGGGCCGTAACCCCTGCATTGGCGGCCAGGACCGCTCTGCAGGCGGTGTCGATGAGGCTCACCGCACCGCCTCCCTGACGGTCTTCTGCAGGTCCTTCGCCAGGCCCTGGACGACGTTCACCTTCTCTTCATCCCACGCGGGGCGGAGGAAGGGCCGCGGCGCCGTGCCGGGCTTCGGCCCGTAGTTGTAGTCGTCGGGATGGTCGACGCCGGCTTCCGCCCCTCGACGGCCGGTGCCGTACTCGACGAAGGGGCCGTAATCGACGTTCGTGCCGGTCCGGATCTCGACGCCGTCGTCTGCCTCGACTGCCTGGGTGCCGATGCTGTTCCGGAGCCGACCGCCCGTGTAGCCGGGCCGGCTCTTGCCGACAGGGCAACGCTGCTTCGCCACGCGTTCGACCCGAAGCATGTTCTTTTCGCCGTGGCGGGCGAGCGTCGGCTGCGGGGTGCACTCGGCGAGCCGGTGCAGTTTCCGGGTGAGGCGATCGAGGCCTTCGATCGTGGCCATCAGAACCACTCCATGAGTCTCAGGAGGAGCACGGCCACGCCGCCCCCGATCGCGCCTGACCCGCCGCCGGTCGCAGCAATGCGCCCTATCGACTGGTTGTTCGCAGCCTCCAGGATGCGCACCCTCGCCTCGATGTCGGTCTGAGCTTTCGCGATCGCGTTCACCTCTCCGTAGATGAGGAGCAGGAGTTCGCGATCGGTCAGAGATCCCAGGCTGCTGTCAGGCAGGCTCATCCGACCGCCTCCAGTTCGGCCTTCAGATGCGAGATGGCCGTCGGGCCGTAGATGGCCTTCACCGCCTTGACGGAGTAGGTCTTGTCAAACCCGGCAGGCCCTGCGGAAACGGTGTCCCGCTCGGCGACCGCCGTCCCTGCAGGGAAGAGGACTCCCGGCAACGTCTGGAAGACGCTGCCGCTGTCGAGGTCCAGGCGCCTCGTCATGCTACCGGGGTTCGTGAACCTGCACGCAACGCCGGTCTGCGTCGTCGTGGTGACGCCCGGGACCCCGTAGGCGTCGACCTCCCCGGTGGGCTCCTGGTGCGTGATCGTGCAGGTGTGGATCAGGAGCGCCGGCGGGATCATCCGTTTACCCTCCTGATGCGGGATCCCCGCACCCGGGTCCTGGCGATGTATCGACCGACGGCCTCCCGGCCGAGACCTTCGTGGTAGTCGATCTCGTTCTGGGTGTTGTTCCCGATCGTGAGGTCTCCCCCGAGGTTGAGCGAGTTCGTCCGCTCGTTCGTGAGCCGGGAGCGGTCGACGATCTTGGCGATCGTGAAGTGTACCGACGCAACTTCGAGATCGGAGTCTCCGGTAGTCCCGGTCAGCCCAGAATCCCTAAGTACGGCGTCGATCCGATTATCGGCCTTGGCGATCAAGGAGACAAGCGTGCCCTCGTCGAGCGTCGTCCCGGACTCCAGAACCACATCGGCTGGAAGGGAGTAGGGCATCAGTCCGTCTCCCTCCCGTAGAGGGGCAGCCTGGCAATCGGGATCCGCTTCCGGGACCCTGCAGGGTCCAGAGGAACCGTCTCGACTGAAGTCGGTTTGAGGTGCCCCTGGTCGTCGGCGAGTTCGAGGATCTCGAGTTCGCCCGCCGTGAACTGCGTCCGGTCGTCGGAGGCTTCGGCGAGGTCTCTCTGGTGGCTCTTCGTCAGGTATTTCCCCTGGTTACGTGTGCTGAGTACCATCATCCCGACCTCCTGAAAAAAAGGGGATCCGGGATCAGAACTCAACCCGGACGACGGCGGTCTCGGTGCCGGCGGAACAGCCGAACCGCATGAAGACGTTCGCGGAGTCGAGCTGGTGCAGGTTGTCCTTCCAGTTCTCGATCGTGATGTCCTGGCGCATGCCGACGCCGCCGGCGCCGGAGCCGATGAGGAGCGCCCCGATCTCGCCGTCGGCCGCGTAGCCCCAGGTGTAGGTCCAGGCGCTTGACTCGCCGATCGAGGTATCCGGACCGCCGGCGACGCCGGTCATGCCGACGTTGACCCCGAGCAGCTGCTTCGGCTGGAAGCCCTGCAGGGCAATCTGCTGCCCCATGTAGTAACTCGGGGGGATGAAGTCCTGAAGGACCTTCGCCTCGGCCTCCGGGTGGAGGATCGCACCCACGGGTTCCCAGCCGGCTTCCTTCAGCTTGCCGAGGGCCATCGCGAACGCGTCGAGACCCTGGTCGGTGCCGGCGGTGTCGTGCTCGAGCGCGGAGGTCTTCATGGTCTCCAGGTAGAGCTTCAGGACCTCGTAGTTCAGGCGGTTCTCCAGCCGGTATCCAGTGTTCTCGACCTCCCGCGCCATGACGTCGTACTGCGAGTCGGCGATCATCTCGGCGGTGATCGTGGGGCATTCTCCGTACTTCTCGGCCGCGAAGTCCATGTAGTCGTAGTTCTGGGTACGGCGGCTGAACGGCGCCCCTTCGTTCACCCGCGGAGCCTTGTCCCCGGTCTCGCCCTTCGGCACCCGGAGCGTCTTTCCGGTCATCTTGTACCAGGGGACGATGTCCCCCCGGACGGCGCAGACGGCCCGGGCGCCCTTGATCACGGTGTTGTAAAACGTGGTCGGGACGAGGGCGGTTCCTTCGATCTCGGTCGAGAGGAGGAGCTTCCGGACGGACTGCACCTTCCCCTCGTGGTTCGTGGTCAGTGCGCGGGGGACGAGGGTCGGGTTCTCGGCGAGTTCCTTCTGCCGGCCCATTCCCTTGTCCCACATCTCGAAGTAGGTCTCGAGGAGACGGGTCGGGTCATAGTTGAGCGTGTTCATGTTATACCACCACCGCATGGTCGGAGTAGAGGACAGGTATCGGACAGACGACGATCAGGCCGGTTCCGTCTCCGGGGATATCCTCGATCGCGTAGCCGACGACCCAGGCGTGATGATCGATCGTCGTGTCGTTGGTCGCGTCGATGACCGTCGAGGCGAGATCCGCCCGGGGCGTGAACTCGCAGACGGTGCCTTTCACGGCGTTGGCGTTCGTCATGACGAGGCTGCCGGCGTCGATCCCGGTCGTGTCGTCGGCGACGGCGACCCGGCAGACTGACCCGAGGCCGTAGACGGTCAGCGGTTCCCCGGAGACCGCGTCGTGGCCGGCGATCCCGATCGGGAACTCTCCCGCGGTTTCGTCCATGCAGACGAAGGTCCTGGTCACGCCGGTCGCTGCGTAGCCGACCACCTGGCCGGCCTTGATCGTCTCGCCGGCGAGACCGCCGAGCACGAGCCCGATCTGGTCGACCGGGTTCCGGATCGTCGGGAAGGCGGCGATATCCGTCATCAGAGAGCCCTCCCTTCAGAGGAGATGACCCCGTTCTGGACCCGGACGGGCACTTCGGCAGGGGCGGCCAGTTCGCGGTCTTCGCCCTGGTCGCCGGTCTTCGGGTTCGGCGTCTCCTCGAGTTTCTTGATCCGCTCAAGCGCGGCTACGAGGTCTTCCTGGAGTTTCTTCTCCTCGGGAGTCTTCTC
>NZ_DAFZ01000076.1:0-5618 GCF_002498065.1 Methanoculleus sp. UBA208 | reverse complement strand
CTCGGGAGTCTTCTCCGCGAGGGTCTTCATCTGTACCGCCTGGGCATCGAGGTGTTTCATCACTCCGGCCAGGCCTTCGGTCAGTTTCCCGACCGTTTCCGCGAGGGTCTTGATCTGGCCCTCAAATTCGGCGAGTTTCTTCTCGTCCATGAGTTCGTCCTCCTTTTCCCCTTCTTTCCTGGTCGGGAGGTTGCACTTCTTGCAGGCCCCTCGATTGACGAGAGCTGCCCCATAGAAGACCAGGCTCTCGGCCTCCCAGCGAGACTTGGCGGCGTCGAAGCGTTCTTTCCCGGTGTGTTCCACCGAGACGAAGACCGGCCGCCCGGTCTCCTGGCAGTATTTGATGTACGCGATCGAGTCCTTCGAGTTCTGTGTCCGGCCGTGGAAGAAGAGGTCGCCGACGACCGCGTCGGACTCGAAGCGGATATCCTCGATCTCGGCGATCCGGTCGGTGATGCTCCAGGGCGTTATCCCGGAGTGCCTGATCCAGAGAGATCGATCGGTCCAGTTCGTCGCGTATGCCTGGAGCGTCTGAACAGGATAGTACAGGGGGCTCCCGACGTTCGAGTCCGTCCAGGTTCCCTCGGCGAGCAGCTTCACGCCGAAGACCTTCAGGCCCCCGTCAGGAGTTTCTTTGATCTGAGACGTACCGAACTCGACCTGGAGCAGTCTGTGAGTAGGAGCGTTCGGCATTACCTACTCTGTAGGATAGGGGGGCGTATAGCCTGTATGAACTATAAAGGCGGGGCCGTTGACTGCCGGCCTCGGATCCGGACCAGAGACTCGGTCAGAATCTTCGAGAGATCCTGGTTCGAGAGGTCCAGACCGTCCACGAGGGCGGCCGGGACCCTCACCTGGCGGACGACCGATACCCGGGCCCGCTTCTGTAGGGCGAACCCCTGCACCCCTTTCCGCGACCGCCGGCCACCGTTGTCCTGGGGGTAGAGCCGGCCGAGGTCCCGGGCGATCTCGCCCCAGGACTTCTTCCCGGCGTGGGACAGGATGTAGGCTTGCTCGCGTGGGGTGAAGGTCCGGTTTCTCGGCATCGGGCATCACGATTTAATTACAATTTTCATAGCCAGAAGGCCCAGGCGTATGTCCCGACCGTCCCCGCGACCAGGCCGAGGACAAATGCCCGGGCCTGGGTCATCTCCATTTCGAGGAGGCGCTCCCCGAGACAGATCGCGAGTTCGATCAGACGGTCGCCAGAGGGGTTTGCCATGGGTTCCTCCTTGGGGGTTTCGTCTGGTTCGGGTTCGGGGAGATCGTCCGGGAGGGGGCCGGGATCGGGGTCTGCCGGGGTCTCGGGTTCTGGCGCCGCGATCCGGATGATCTGTCCTGCTGTGCCGAACTCATCGACCCCGGGGATGTCCGGCCGTGTCCGGTAGGTCCGGACCGTCACCCGGAACTGCCCGGCCCGCGGAAAGGTGTATTCGATAGAGGCCTGCCCGGCGACGTTGTGGATGATAGGCTGATCCTGGGGATCGACGTCCTGGATCACGAATTCCGTCTCGTCAGGGAGAGCGGGCGGGCTTGGGGTCGTGAACCGGTAGGTCGCGGGCCCGATTGCTGTTACATCCAGCGTAGGTTGCCACATTCTGTGTATCCTCCTTTTTTCCAGTCGTTCATCAGCGATTCATAGAAGATCCGTTCCCAGGCCGTCCGGTCGAGGAGCCCCGTCCGGGTGGTGATCGTGTAGGCAAAGGCCCGGATCCGGGACGTCTCAAGCCAGGCTTCCATCCCGTCGGGATCGTGCCGGCCGTCATCGATGAGGTGGAGGAGTTCGTGGATCAGCCTGGCCTGGATGACCCGGACGGACTCCCCCGGGCAGACCATGACCGACGCTCCTCCCCGCCAGACGCATCCACGGATCGGGGTCGTGCGGTCCTCCTGCGGGAAGAGGTAGACCTCCCCGGACGCCGGCACCAGCGGGAACCCGACCCAGTCGGGACCCCAGCCCCACGTCGGGAGCGGGTAGGTCAGGGACGCCGGGGCGCCGATGACGACGTCCCGGAGATCCCAGATGTCGGGAATGTCGAGAAGGGCGGCCAGGCCTTCGGGCAGCCAGGGGTCCTGGTAGACGGTGATCGGGACGGCCATCAGGATCCCCCCGGGTCATCGTCGATGACCGGAAGCAGCGTGCACCGACACCTGGGATGCAGCGGGCAGGGCGGGGCCTCATTGATGGGGAACGGCTTGCCGCAGTTCTCTTGACATTTGGTGCAGGGGTTGCCAGCACAGAGCCACTCGATCGTTTTGATGCCATGTTGCCTGTACCGGAGCAGGGCGCCCTCGTTGCAGGCGTACATCGTCTCCGTGTGGGCCATGAGCCGGGCTCGCTGGATCCCGATCCCGTCGACCTGATCCCGCAGCCGGCGGGCGAGTTTCACGACACTTTCCCCCTTGTTGATCCCCTCCGTCAACGCGGAGACGATCTGCTTGTTCATCTCCGCCGTAACGCCCTTCAACGCCTGCAGGTTGCGGACCCGGAGAACGTCGAGCACGCGCCAGTCTGCCGGGCCTTCGCCGAGCTTCGAAGTGATGCCGATCCGGGCCAGCGCCCGCTCGGCATACAGAACCCCCCGGCGGTATCCTGTCTTCACCGAGTTGCTGACGACGACTTCCCCCGGGCCGAGGATCGCTTCCTTCGCCAGCAGTTCCAACTCCTCAACCAGCCACGCGATCCGGATCGGCGTAGGCTCCAGAGCCCGGGCCTCGTTCTCTCGGGCGAGGGTCAGGACCTCGACCGCTGCGGTCCGGTACGTGCGGAACAACCGGACAAGCCCCTTCTCGTAGGTGACCCGGAGGGTCTTCGCCTGAACAGGATCCCTCCTGGTCGAGCGGGAGACCTGCTTCTTCGCGGCGGCGAGGGTGCGGATCTGCGTGGACCGAGAGATCATTCTGCAGGATCCTCCGGAGCGGTTCCAGCCACCGCCGGCGGCGTGGGGAGGGCTCCCTCTCCCTCGAGTTCCTCCCACTTGTCCGGGTCGATGTCGAGATACTCCTGCACCTGCCTGCGACCCATGATGGCGAAGAGGTCGCCGGTCTGTGCACAGGGTGCGAGCACCTTCCCGACGGCGTCGGCCTTCATGAGGAAGTCCTTCGGGTTCGGGTCGTTGAAGACGATCCAGACCTGGCCCGGCCGGCCGACGATCAGGTCGATGATCGAGGCGTCAACGGTCCGCCCGACGCGCTTCTGGAAGGTCTTGATCCGCTTGAAGAACGCATCGATCCGGGAGACGGCCGTCGCGTCGGTCGAACCCCTCCGGAGGCCGATCAGTTCCTCGGGGACGCCCAGGGAAGCACAGACCCGGACCAGGGTCGCGTCGTTGTACTCCCCGACGTGCTGGGCGCCGAGCTGATCGAGGTTCTTGATCGTGACCGTCCCGTCGTGGACGAACTCGTTCTTCGCCTCGATCTCCTCGAGCTCTTTCTCGACGTCCTTCAGGTCCTGCTCGTCGACCTCCAGTTCCTCCGGACCGTTCGTAACCGTGGCATCGTACTTCGGATACCCGTGCCGCCAGATGGCCGACGCGGTCGCCTCAGCGGTCTTGGTGTCCCGGGTGACCTCGTCGATCGCCCTGCCCAGGAGCGAGAGGCCGTACGGGGATCCGGCGACCGGGAGCAGCCGGAGGTGTGTCACCTCTTCGGTCTGCAGGGGGATCGGGGTCTCGAGTTCGATGCCGTCCTGGTTGAACTGCTGGACGTATTCCTGAACGTCCCCGGAGGAGTCGACCTTGATCCGGAACGTCTCCGCACCCCGGGGGATGACCGCGACGATCTCCTTTGCGAGGGACCCCTTCCCCCTAGCGTTCTCGGCGACCCCGTCGCCCGTGACCAGGGCCTCGATCGTCATGATCTCGAGGACGCTCTCGATATCGATCTGGTCGAAGCGGGCCTGCACCTTCTTCTTCAGGACCTCGTCGCCTTCCAGCCGGTAGCCGTTCGAGAACATGTACAGGGGGTACTGGTCGAGCGCCTCGGCGTAGATCCCGCCCTTTTTGTAGATGTTCTTGAGCGCCTTGACCTTCTCCGGCGTCCTCTCCTCTGCATTGAAGTGGCCCTTCAGGGAGAAATCCCGGCCCCCTCCGGCCTTCATCTTCGTCTTCTTCGTCGGTTCGTCCCGGCCGACCCCGATCAGGTGGAGGGCCCGGGTCTTGATGTCGTGTAGTCTGCTCATGTGCCTTTTCTCCGCGAGGCTAGTACTCGGGCCCCCTTCTTCCGCTCGCGCCGGGGCACGAAGGACAGCATCAGGGCGTCGGCGTAGTCGGGCGACGGGAGGCCGCGTTTCTTCATCTCATCTTTGCTCTCGATCTGGATCCGGCCCCGGCTGTCGATCTTGTACTTGATCGCGGCCAGCTGCCCGGCCAGGACGTCCAGGAGCTCCGGATCCCCCTCGAGGGCGATATCGCCAGCCTCGAAGATCTCCCGGAGGGTCCAGTAGGCCTCGGCCCGGAGGTTCAGGAAGTCCTCTTTATTCCGGGGACTCGAGGAGACGTTCACCTCCTGGACGGGGTAGTTCTGCTCCTTTAGTCGGTCGTGGACCCCGGATCCGATCCCGATCGTGTCGATCTTGACGGAGATCGGTTTTTGCTCCCGGGCATGCCGGGCGATCCAGCCGGCCGTCTCCATGGTGTCGGCCATCGGGAGGACGTCCAGGATCCGGGCCTTCATTCCGTTCCGGAGTGCGATCACGCTCTCGTCGTCGCCGAACCGAGCGATATCGGCCCCGAACTCGGGCGGGCCGCCGGCCTCGATCTCCCGGTCGATCGCGGCCTCGATCCAGGCCAGGGGGATCAGGGCGTCGGTCGAGGAGGGAGGGAACTGGCCTTCGACCCGGGCCTGGTAGCGGGGAGAGTTCTCCCCCCACCGCTTCAGCCGGCCGGCGACCCATTGCGGGGTCGTCAGATAGGGGTAGGGAAGGGTCCGGCCGGCGATCTTCTCCTCCCAGGTCCCGGTCCGGATATCGTCTCGGGTGATGTCAAACTGGGTGAAGTTCGGGGTATCGAAGGCCGATACGCTGATCTTCGCGACACCCGGCGTCTTGAAGTCCTCGAGGAACCGGCCGCTCGAGGACGTCGGGTTGCCGAGCAGGAGGAGCCGGGCGTGCTCGGTCGTCAGGACCGAGTCGATCGCCTCGAAGATGCTCTCCATGATGCCGGCGGATTCGTCGGCGATGACCAGGATCGAGATCTCGTGGAACCCCTGGAAGCGATCCGGGTCGGTTGCCGTGAACCCCCAGGCGAACCAGTTCTCCGCCAGTTTGATCTGGGTCTGGAGCGGGGTCCCACCCAGGGGGAACTTCGCCCGGGCGTGAGCCGCCCGGATCTCCTTCCACAGGATGCCTTCGACCTGGCGCTGGGTCGGGGCCGTGGTGATAACCACGCTCGGCTTAAAACAGTACAGGAACCAGAGGGCCGCCCGGGCGCCGATCCAGCTCTTGCCGAACGAGTGGCAGCCCTTTGCGGCGGTCTCGGTATTGTCCCGGACCGAGAGGAGGATCTCTTGCTGCTTCTCCCAGAGGTGCCGGTCGCCGAGGACCTCCCGGCAGAACCAGATCGGATCAGCTCGTGACCGGGCCAGGATCTCCCTGGCTTCCGCCGGCGTCGGCCCCTTCC
>NZ_DAFZ01000116.1 GCF_002498065.1 Methanoculleus sp. UBA208 | reverse complement strand
CGGCGCCGGGGCGCTCTCGTAGGCCCTGGCGAGGTAACGGGCGTGGAAGATGCCGAACGCCACCCCGAGGAAGAGATTGATGATCCATCCGAGGATGGGTATCGAGGCGATGAGGCCGATCACGAACATGTATACGAGGCTGATGAGGGCGAGGATGATGACCGCGACGATCCAGGATCCCCACCCGATCCTCCCGATGTGTGAGAAGATCGCCCCGAAGTTGAACGCCTGGCCGAGGCTGCCCGTGTGGGCGAACCGCACGACCGCGAAGAGGGAGATGAACGATATGATGATCCAGACGACGGCCGCAACCAGGATCCCGGAGATCGCGGCGGCAACGGCCGGGGCCCATGCGTCAGGGTTGTCCAACCCTCGCGCCGCTATGGCGGAGACGACCGCAGCCCCCCCGAAGAAGATCAGGACCAGGATCACCGGGATCAGGTAGATGAGGGTGATGATGTTCCACTTCCACCCGTCGACGAAGAGCCTGCCCCACCCGTCCACCTCGGGGGCCGGCGTCCTGCCGGAGAGCACCCGGACGATGTAGCCGTTGTAGAACGGGAGTAAAAAGAGGGTGAACGTCTGGACGAGCGAGAGGAGTACCAGGAGAACCTACCGCCCCCATTCGCCCCAGAGAGCGTCTTTCGTGTAACGAAACGACCCGGAGATGATACTGCCGTAGTCCATATCATACCACCTTCGGCCGTGGAGAGAAGGTGGTGCATATAACTGTTTTGTTGGCTCAAAAAAAGGGGTATTCAGTGCCGGAAGTGCCGCACACTGGTGAAGACCATTGCGATGTTGAGCCGGTTCGCCGCCTCAATGACCTCCGCATCGCGGATGGAGCCGCCCGGCTGGACGAGCGCCGCCGCGCCCGCCGCCGCCGCGACCTCCAGGGTATCGGGGAACGGGAGGAAGGCGTCCGAGGCGACCGCCGACCCGGCGAGAGGTTTCCGGGACTTTTTGACCGCGATCTCCGCCGACTCGACCCGGTTCATCTGCCCGGCGCCGATCCCGATGACCGCTTTCTCGTCGGCAAATATGATGGCGTTGCTCTTCGTGTGTTTGCAGACCTTCCAGGCGAGCTCCATCGCCCGCATCTCGTGGGCGTCGGGCTCCCGCTCGGTCACGACCCGCCAGTCCTCACGGTAGGGCTCTGTGCGCTGGAGGAGAACCCCGCCGTCGATGCTCCGTACCTCGTCCTGCACGACCGGTTCCGGGAGCCGGAGCACCCGCATGTTCTCCTTGGTCTTCATGATCTCGAGCGCCTCCGGCGTGTAGGACGGGGCGACCACGACCTCGACGAACGTCCCGGTGAGCTCGCGGGCGACGTCCGCCCCCACCTCGCGGTTCATCGCGACGATCGAGCCGTAGGCCGAGACCGGGTCGACCTCCCGGGCGGCGATGTAGGTGCCGAGGAGGTTCTCGCCGGTCGCCACGCCGCAGGGGTTGTTGTGCTTGACGATGACCACGGTGCAGTTGTCGAACTCACGGAGCAGGCCGACCGCGGCGTGGACGTCGAGGTAGTTGTTGTAGGACATCGACTTCCCCTGGAGCGGCTCTTCTCCCGCGATGCCGGCATCGCCGTAGACCGCCGCCGCCTGGTGCGGATTCTCGCCGTACCGGAGCGTCCTTCCGTTCGGGAACTGGAGGGTGAGGACATCGGGGAACGGCCGGTCGATGCCGGTGAGGTAGTTCGTGATCGCGCCGTCGTAGGCCGCCGTCCTGGCGAACGCCTTTGCTGCGAGGTTCAGGCGCTCTTCTGCCGTAAAGCCGCCCCGCCGGACGGCGTCCGCGGCCTTCCCGTAGTCGCCGGGGTCCACCACGACCGCGACGTACTTATGGTTCTTCGCCGCCGCCCGCACCATCGCCGGGCCGCCGATATCGATGTAATCGATCATCTCTTCAAGCGTTAACCCCGCGTCCCGCATCGTCTCGAAGGGGTAGAGGTTCACCACCACGAGGTCGATCGGCTCGATGCCGTGCTCCTGCATCACGGCGTCGTCGACGCCACGGCGGCCGAGGATGCCCCCGTGGATCTTCGGGTGAAGGGTCTTGACCCGCCCGTGCATCATCTCGGGAAAGCCGGTGTGGGTGGAGACATCGATGAACGGAACTCCGGCCTGCGCGAGCGTCGCCCCGGTGCCGCCGGAACTCAGGAGCCGGTAATCGTGCTCAACGAGCACCTTTGCAAGATCGACGATGCCTGCCTTGTCCCAGACAGACAGCAGTGCCCATTTCATGGTTACACGTGAGCGGGGTGGAGAGATATATCTGGCGCTGCCCGCAGAACCGGTCGTATTTCCCCGGCAGGGAGACGGGGCCGGTGCCAAGGACACCCGCACGGCCGGAAGTGAAAGCAGTCCCCCTTCCGCGGATCCGCATATCGACGGGAGAATACGGGCGGATGAGTGTCTAATCGGAAATCTGGACAGTTAGAGGAGACGGATGCCCGCAGTTTAAGTTAATATTATATAGAACTACATTACAATAAATAATCGAACTACTACATTAACATCATTTTGAAACAGGTTAGGCGTATGAAGGAGGATACATCCGAACCAAACGAGAAGCAACAGAATCTCGCAAACGAGGCGGATGCAGCATCTCCGGCGCTTGAAGAGCTGCAAAAGGCATATGACGACCTTAACAGCCGTTATCTGCGCCTTGCGGCGGATTTCGACAACTACCGGAAGCGAACGGACAGGGAACTCGACGCCCGTACGACGTTCGCCATCGAGAATTTCGCGGTGGAGTTGCTCGAGGTCGTAGACAACTTCGAGCGGGCGGAGAGAGCAGACGGTGCAGCCCTCACGGAGGGGATGGAACAGATCAGGAAACTCTTTGAGACCATCCTCGAGCGGCACGGCATCACGCCCATCGAATGCCGGGACCTTCCTTTCGACCCCGAACGGCACGAGGCGATAGCCTACGTCCCTTCGGATGCAAAGGAGGGCACCGTGATCGACGAGGCCGTCCGCGGCTACTGTATGCAGGACAAGGTCATCAGATGCGCAAAAGTTGTAGTATCTAGAGGATTGGAGGAATAACACAATGGTTTCGGAAAAAGTTCTGGGTATCGATCTTGGGACAACCAACTCGTGCATGGCAATCATGGAAGGCGGGCGGGCGACGGTCATCGCCAACGCCGAAGGCGGCAGGACCACCCCGTCCGTCGTCGCGTTCACCAAGGATGGCGAGCGGCTGGTCGGCAACGTCGCGAAAAGGCAGGCGATCACCAACCCGAACCGCACCATCCAGTCGATCAAGCGAAAGATGGGCACGAGCGACAAAGTCACCATCGGGGACAAGACCTACACGCCGCAGGAGATCTCCGCGATGATCCTCCAGAAGATGAAGCTGGACGCGGAGGAGTACCTGGGCGAGAAGATCGCGAAGGCCGTCATCGCGGTGCCCGCCTACTTCAACGACGCCCAGCGGCAGGCGACGAAGGATGCAGGGACCATCGCCGGCCTCGAAGTGCTCCGGATCATCAACGAACCGACCGCGAGCGCCCTCGCCTACGGTATCGATAAGGAAGGCGATTCCACGGTGCTCGTCTACGACCTCGGCGGCGGCACGTTCGACGTCTCCATCCTCCAGCTCGGTGACGGCGTCTTCGAGGTCAAGGCGACCGCCGGCAACAACCGCCTCGGCGGCGACGACTTCGACAAACTGGTCGTCGATTACCTGATCGACGAGTTCCGGAAGAAGGAAGGAGCCGACCTCCGGAATGACCCGGTCGCCATGCAGCGGCTGCGCGATGCGGCCGAGAACGCAAAGATAGAACTCTCCACCGTCCAGAAGACCAACATCAACCTCCCCTACATCACCACGACGGAGAGCGGCCCCAAGTTCCTGGACATCGATCTGACCCGGGCGAAGTTCGAGCAGCTCATCGGCGACCTCGTCGAGTCGACCGTCGGGCCGGTGAAGCAGGCGCTCGCCGATGCCAAACTGAGCGCCGACGACATCGATCACGTCCTCCTCGTCGGCGGGTCGACCCGGGTGCCGCTCGTGCAGGAGACCGTGAAGAAAGTCCTCAAGAAGGAGCCCGACAAAGGCATCAACCCCGACGAGTGCGTCGCTCTCGGCGCCGCCATTCAGGCCGGCGTGCTGACCGGCGAGACGAAGGACGTCCTGCTCCTCGACGTGACGCCGCTCTCGCTCGGCATCGAGACGCTCGGCGGCATCGCGACGAAGCTCATCGAGCGCAACACTACCATCCCGACGAGGAAGAGCCAGATCTTCTCGACCGCCGCCGACGGCCAGACCTCGGTCGAGATCCACGTGATGCAGGGCGAGCGGGCGCTCGCGAAGGACAACTTCACTCTGGGCCGGTTCCAGCTCACGGGCATCCCGCCAGCACCCCGGGGCATCCCGCAGATCGAGGTCACGTTCGATATCGACGCAAACGGCATCGTCCACGTCTCGGCCAAGGACCTCGGCACCGGCAACGAGCAGTCGATCACCATCAAGCCGCAGGACTCCCGGCCATCGGAAGCGGAGATCCAGCGGATGATGGACGACGCAAAGAAGTTCGAGGCCGAGGACCAGAAGAAGCGCGAGGAGATCGATCTCCGGAACACCGCCGACACTGCGATCTTCACTGCCGAGCGGGCGATGAAAGACGCAGGAGATTCGATCGAGGCCGCGGATAAGGAGAAGATCGAGAGCGCGATCGCCGACCTCAAGAAGGCGCTCGAGGGCGACGACCTCGAGGCGATCAAGCAGAAGATGGACGTCCTGACCGAAGCGGTATATGCGATCACGACGAAGATGTACCAGCAGGCACAGGCGGCCGCCGCCGAGCAGCAGCAGGCGGAAGAGGGCGCAAAGAAGGACGATAACGTCGTCGATGCCGATTACGAAGTCAAAGAGTGAGGTCGATGGGTCCGGACAGCTACTATGATATCCTCGGCGTCCCGCGAAACGCCGACGATAAGGAGATCAAAAAAGCCTACCGGAACCTGGCACGAAAATATCACCCCGACGTCTGCAAGGAGCCGGGGGCCGAGGAGCGGTTCAAGAAGATCAACGAGGCCTACAGCGTCCTCTCCGACTCCCAGAAACGCGCCCAGTACGACAACATGGGGCACGAGGCCTACAGCAGCGCGTCCCGCGGGTCATACTCCGGCGGAGGAGGCTACTCCGGCGGGTTCAGTGCCGACTTCTCCGGGTTCGGGGATATCTTCGAGACCTTCTTCGGCGGCGGGGGCAGGCAGCGGGCCGGCCCGCGCCCCGGCGCCGACCTCCTGATGAAGATGCGCATAACGCTCGAGGAGGCGGCGTTCGGAACCGAGAAGGAGGTCGGCGTCGACCACGTCGAGCCCTGTCCTGAGTGCGACGGATCGGGGAGCGAGACCAAAAAGGCCACCACCTGCCCGACCTGCGGCGGCAGCGGCCAGATGCGGCAGATGAGCCAGTCCATCTTCGGGAACTTCGTCCGGATGAGCACCTGCACCACCTGCGGCGGCCGGGGGAAGGTCCCCGAGACCCGGTGCAAGGCCTGCGGCGGAACCGGGCACCGGCGTGCCCGGCAGACCGTGAAGGTCAAGATCCCGCCGGGCGTGGATACGGGCATGCGCCTCCGGATGGAGGGGTACGGCGACGCCGGGGATTACGGTGCGCCGAGCGGGGACCTCTATATCGAGATCAGCGTCGCGCCGCACAGGTCGTTCACCCGGCGGGGCGACGACCTGGAGACGACCGTCGATATCTCCCCGGCCCAGGCGGTGCTGGGCTCCGAGGTCGAGGTCCAGACGATCGACGGGCGCACGGTCGTCCTGGACATCCCGGCAGGCGTGCAGCACAACACCGGGCTGAAGATACGGGGCGAGGGCGTCCGGTGGCAGACGAGGCCCGGCGACATGCTGGTGCGGGTGCATATCGTCGTGCCCGAGCGCCTGACGGACGAGGAGCGCGAACTCTATGAGCGCCTGCTCGAGATCGGGGGGCACAAACCCTCCGCGAAGAAGGGCAAGGGCTTCTTCCAGGACGTCGTCGACAAGGTGAAAGAGTCGGTGAAGTGAGGGAAGACTCTTTCACCGGCTGTCTCTCTTTTTAAATCCCACTTTAGGCGCACTTCTTGATCCGAGGGCCAGTGGGTCGCATTTGCTGGGACAACAGCTGGATGTGTGATGAATGACTACGGAAACAGCAGATGCGAGCACAAAGCCCGGTACAGTGGACGGTGGTGGCTATCCCCGAGAGGGGGGTGGGGACAGGGGAGGGGGGGATACTCCCCCCTCACCGTCAGCCCCTCCCCCAGGGGCGATAGCCACCACGGGCCACAGCACCGGGCCTTTT
>NZ_DAFZ01000085.1 GCF_002498065.1 Methanoculleus sp. UBA208 | reverse complement strand
GAGGGTTTCAACAGAGCCGAAATTCGACATCATTCATCTCCATAACGTCTACAGCTTTACCGCCCTCTCCTTTCCCGTATTAAAAAGATTCTGCAGGATCCCTCTTGTTCTCACGCATCACGGCCAGCTGATGTTCGGAGAGCCCATGAAGGACATATGCGTGAAGATCTATGAGAAGAGTGCAAAGCAATTTATTTTAAACTCCGTTGATAAAACCGTGGCGCTATCGGAGTTCGACGCCCGACACATCTTGCCGCACAATAATGTGTCGGCGCACCACCACGCATCCACCCCGCTTCGAAACGTGGTCTCGATTCCAAACGGTTACGATAACAGGAAGTTCCGCCCCATGGACACCCGGAAGTGTAGAGAGGCGTTGGGCCTGCCTCCGGACAAAAAACTGATTCTGAACGTCGGAAGGCTGTACGGCGCAGTCAAAGGGCACGAACACCTCATCGAGGCAATGGCCCGGGTCGTAAAAAAACGCAAAGACGTCCTATGCGTGATCGTCGGCCCGGGAAGGCTTTATGACACCCTGGAACACCAGATTCGCTCGCTCGGCCTCGAGGATTACGTCGTGCTCGCCGGTGGGAAGCCGCACGATGAGATTCCCGTCTGGCTGAACGCCTGCGACCTTTTTGTCCTTCCAAGCCTCAGCGAGGGTAATCCGACGGTCATGTTCGAAGCCTTCGGGTGCGGAAAGCCCTTCGTGGGGACGAGGGTCGGCGGGGTGCCGGAGGTCATCACCTCTGATGAATACGGCCTGCTGGTCGATCCCGCCGAACCCGGGGATCTGGCCGAGAAGATTCTTCTGGCGCTGGACAGAGAGTGGGATCGGGAGGCAATTCTCGCGTGTTCTGAGCGATATACGTGGGAGAATATCACGGAAGAGATTCTGCGGGTATACGCCCAGATCCTTGGGCGAGGGGCGGATGAAGAGGCGGCAACCTCTCCACGGGAACAATTTTGAGGGGAGGGGAATACTCGCATGAAACTGCTGGTCTGCACAACAGAATATTTTCCCCACGGCGCCGGCATCGCCAACGTCGTCTACAACATCGTGGAGCAGCTCACAGGGAGGGGTTTTGAGTGCACGGTATGTTCGCCGACCGGCCCGGATATCAGGCTCGGCAGCTGGCCTCTGATAGAGAAGGCAGGCGTTATCGGGCTGCTCAATTACTGGTACCAGGTATCACGGCACTTCAAAGACAACGATTACGATGCCGTCTGGCTTCAAAACCCCTTCATTGTTACCAAAAACCCGTTTGCACGCTGCCTGGTGACAATGCACTCAACGTATTACGGGTCGAGCGCTCAGGGAGTCGGAGATCTCCACATTCATATTTATGAGTCGGTGGTTGCCCGCATCGAGCGCTCCTGCCTGACCCGCATGCCTCCCAACACCCTCTTCACTGGTGTCGGGCAACCGGTTCGCGAGGAGCTGGAAAGGATCGGAGTCGCAGGAGATCGGATAACCTATATTCCAAACGGGGTCGACGTCCGGCACTTTCGCCCGTCGCCCGACAAAAAGGTGCTCCGAAAGAGGTTCGGTATCCCGGCGGACGGCACCGTTCTCCTGAGTGTCGGGCGGCTGACTCCCGCAAAACGACCTTTCACCATGCTCGAGGCCTTCTCGCAGATCGGGAAGAAACGCCGGGACGTGACCCTCTGCATCGCCGGTGGAGGCGAACTCCTGGAGGCGACGCGGGATCTGGCGCAGAGGATGGGGTTGAAGAACGTCCTTTTTCTCGGACATGTCGACCACGACCGGGATCTCCCCGATCTCTATGCCTGCGCCGATTATTACATCATGACCTCGCAGTACGAGGGAGGGATGCCCCCTCTCACGCTTGCCGAGGCGATGGCCTCGGGGGTGCCGTGCATCGTCTCCGATATTCCCAACCTCGGGGTAGTGAATGAAGCGGGTTGCGGGAGAACAATCTCTTTTGACGATGCTGCAAGAGCCGGGGACGAGATTCTTCGATACCTCGACGAGGAACATCCGGATCATGGCGCAAATGCGAGGAGATATGCTGAAGAGGTACTGAACTGGGATGCCCTTTCAGCGAGATACGCTCGCATCTTTGAGTGCCTGGCTCATGAGATCCCCGATCCCGGCGGCGGACGCACCGGCACGGGCATCGTTAGTTATAATGCGGATTGAAGTGCCAGTGCTGGCGGGAGTTCCTGTATGGACGTTATTATTCTTGATGCACATCCAGTGGAGGACGCACGGATTGAGAGGCATATCACCTACCTTGCGGAACAGGGGGTGGGCGTCTGCAGGATACACTACAACTACACGGACGAATCTGCAAAACCAGGCAAATTCTCCCAGTACGGGGTGAACGGGTTCAGGGTAAACCAGCTCATCTTCCAGGGAAAAGTCAGGACCCTTTACTTCATGAGTTACTGTTTGCGGCGAAAGATCCTGGACGAGTGCCGTAAAGCGCTTGAGGCGCTCGATATCGATCCTGCACGGCCATCCGTCCTTCACGTTCATGACCCCCTGCTGCTCCCGCTGGCCGCGATGCTCGTACAAAAGAGCCTGCCGAATTCCAGGGTCGTCTATGACAGGCATGAGGTGTACGAGGAATGGCTTCACCTGGGGATCTCCATACCGATCTTCTACGAAGGCCTTGCAAAGAAGTGGATATCCGGAACAGTCGTCGTCTCGGAGCACCATCTCGATGCGGTCCGGAGACTGTTTCCCGAATCCTGCACCATAGCGGTCCCGAACTATGCGGCATCCGCAGTTTATGATGCCGATACTATAACCGCAAAGATTCACCCGGATGGCCAGGGGGAGCACATACACGCCGTGTACGTAGGGAGCCTCAATAATCAGGTCGACAGGGACGTCGACCTCCTTCTCGAGATTGCAGATGCGGTCATTCGGACGTACGACAACGTGACCTTTTCTGTCGGCGGAACTTCCCTGGACGAGGCTTCGAGAGTGAAGATCAACGATCTCGCGAGAAAGCACGGCGGCAGGTTCCGGTTCCTCGGCTATGTTCCGCGGGAGAAGACCATCGAACTTACCGAGAAGGCCCATATCGGCTTCCTTCTCATAAGACCGGACGCGAGATACTGGGTGAAAACCTCGCCCAATAAGATTTACGAGTACCTGGTGTGCGGTACGGTTCCCATCGTCAGGGCCGATATCGATCATGCCGACCGGCTGAGGGCGTGTTCGCTGATCTTCGACCGGACGGATGAGAACGAAGTTATCGTGCAGGCAGTCCTGGATCTGCTCGGCAGCCCTGAAAAACTGAAGCAATACATGGGTAATGCCAGGGAGTCAAGTCTCGATTACACCTGGGAGTCTGTAGCGTGCCGGTACATCGAACTTTATACCGCGCTGCTGTACCCCGGGGCTGCCTCCAGCCATCTCACCTGGGGGATGTCCCTTAACGCCGACGGGTGCGAGGTCCGGTAGGCCGAAATGAAGCGGGGGTACGGTGGCTGCTCCCCCGGCTTTAGCCCGGATCATCCGATCCTGCAGAAGCAAATATCTGCTGTCAGGCGTCCCGGCTCCTCATGAGCATCTCCCTTACCCTGTAGGATAACAGCATCGGCTTTGAGAGCATAACCAGGTTTGACCGGATCGGCAGGTGTTCAGCCCCGAATTTTGCTTTGTTCTGGAAACGGGGATTATCCGGATCCAGCCTCTGCCGGCCGGAATATAATTTCTCGTACCCGTTCGCCCATGCCCAGTTGAGACTCTCCCACATGATGTAGTAGGCGGGAGTATACCGGTTCGGGAGGTCCCGGTTGATTGCCAGATAGTTGCCATAAAAGATCTTTCTTGCCGGGTCCAGGAGCGCCAGAGAACCGCCGGCAAAGAGATCGTCCCGGGTTATGACCGTAATTCTCATCTCGTCCGGAAACAGTTCCAGAAGCTTCTCAAAGAAGGAGGTGATCCTAAAATTATA
>NZ_DAFZ01000101.1 GCF_002498065.1 Methanoculleus sp. UBA208 | reverse complement strand
GGAGGAATTCAACAAAGCCCGAATTTCTTCAGTTCGTCCCGGAGGAGGAATATAGACGGAACGAGAGGGTTTCGGAGCGGCTCTCCGATGCACTTCAGCCTTCTGACGATGATTCCGTCCATGATCTCAATGGCTCTGCCCGGAGGGACGTTTGCGGTTATCACTTCAACTGTATGGCCGGCATCGATCAGGCCTTTGCTCAAGTTATAGACGTACATCTCCATTCCGCCGTTATGCGGCAAAAAATACGGGGTAATCTGGGCAATTCTCATGTTCGCTCCGAAGGATACGATTGGTGTCATCGGTCAACAAGCTGCTCTCTTTGTGGGATCCCCGGCCTTTTGTGCGGTCAGGAGTGGGACCGCCGTCCCGGCTGCAGGGTAGAAGCGCGATTTTACAGCCCGCCTGCCGTCTCCACCTGCTGTATACCCCCTCCCGCCATCCGCAGGCGATTCCGTGCAGTGGGCTGCCGGGCGGCAACACCAGGGTTCTGCTCCGGCATGCCCCGTTAAATACCCTCCGCTCTCCGCAGATGTGTCTATCGGTTCCACAAGAGGTTCATATGTGGCGGATAGCCCAGAAGCCATCGCAATGGGGAGCTTTGCACCGGGCATGGTGAGAAGTCTCTTGAAGGGCCATTGGATATAATGTTTACGGGGGATTGTCCTGGTGCTGCCCGGAAGGGGATACCCGGGAAATTACGGCATCTCTGTAGTAATTTTCCAAAAAGGTGTTTTAAATTGCTTTGGTGCTCTTATATCCGCTTCCGAGTAGCGCCTTCGGCACAGAGCACCGTGTCAGGGCCGACATCATCGCAGGTCCCGTGCCGCTGTCAGAGCCTCCCGGCGCCTCGTGCTGTCGAACGGTCCTTTGAAGAACCCCCCGGTGTATTCTCTTGCGCACCCATCAGTGCCGGAAATGGTATACTTCGATGCCGCGGTTTGAGTACACTTTATGATCTGCGGATAATCTGCCTGTAAAGTTCAGGATATTCTCCTCAGTGGGCATGTAGGGCCGGAGGCCTTTTTCCGGGTTGAACTCTGTTTCATCCATCATGGCCTCCTCGCCGAAGAGCAGTCCACCGTGCCTGAGCTGCTCATCCGGAAGAATGATATACCCGGTGTCTCCCGAGATATTCAGATCGTCCTGTATCAGGCGATTGGCATAGTACGGCAGTCCCAGGTTCTCGGACTCGTTAATCTTCTTTCTCCCGAAGAATCGCAGGGTATAGTAGTCTGAGTGGAGTACAGAGCCGCTCGGCACCTTTTCCAGTACATAATCAAACCCGACTACCTCGTCCTGATTGAAGGAGTAGCGGGTGTAACTCGGTTCTTCCCTGATAAAGCCGAGCGAGCTGACGCCGTAGAGGAGGATCAGGGCGATCATCACGGCCCCAATCCACCTGGGCGGCATCTCCCGGGCAGCCAGGTACCGGGCGAGGACATACATTCCGACACCCATTGCAATGGCAAGAATCGGCAGAAACAGGATGGCAAACCGATCGATCCGGAGCACCGACACCAGCTGAAATACCACGGTAAGAACACTTGGAACGTTCAGGATGATCGCTGCCAGCCCCAGCATGCCGAACACGATCGAGTACTTCGGCTGTTGCTTCCATACCAGGTAGACAGCCCCGATCAACCCGAAAAACACGACAAACAGGGAATCTATCTGGCTCAGCAGGAAATTCCAGCCCTGGTTCACCGCTTCGGTGAGGACGATGTTCTGGTACAGGGACAGATCGGCACGCGGAAACAGATCCCTTATGAAGGGGTAGGCTACGAAGAGCCAGTAGACGGCAAACAGGGAGACGGGGACCATCAGGAAGGTCGTACTCATGCGCCGCTTTTCACCGAGAACCAGCTCGAGGAAAAAGAGGAGCCCGATCAGGGCGATGATCATGGGCGTGGAGATCTGGTGGGTCAACAGGATGAACATGACCGTGATTACGGCAAAAATCCTCCGGGGGGTAGGTCTGGGGATGGCATGCTCCGTATGGGCTTTTGTGCCCGTCACGGAGTAGAGCAGGTACAGGAGGATGAGATACCCGACGTAGGCCATTGTCCTTGTCACCATGTAGGTCCCGTAGTATATGACGTCGGCGTTCATCGCATACGCAAGGACGACCAGGAGGGTGATACGATCGTTGTGGAATACGCTGTTGACCAAATAATACAGGAACAACACCGTTGAGGCAAATATCAGGCCGGTAGTGACGAAGAGGGAGGTCTCGATATCCAGGCCGAGCATGTGCGAAGATAGCGCCACAAATACGTGATACAGGGGGAAGTAGGTGTATGTTCCGAGTTCGCCCGGGATGATGTGCCCTGACAGATAGGTGATGGTAGCCATGTAACTGTGTGGCATGATATCCGTCGTCCCGAAGTACAGGACCGGCCGCAGGGTATAACTGTAGATCGTGACTGCGAGGGTGAGCATGATCTCGACGAGCATCATTGCCGGCCGTAGCTGTGCGGATACGATCTGGACAAATATTATGGTATACAGGATGAGCACTCCAATGAAGCCCGGTGTGGAGTCGGCCGGGGTTATGAGAAAGGTCAGGACGGTGAGCGTAAAGGTCGCCAGAAACAGTTGTGGAGAGATCCAGCGATAGTAAGGAAATATCTCAAATGTCCCTGAGAAGTCGATGTCCTTTTTCTTGATGAATGCGAACGCGAAGGCCCCGAGGATTGCGGGGACCGCAAGGATCGAACCGTTGATCAGGTAGCTCATCCTGTCGATCAGGAGGCAGAAAATGCAGCCTGCAATGTAGGCAAAGAGTATCAGGTAGGGAAAGATCCCGGCCAGCTTCTCAAGCAATCGAATTTTCATTCTGGCTCCTGCCTCCGTATCTGCAGGACCCCCTTCAACACTCAACCCTGATAAAGATGAGCTTGCACTCACCAGCGCTCCCGCGGTCCGGGTAATCCCCGCTGGCTCCTGCAGGAGGCCCGGATCGGTCCCTTCGGGTCTCGTTCGGGGCGATCTGAGGGCAGCGACTGAAAACTCCGATCTCATCGTCTCGACGGTTGCCTGCCAGGCCCCCGGGACACGGCGGAGGCGGGCATGGGAACCCGTTCAGTAATATTCGATCGGCCCGGATGTGGAGAGAGCCCCGTTCTGCCCGATCAGGTTATCCGTCACGAAGACGTTCCCCTGCCCGCCCGTCTGCCAGACCGGCGGTGCCAGGTCGTAATAGAACCAGTTGTGGTCGATGTATGCCCCGTCGCGTGGAACGCCCCTGATGGCAACCGGGAACGCGTTCAAGGGGCCTGTGGCCATGAACGTATTGTGATGAATCCTGATCGTATCCCCCGCGATTGTGCCGGAGCCGGACGCCGTACCATGCATGTCGAAGTTATGGGAAGAGCCTGCGGTGAAGTTCGGACCGCAGATGTTGTACCTCGCCTCGTACCCATCTCCGGCGACCCCGCTGCCGGCGATCGCATGCCGGCAGTAGTCGAAGTAATTCGCTTCGATCAGACTCAAAGCCCCGCCCGACACTACGACACCGTATCCAAGGCCGCTCATCTGGCAGTGATGAATATAATTGTGGTGGATGTCCCCGCCGGTCTTCATGTCGGCTCCTCCCGTGCCGGCAATGCCGATTGCAGCACCGCTCCAGCCCCAGATCTCACAGTTATCCACCTCGAGGTTCCGGTAGGCCGAATAGATCCCGAGACCAGGGTGATCCACCTCGCCGGTTCCCGTATCCGGCCCTTCCAGACGGATTCCGGTGATCCTTACGTGCTCTCCCCCGGCAACAAGTCCGACCGGACGATTGGAGGTTGTCGATCCCAGGAATATCTTTCCACCCGGTGAGACCGGGTATTCATCCCCGTCGGGGCTATCGGGAACCGAGACGTATGCCCCGCCCGATGCTGCAGGATCCCGGGCCGTCTCCATCAGGGGCGAAAGCACTCCGGATTCTGCCTCCATTCTGATCAGTCCCCGTCCGTTCTGCTCTCCCACGGCACCGTCGGGGAGGTAGCCTGCGTCGCCGGTAATGAGGATCCCATCGAGGCTCAAACCGCTCTCGCGCCAATGGATGGTCAGGTTGTGCCGGCCGCTGGAGAGGTAGTGGGCCCCTCCCCCGCTCCAGCGCCAATGCGAATCCGTCTCGAGATCCCACTGGCGAATGCCTCCTCCGTCTACCGAAACCCCGATGGGGCCGCTCTCCTCGCCGGATGCAAGGACCCAGAGGAAATAATCCCCGGGTACCCTGATATCGAATGAATATGCTGCCGATCCGGCCGTGCTCCTCTCGCCCCTGTTGCCGGCAAGAGTCACGCCCTCCGGTATGGTCATTCCCATCGGGGCATCTGCAAGGTCGATCCGGGCCATCTCATCGATGTAGATGACATCTCCGCTCTTCGCGCTCGAGAGAGCGGCAAGCAGTTCGTCCGTGGTCGTGACGGGACGGTTCGTCCCTGAACCCTTCTGCGAGACTGTATCCCGGTAGCCGTCGCCTCCGCCTACGGGACTCCCCGTGGGGTTCGATCCGGCCCCGAAGGCCTGCTCACGATCGAGCTGCGTGGTTGAATCCTGAATATCCACGGTGGGGGTAGAAAAGGCGGGATCTGTCACACCTGCCTCTTCTGGTCCCGGAAAAAGAGTGCCGATCGCTATCGGGATAACCAGGGCTACACAGAGCAGGATCAGGACAATGGGTAAGACTTCTTCAGGACGCACTCTTATCCTGTCTCTGGTGCCTGTGGACTTTAATAAACTTTATTGCAGGCCCCCGGACTGTGACACCGTCCGCGCACCCGAACATTCGTGCTATCCGGCACGATCTCCTGTTTCAGGGCTCCTGCCGGACTTAAAAGATGGTTTCGCCGGATCGGGTTGAGATACGGCTGGAGAAACACCCTGTCTATGGAAAAGGAGGGGTATTGGAGGGTCGTTTCGGACCTCTCCTGCCCGCTCTTCCCGTTCAGTAATACTTGATCGGACCCGATGCGGAGAGAACCCCGTTCGCGCCGATCAGGTTGTTCGTCATGCTGATCCCTGTTGTTCCACCGGTCTGCCAGACCGGCGCATCCCTGGTAAAGTAGAACCAGTTGTGGTCGATGTACGCGCCGTCGCGGGGAACGCCCCGGATGGCAATGCACGTCGGCATCTGGGAGGTCGTACCCAGGAACGTGTTGTGGTGGATCTTGATCGTGTCTCCTGCGATGGTGGTGGAGCCGGACGTGGTGCCGTGCATGTCGAAGTTATGGGGCGACGTCGTGATCCAGTTCGGACCGCAGATGTTGTACCTCGCCTCATATCCATCCCCGGCCATGCCTGCTCCGGTGATTGCGTGCCGGCAGTAGTCGAAGTAGTTCGCCTCGACGAGAGCTACACCGCCGCTGGATAAGCAGACACCGTACCCGAGACCGGCCACCTGGTTGTGGTGGATGTAGTTGTGGTGGATGTACGCGCCGGTCTTCATGTCGGAACCGCCGGTGCCGGCAATACCGATTGCGGCATTGCCCCAGCCGAAGATCTCACAGTTGTCCACCTCGAGGTTCCGGTAGGAGGTGTAGATCCCAACGTTCGTCGATGACGCACTGGTGTCCTTCTGCGGCCCCTCGATACGAAGGCCGGTGATCCTCACATTCTGACCGCCGATCGTGAACAGCCGGGTTCCGGCTGATGTCTGGTAGATCCTGCCGCCAGGAGAGCCGTTCTCGCCACGGTTGCTGGCAAGGATGACCCCGGCCCGTATCGTGGTGGTTCGGCCGCTCATGTCGATGTTGGCGTTCTGCTCGACCCAGATGATGTCCCCGGACTGCGCCGAACCGAGTGCGCTCACGAGCTCGCTCGTCGTGTCGACGATGAAGTCTGCGTTGCTCCGGCTGACGATGTTTTTATACCCGTCCCCTCCCCCGATCGGGTTTCCGGTCGGGTTGGCATCCGCTCCGTACGTGGTCTGACCGGGAGTCGGCGTCGGAGTTGGCGTCCTTGTGGGCGTCGGCGTCGGCGCAGTCGCACCCACCGTCATCGCCTTGGTGAACACGTTGTTGTTTTCGTTGCCTTCTTCGATCCGGTCGACGTCGTCGACCGTCGCGGTGATCGTGCAGGTGCCTGCCGCCGCAGTCCAGGTCGCACCGGAAACACCGCCGTTCGCGGTCACCGTAATCCATGCGCCCGGAGCGATCGAGGCCGTGTAGGTGTCGGACCATACCGCGGAGCCAAGGTTTCCGTCAGACGTGAAGGCCACGCCGTGAATGGTGCCGGCCGGGGTTGCAGCCGTGCCCTGGTTCTTGATCGTCGCCTTCATCGTGATCGTATCGCCGGTTGCCGGGTTCGCCGGTTCCCAGGAGATATCGGTCACCACGAGGTCTGGTTTCCCGGAGGGAACCGGTGTGGAAGTGGGTGTCGGCGTTGGGGTTGTGGTGGGATTGGACACCCCGATTTCGATGGAGCTGCTCAGGGCATAGTTCCCGGCCGCAATGACTACAATGCCGTCTTCAACGGCCTTCATTGCGGTCTGGATAACTTTGCTGTCATCTGTTCCCGCTGTTCCGCTGCTGATCACCTGACCAGTGCTGTCTTCCGCAATGATCTCCGTATCGTCGGTGTACACAACGACATCGTAGGTACCCTCTGATACTATCTGACTTGGCGCAGCCTGTGCCGATGCAGCCATAGCAAACACCAGGCATAGTGCCAGCGCAAGGAATAGGGGTTTCTTCATGTGTAATCTCCTAGATTCGCCCCGGGAGGGTCCCTTTCGGCCTCCCGGCAGGTCAGTGAGGGTGGATCCCCTCAGAATTATTTGACTATTCTAACATATATACGGGTAGGTTTTGAAATTTCTATAAACGGGACCAAAAAGAGCTATTGGGGTTTAAATCCTTTCTGATTTCGATTAACTCTATTTATTAAGTTATTATGGATGGAGGTAGTTTTTTATAATGGATCTTCACTTTGATCTGGGTGGGTGACCCGCTTTTGCAGGGCCGATAGAGAGGCAGAGCGCGAGCTCGCAGGGTGCGGGATACGATCGACCGCGCCGTCGAGCCTGCGCCGCCGCTCACCGCTCTTGGGGTTGCCGATGCGGCAGTCGCTCTTCATCAAGATGGGGAGGACCGGGTTTGTGCAGTCCGCTGGCCCGGAAGAGGGGCTTTTGAGAGTTGAGGCTACCCGGAATTACTGTATTGTAAAAACAGGGATGCCGGAGGGATCCGTGGGGCAAATACGTCTGTTGCTTACTGTCTCAAGTGGCTCGCGGGAGCGGACCCCGGGGCCGATCAGCAAAAATGCTCCTGAACGCCTGTAACGCCGTTGTGCAGCGCCCCGATCACTTGGGAACACCTCCATTTTGAGCTTCAGCCCCCGGCTTCCTCGCCGGGATGCCCTTTATCCTCGATCTCCAGTTGTTCAGCGCAGGATGTATCACGGAAGGAGTATATGCCCTGAACAGGGCCAGGTACCTGGATCTCCGCAGATGCCGTGTCTTACAGCGCTTTAAATTGGCCCTCGCGAGATCGGGCCTGCCTGCCTCCAGATTGCGGCATGCAACCTGGATCTGCCTGGATGCGACATATTCCAGCAGATCTTCTCTCAACTCCGGCGGCACCTCCCCGGCCCGCAGAGCGTTCCGCGCGGAGGCTACGAAGGCATGCTCCCGGATCGGCTCTTTCTTATCGCAGGCCCTGTTCGCAGCTTCTTTATGGTAGATCCCCATGCCGTCCCGGGTAAAAGCAATGGGATACTTCAGGGCAATCCGTCCCCACAGGTCCACATCTTCCCCGTACCATGCGCTGACATCGAACCCTCCCATCTCGTCCAGGATATGTTTGGGGACAGCAACTATCGACGACGAGATCGGCGGGGTGCCGCGGATTGCGTCCCTGAAGTAGTTGGAGAGCAGGCCTTCCCATGGCTCCGGGGGTATTTCGGCACTGAACGGCGGGACCCGGGCCGTCGAATCGTTCTCCTGCAGGAGGTATGCCGTCCCGTAAGCCCCCGCCTGCGGGTACTTCTCCCGCAGTCGTAGCAGGGCTTCAAGATGCCGCGGCATCCATTCGTCGTCCGCGTCCAGAAACGCAACCAGTTCGCCCCGGGCCGCCTCGATCCCCCTGTTTCTCGCCGCGGACACCCCCCGGTTCTCCTGCCGGATCAGCCGGACCCGCGGGTCGCCGAACCCCCCGACCACCTCCGCCCCGCCGTCGGTGGAACCGTCGTCCACCACGATCACCTCGAAATCCCGGACGGTCTGGGCGAGGACCGAAGTTAAGGCGCGGGCGATGTAGGGGCCTTTGTTGTAGAGGGGAATGACGACCGAGACAGCCGGCAGCGCCGTCTCTCCCTCGATCGGATACTCGCGGGCATACCCCGAACCGGTGCGGTTATTTTTGGGAGGTGCAGAGGCCGGCCGGTCCCTGTCTTCAGAGATCCCGATGCGGCCCGCTCCCCTGAATCCGGCATCCCCGGTGCTTGCGGCCATTCATGCCGTGGACAATATATAACTATTAAAATATTTCGAGAGTTGGCTGGAGCAGGGTTCATAGTGGGGCCATCCCAGAACATCTCTGCCGGGAGGGGGGCACCCCCTCCCGGTCCCTCCCCC
>NZ_DAFZ01000020.1 GCF_002498065.1 Methanoculleus sp. UBA208 | reverse complement strand
CGTCCGGAAAGCCGATCTCAGCTCGCCGACGACGGCGAACTTTCTCCCCTCCCCGACGCCGACCCGGGTTCTACGTGAGACCCTCTCGTGCGGCACGCCCGCAATGTCGTTCCCGATACTCGCCTTGAAGCGCGTCTCATACGGAGCCGTGAAGATTCAGAAGCGCTTTTTCAGTTCTTCGAACGTAACGGTCGGTTCTTGACGCCGTTCCGCCACCACGGCCGGATCATGGAGATCCTCCCGCAGCCGCCCGTACCCGTCAAGGGGAAGGATGACTGCAACCCGCTCTCCATGTTCGTCGACGATATACAGTTCTTTTACAGCGCCCATCGTTTCGACCCTCCTCGTATTTCTGGGTATGATCCGGGTTATATAAGCACCGAGCGCTGCAGGCGTGCGATGGATCCACCCCAGAGATGCCGGGCGGCACGGGATCAGAGCATCCGCTCTTCCGGCCGGGGCGCCGCCCCGGCCCCTCCCTGCCTGCGCCTTTCGGCCAGGTACTCCCTTGAGCGCCGGGCGATGTCCTGCAGGTCGCAGACCAGGTACCCCTCCCGTATCAGGTCCTCCTTCCCCTCGATGCTCTTTGCCACCAGGGCGTAGCGTTCATTCCGGTCCCCGTTCCTCCATCGCACCGCGCCGGCCTTCTCCCGCAATGCCGCAAGGATGCGCCGGGCCTGGCGGCGGGTGAGGGCGGACCATTTGCACTCGCAGAAGAGGACGCTCCCGGAGGCCTCGTCCAGCCCCACCAGGTCGATCTCCGCCTCCTTCTGCCACCACCGCCCCAGTCGTGACCAGGAGGCATCCGGAAAGAGGATGCCCCTGCGGACGAGGTCCTCACAGAGGAGTTCGAACATCCCTCCGCAGTAGGGAGCGATCTCCTCCCTGATGGATGAGAGCACCTCCCGGCTCTTTCCCGTCTCGGTCTCCGCCCTTCGGGGGTACACAAAGCGGAACCAGAACGTAAGGTAGGGATCGGTCAGCCGATAGTGCCTCCTCCGGTAGCCTGCGTGTGCGGTCACCGGCACCTCGTCTTTGATAAGGTGCATACGCGAGAGTACGGCAAGGTACTTGGAGGCCAGCCCTTTATCCAGCCCCGTCTCCTGACAGAGAGACGACAGGGTGGTATATCCGGCGGTAAGAGCGCGGAGGATCGCCATGTAGTTCCCTGCTTCACGGAACTCATACTGCATCAGGAGCTCCGCTTCCGAGTACAGGTATGCACCTTTCCTGAGGATCTGATCCTCCACATTCTCCCAGAGAGAGCGGTCCGGGCGGAACATCCGGAGATAGGCGGGGATTCCCCCCAGCATGCACCAGACTGTGACCAGATCCTCCTCGTCGTAGGGAAGGAACTCCCGGAGGTACGGATAGGGGAGAGGCTCAAGCTGCCACTGCCCTGTCCTTCTGCCGTAGAGCGGGCTTGCGTACCCGAGCACGTCGGTCTCCATGGTGCTCACCGATGACCCCGAGATGATCAGCATCACCTGCTCCCGGGAGAGAACCATGTCCCACACCTTCTGGAAGAGGGAAGGCGTGGCCCTGTCTCTGGCGATCAGGTAGGGGAACTCGTCGATGACGATCACCGCTTTCCCCCCCGATGATGGGGAAAAGTTCCGGTGCCGGACCAGAGCCTTCATCACCGCCTGCCAATCCGGATAAACACTCCGCTCAAAGTCCGGATCATCCAGGTACTCCCCTGCATAATGGGAGAAATCCCGGATGTTGCGTGCGGTCCCTTCTTCCGAGGCCAGGAAGTAGAACCCCGGCACCGCCTGGAGAAACCGGGCAAGAAGTGCGGTCTTACCCACCCGCCGCCTTCCGTACAGGATCAGGCACTCCGGTACCGGGGAACGGTACCGGTCCGTGAGAAACTGCAGTTCCCTCTCCCGGTTCACAAAGATATGTTGAGTCATAAGTATACTACTTTATGCTCAACATGTACTTATGCGTGTTGAGCGGACCTTCTGGGTATCAGACTCCGGGCACAGCTGTCGCGTATTGACGATCTGCAGGGGCCTCTTCTGACGGCGTGCAGTTCCGGAGAGGCTCTGCTCGTATCTAATCAGGGCATCTTCCGCGCCCGAACAGTTCCTCCCGCTCCCGCCGGCTCATCCCCCTCGGGAGCCGCCTCCGGGATGCGCTCCGGAGAGGCTTGAAACCCGCCGACGGTCGCCCCGGCCGTGCTGGTTCTTCATCCGCATCTCGCTCTGCGGGAATCATGCAAGCCCGAGCGGTTGCGGAGGAACTGCGAACACCGCATCCGCGATCTTCCCGGATGGGCGCAAAGATCATTATCGTCGACGCCGACCACTCTACGATGAGACCCAGGAATCTCTCTCCGGATGAGAAGCAGCGACTTTCTAACCTTCTCGCCGCCCTGCTGTCGGAGAGGGAGGAGATTCTCTTTGCCTACGTGTATGGATCCTTTCTGCACGGTGCCTTCCGCGATATCGACATCGGCGCCTTTCTGCAGGACGGCAGCAGCGGACTGGCCGATCCGCTCCGGTATGAGATGGCGCTCGGGCAGGAGCTGGAAGGCAGTGCAGGAGTACCCATCGACGTCAGAGTCCTGAACATTGCGCCTCTGCCGTTCGCCTATTCGGTTCTGCAGGCCGGAGAGGTGCTCGTTTCCCGCGACGAGCGGGCACGCTGCGACTTTGTATGCAGGATCTATGCTCACTACCACAATTTCGCATACTACAGGAAGCGTTACCGGAGGGAAGCGCTTGGTCTCGTACGATGATGAGAAAGTCACCGCACTTTCATCAGAGCTGATGCAGGCATGCGAGCGCTTGAAAGGACTCGGCCACATGCGGAGAGAGGTCGCTACCAGGGATCCTCCCTGGTCGCCAGCGCGAAGTACCACCTCATCGTCGGCATCGAGGCTGCCATCGATCTCGCCAACCACGTGATTGCGAAGAACCGGTGGAGAGCGCCGGAGGATTACGCAGATACATTTCGCATCATGGAGGAGCATGGATTCTTTGATACGGAGTTTTCGGCCGGTCTTCAAGGGATGGCCCGGTTCAGGAACCGTTTGATTCATATCTACCGGGATATCGATAACGAAACCATTTACAACCTCCTCCAGGAGGATATCCGCGATATTGAACGGTTTCTTACTGATTATCTCCGCACCCTTCAGAAAGAGTGAGAGGGCGGCCGGACGTAAGAGCCACGCCCGCTCGAAGCCGTCCTCGCCGGGTAACTCCCCGATCAGCTCGAGCGGCAGGAGGGCGGGTGCCTTTCGGGACGACGGCGGACCCGCCGCCGCCCGCAGAGCACAACGAGCTTCGGCTCCTTCGCCGATACCGCTCGTGCAGGAGGGAACGTTCCCGGTGCCGGTTCAGGAATACACTCATACGTAGCATACTATGTTTATGCCCGGGCACCTCGAACGTCGTGATGATCGGTCTCCGGCCGTCTTCCGGCGGGAATTCTGTGCATCCGTTACCGGATGCACGAGCCTCACGCCGGATGCGTGGGGTTTCTTCCAGGTACAGCGCCGTCGCTTCCTTGAGCTCCCGCCCTGCGGCCGGTCGCACCTCTTCTACCGTCCTGCCCCGGCGAACGGTGCTGGCTCTTCTCCTTATACGGTGAGCTCGACCTCGCCTGCCGCAAGGGGACGGCAACAGATCCTGCCGCCGTGGACATCCTTCAGCACGGCATCGATCTTCCGGGAGGCTTCTGCACGGTAATACGCCTCGCCGCACCGGTCGCAGATGAATGCCGGGGCCTCTTTGATGATGATCTCGTCCCCGACCCGTGCGATAAACTCATTTTTTCCTTCGTGCAGTGTTCCTTCACCTGCAGCAGTTCTTCCGGACGGCGAAGGGGGACGACCTTCCTGCCCCCGGAATATGCGCCGGGGATGCCGTCGCCGGAGACGGGGGAGAAAAAGGGTGCACCCGGAGCCGAAATGAAGGCCGGAAGAGTCGGTTACGCACGTTCGTGAGGGGCACCCTACGGGTCAACCGAACTCCGACCACGGAGATGCTCCTGTACGGCATCGAGGAATGCTTTGAGAACACCGAGATCCTGTTGCAGAATCGCATAGACCTGCTCGAGATCCAGATCCCGGTGGATATGAACCAGGACATTGCGGAGCCCTGCCAGAGCCAAGAGATCGCGGGTAAGCGGTTCGGGGAGAATCCCGCTCTCGCCGAGGATGAAAGTTTCCCGGTAACTTGCAGGCTTCCGGAGCCGCTCTTCTGCGATCAGATCGGTCGCAATATCGATCGCAGACTGGATACCGATCATCATGGCGTGAAAAACCATATTCCGGGTATCCCGATCGGAGAAGAACTGCTCCGCGGGAGATGCGTTGATACTGTTCCCAATCTCCTGCCGCATCCCGAAGCTCCCGCATATGGTGAAGAATTCTCATCGGGTCACCGGTGCAAGAAGCGCCCTGTCCATCCTGTCGTAGAGGTGCTTGAGATCGAGGTACTTCGCCAGTACATCAGCCTCAAATGCAATCCGCAGGCTCTCGTCCCGGGCAAAGACAAGCCGTCCCGTCTTCACCACCTCATACTGGAACTCCACGGGCGCCGTATTGAGAATCCGGAGATCCACCTCGTACCTCGGCGTGATGCATCGCTCCAGATCGGATGCGATCCTCATGGCAATACTTGAAGGGTTCGTATGGCTCCCTCTCCCCGGAGACGAGCAGCGCTATGTCGAT
>NZ_DAFZ01000104.1 GCF_002498065.1 Methanoculleus sp. UBA208 | reverse complement strand
CTGCGGTTGGCGCATTTGTAATGGGTGCCTTGTCATCACTGGTGTTCACGGCTTGCGTCGCCCCGGCGTCAGCCCCACCCCTAGACGTGATACTCCCACGCTCCACTGGATCGGGCTTCTCCTCGCTTCGGTCGCTTTGTTTGTCGCAGCTCGTACCTTCCGGTAATCGAGCCCTGTTCCTGTCGAAACATCCGGAGCCTGAGAAGGCCTACGGTCTTCGGGTGCGTGTTGCGGGCATCGCCCCTTCTCGTCAAAGTGATTCCGTGACGCCCTCGCCCTCATTACGGCTGCAGATAAATCACGGCCGTAGAGAGCACGATGAAGCCGAGCGTCGCGGCGAAGAACACGGTCTCTCTGGTGCGGAGGGGTTTTTTTCTGATATACAGGCTGGCGTTTGTCCCGTAGCCCCGGCAGAGCATGCTCGTGTAGGTGCGCTCGCCCTGCTCGTAGGACCGGATGAAGATCGTCCCGACCGTGTAGCCTACCTGGTGCAGCCGATAGCGGTAGGGGAGGGTGCGGTCGAGGGGATCGAAGCACCGGGTCGCCATTGCGGTCCGTATCCTGCCAAACATCTCGGCAAAGACGAAGATGTAGCGGACCATCATCGCGAGCGTGAGGGTGAACTCCCGGGGCAGGCCGAGCCTCCCCGCCGCCTCGATCATGTCCTGCATCTTCGTCGTCGACGAGAGCAGGATGACGAATGAGATGCTGACGATGAACTTCACGAGGAGGATCGACGCGAACTCCACCGACTCCGCGTAGATCTCGATACCGAAGGGAAGGGTCGCAATCGTATGGAAAACATCGTAATATGGATTTTTTACGAATACCTGGAACGCGACCAGGAAGATCCCGAACGGCAGGATGAGCGCGAGCCTCCGGAGGTAGACGGCCGGAGAGAGGCGGGAGCAGACCCAGAGGAGAGCAAAGAGGGCAAAGAGGGCGGCGCCGACCTCGTAGACCCTTGTCGAGTACGGCACGGCTACGACAGCCACGATGGCGGCGAGGGCTATGAGGAGTTTTATCCGTGCATCCAGCCGGTGGACGATGCTCGCCCCATAAGCGTACTTCTCGATGAAATAGAGATCGTCGATCATTCTCTTCTCGCGTAGGCGTCGAGGAACGACTTCCTCGCGTCTTCATAGGTGTAGGCCATATCGATGGCGACACCGCTCTCCTGCAGCGACCGGATCAGTTTCGGTATGGGCGGCACATCGAGCCTTGTCCGGGCGAGCAACTCAGGCCGGGCGAATACCTCCTCGACCGTCCCGGAGCCCACGACGCTTCCCCGGTCCATCACGTAGATATAGTCCGCCATCTCCGCCACGAGATCGAGATGGTGGGTCGAGAAGATCACCGTCATGCCGTACTCCTCGGGCAGCCGGTTGACGAACGCCACGAGGTCGGCGACACCCTGGGGATCGAGCCCCGCAGTCGGTTCGTCGAGCACCAGCACCTGCGGCTCCATCGCGAGGATGCCGGCGATGGCGACCCGTTTCTTCTCGCCGCCCGAGAGATGATGCGGCACGCGCTCGCGCAGTTCCTCGATCCCCAGGAGGTGCAGGGCCTCCTCGACACGGTGGGCGACCGTCTCCTCGTCGAGGCCGAGGTTGGTCGGGCCGAACGCAACGTCCTGCTCCACGGTGGGTGAGAAGATCTGGTCGTCGGGGTTCTGGAAGACGATCCCGACGAATTTGCGCACCTCACGGACGTTCTCCTTCGTGATGGGTTCGCCCCTGACCAGCACCTCGCCGGACGTGGGTTTGAGGATGCCGTTGAAGTGCTTGAAGAGGGTGCTCTTCCCGGCACCGTTCGGCCCGATGACGGCGATGCGGGACTTCCTCTCTGCGACGAAGTTCACGCCCTCGAGGGCGTGGACGTTGCCGCGATAGATGTGTGTGAGGTCGCGGGTCTCGAGCAGGTGCATAACAGCAAAAAGTGGGAGTTTTTCAGGTATCTAATTATCGGGCCGTGCGGAAGCCTTCGCAACGACGAATACCAGTGCCAGCATGAGAAGCGTGCCGATCACGACCGCAAACACCTCTCCGGGCTTATCCATTCCGGGGATGCTGTAATCCGGCATGAGCGCTTCATACGAGAAGTCGTTTCCGGTCGCGGCGATTGCCTGCTCTTCCGCGGCGCCGGCGGCATCCTCATCGAGTTCGCTGCCCATGAAGGGTTTGGCTTCGTAGATGCTGAAGAACGCGCTCTCAAGCCCGTCCGGGTCTCCCGATGCGAGGAACGGCGCCGCAACCGCGATCACGAGGGCGATCGCGATGCCGATGATGATAAACTGTTTCGTCTCCATTACGCGCTCACTCCCATCGGGTGTTCGAGGATGTCGGGCCGTGCCGAGGCTATCAGGTAGAGAGCAACCGCGGTGATGCCCCCCTCGATGAGGCCGATGACCGCATGGTATGTGCCCATGAAGGTGAGTCCCAGTTCAAGCGGGAACGTGCCGGCGATTGCGAGTTCGACCGCACAGAGGATTGCGGAGATGAAGAGCGACGCCCATCCGGCGATGAATGCGGCGGCATACGCATTCCCGATCACGCCTTTGACGGCGGCGTAGCCATAGTAGCCGACGAACCCGCCGACGACGCCCATATTGACGATGTTCGCGCCCATGACGGTGATGCCGCCGTCACCGAATATGACGCCCTGCACGAGGAGCACCAGCGTCAGGACGAAGACTCCTGCAAACGGCGACCCGAGGACGATCGCCGCGAGCGCCGCACCGACCATGTGGCCGCTCGTCCCCCAGGGGATGGGGATGTTCAACGCCTGGATGGCAAAGATGCCGGCGGCGAGCACGGCGACCAGCGGTATCTTCTCCTCTCCCATCGAGCGCCGCGCCCACCGGAGGGCGAGAGCGATAAAGACGAGGGCGATGACCCAGTAGATCAGGGCCTGCCCCATCGGTATAAACGCATCAGGTATATGCATAACACACCTTGACGAGTTGTATTACGTTTAGGTATAAATGTATTACTAAGCGCGAGGGTTATATCAGCCGGTAAGAATCTGACGTACTCCCGATGCGAAAAGTATGCCCATCGTCCTGACCAATGCAGGTTTCAGGGCGAGCTTGCGAAGCAGGGTGCCCGGCCGGTCCATGTCGCCGTGCTCCACGATCGTCCGGATGATCTCCGGGTCGTCGAGGGCCCGGCAGAGGCGGTCGATCTCCTCCGGCGTCATTCTCTGCCGCATGTGAAGCGCTTTCATCCCGATGTCGAGTTCTTTCCCGAAGTCTTCCTTCCAGCGCCGTTCGTAGTCCCGGAGGCTCCCGTCATCGAACTCCCCGCGCGCGCAGCACGCCGCGGCGACGGCGGCGGCATGCTTCGCCGACCGGACACCGGTGTAGACGCCCCCTCCCGACGTGGGCTTGGCGAACCCCGCCGCGTCGCCGACGATGAGTGCCCGGCGGCCATAGGTCTGCGGCATAACCCCGAGCGGGATGACCCCGCTCACGAGATGGAGCGAGTTTTGCCCGTAGCGGGCGATGAATCGGTCGAAGTGCTCTTTTGCGTACTCCCGGGTACAGAGGCCGACACGTGCCCGGGTCGCCGAGACCGGGATCACCCACCCGAAGAAGTCGGGCGAGGCGTTGGGGTGGAGTTCCACGTAGCGCGGGTCGATTGCATGGGGCACCTCCGCCTGAATCCCGGCGAGGTAGGTCTCCGTCCGCTGCAGATCGAGCATGCGGGCGACGGAGCTCCGCGGCCCGTCGGCGGCGATCAGGAGGCGGAAGGGGATCCCCTCGCGGCCGCGGACGCCCCGGGTCAGGAGGGAGGTGCCCCTGATGCCCGACGCGCTGGTCTTCAAGCGGAACTCCGCTCCGGCGTCCGCCGCCCTCTGTGCCATCTCACGGTCGAGGTGGCCCCGGTCGACGACGTAGGCCTTTGTGACCCCCGCATCAAAGAGAAGTTCCCCGCCAAGATCCGAGACCATACGGGCGCCGCTCACCTCGTTCAGGATCGAGCGTTTCGAAACATCGCACTCGGTAAAAGCAGACGCGGAGAGCAGTCCCGCGCACTGGACCGGGTAGCCGATCGTCCCGTGCTCCTCGATACAGAGCGTCTTAAGCCCCTCCTCCGCGCACGCCCGCGCCGCGGCGCTCCCGGCAGGCCCCGCGCCCACAACGACAACATCCCAGACCAGATTATCATGCCCCGCATGAGTGGGTTCCCGGTTCGCCGGCTGCCTGTCCCTGTGGTGCAGGCCGGCGGGCCGGTTCCTGAGTAGAGTGGACGTTCGGTGATTTAAAAGGGAGCGGGTGGGGGGGAGCGAGGGTTTGGGGTGACTGCGCACCTCACACCTCCGGTGCTCGATCTCCTGCCCTCCGGCCCGCCCCCTATCACACCTGGCAGTGCTTCTGCTCTGGTTCTCCCAAACCATCGCAAGTCCAAGACCTTCGGTCTTCTCCTGCTCCTGCCCTTCGGCCAGTCGCTATCGCCACGCACTGCCCCCGCCCCTCGGGCGGGGAACGACTTCCCCGGAGGGGAAGGAGTTTGAGCACCGTCAGGTGCGTGTGAGGAGGCCGGAGGCCGGGCGGGGTGGGGTGACAAGTGCGGAACTTTGAGGGTCGGAGACAGGGGGGGGGGGGGGGGGCAGGGGAGGAGGAGACGACAGACACGAAAAAACAACAAAAAAAACAAACAAAAAAAAAAAAAAAAACACAA
>NZ_DAFZ01000037.1:23938-32393 GCF_002498065.1 Methanoculleus sp. UBA208 | reverse complement strand
GGCCGGCGGCGAAGGCGTCCGGTCGCTCAACCACCGACGCGCTGAGCGGCGTGTTCTCGACCTGGACCGGGACCGGGTAGCGCAGGCTGCCGGCACCGTCGCGGAAGTCAAGCACGAACACGGGGTAGAACGTCCCCTCGCCCCCGTCCGCCCGGACGGTGAAGGTGAACGTCTTGCTGTTCCCGGCCCCAAGCTCCCCGACCGAGGGGTAAGGCTCGCTCAAGGGCACGACCCCGCTGCCGTAGAGCCGGGCGCTCCGGATGTTTACGGTCTCGGCACCGGTGTTCTGGATCGCGACCGTCAGCGTCCCGGTATCCCCTTTCATCAGGACCGGCGGGTCCAGCGACGAGGAGACGACGGCGATATCCGCCGCCGCGGCGCTCGCCGGCGCGGCGAGGGCCATCACGGCGCAGAGGAGAGTTATGATTGCAAGGTAGAGTGGTTTCATGTTACAGCCATCCGGCAAATGTAATGAACGTATAGAGGATGTAGAGGCCTACAGGTATTCCGACGGTGAGGGCCGCGTCCCGCGTGGAGAGGTTCCGTGCGTACTTCATGCCGAAGACCCATATGTTCGCGCTCCAGATCAGGAAGAGGATGCTCGCGAGCCCGGCGACCTGCGCCAGGGGATCGGTCGTCAGAATGTTCACCAGGCTCTCGGAGAACTCCGCAATCTGCTCGGGGCTTGTCATGGGCGGGACGTTCAGGCCCGAGAGAAGCTGATAGGAGAAGTAGGTCCCGATGATACCCCCGAATACCTGGGGCAGAAGCCCGTAGCCAGTGAACTCCACCGTCCGCTTGAGATCGCCTTCGCCCTTGAAGAACATCGAGACGAGGTAGAAGACGAAGCCATAGATGATCCAGGCCAGGAACCCCCCGATGAAGGCAACAGCGGCGGAGAAGATTGTTATGAGCACCCCGAGCCCCTGCATCTCCGCGGGAAGCATGGCAGTCGTGATATTCGCCATCAGCACGGCAGGGACCACGCCGATCAGCCCGATGACGAGCGCGATCAGCGCCGGTACCTTCAGGCTCGGCTCGTCCTGCATGCGCGCTTCAAAAAAGCGCCCGGGATTCAGCAATACCCGGAGAAATCCAGTATCCATGGTAAGTACGCCTCGTGTATTCTTGGCCGATGGGAAGGGATAAACTTTTTTCAGGATCACGGTGGCTAATACCGGGGCATCTATCGGTTTTCCGTGATCCTCCGGAGAGATTTGACCCGAACCGGGGGATAGGGCCGGCCCTGCCGGAGCACCGACCGGGACTCACGGGCGGCCCGCCGCGGAGCCTCCGGTGCCGCACGGCAGTGACCTGTACCGCGTATCGCGTTTTCATTGCTTCACCAGTTATGTATATCTAACATTGTGTTAGAAAAATATAACGTTTCCGGTCCGACAGCCCCGCAAACGAGTGTTCATACCGCTCGCCGCGATTAAAGATGCCCGAGATCTTTGAGGCTCGCGTAGCCCTTCTTCGTGACGATGATGTGGTCGAGCACCCGGATGCCGAGGATCGACCCGGCCTCGACGAGCTGCCGGGTGATGCCGATATCCTGGGTGGAGGGCTCGAGCGTGCCCGAAGGATGGTTGTGGACCAGGATGACCGAGGCGGCGCGGTCGGTGATCGCGTCGGAAAAGACCTCCCGGGGGTGGACGAGACTCTGGTTCAGGATCCCGACGGTGACGGTCCGGCGCTCGATCACCTCGCCGGCACCGTTGAGTGTTATGCAGAGGAAATACTCCTGCTTTTTGTCCCGCCACTCCGCGACCAGCGGGAGCACGTCCTCGGGGCAGGTGATCCGGTGCCCCGAGACGCCGTCGTCCCCGAGATACCGCCGCCCGAGTTCGAAGCAGGCCATGATCTCGCAGGCTTTCGCCGAGCCGATACCGTCTATCGCAAGGAGGTCGCCGTATAAGGGGCCGTTCTCGGCATTCTTCAGGTAGCGTTCGACGTCGCCGGCGACCTCCCGGACGTCCCGCCCCCTCGTGCCCCGCCCGAGGAGGAGAGCAATCAGTTCGGCATCGGTGAGCGCCTGCGGTCCGCGTGTTGCCAGTTTCTCGCGCGGACGATCGCGGTTCGGGGTGTCGCGCATCTTCTTCATGCTCATCCGGCCCGATCAGGGTACCCTGGTTCCGATTTTGATTCCGGAGCATGTATACGTTGCCAATCGATCCGGAACACCTGGCGGATCCGATTCCCGGAAGAAAACGTTGCAGAAAGGGGTTTTTCTCCCGGCCGGAGGCTTTTCTCCGGACGCAATCGAAACCCTTTTTGCCCGAGGGCCGCTATCTCTCACAAAATGGAACTCCCCTGGAAGAGCGCCGAGTCCTGGTGCAGGAAGGGACGGACATACGCCGAGCGAGGGCAGTACGACCGGGCTGTCGAGTGCTACGACCAGGCGATCACCCTGAACGCCAACGCCGCAGACGCCTGGTACCACAAGGGGCTCGCCCTCACTGCCGCCCGGCGCCACCGCGAGGCGGCCGAATGTTTTGACCAGGCGGTCAGGATCGATCCGACCTCGGCAGACTTCTGGCACGCCCGGGGGCAGGTGCTCTACGACCTCGGGGAGTACCGGGAGGCGGCCGGTTCCTGCGGGCAGGCGGTGAAACTCGCGCCGGACTCCACGAGCGCATGGCTCATCCGGGGCCACGCCTTCCGAAAGATCGGCCGAAACCCCGACGCGATTGCCTGCTACGACCGGGTCGTCACGCTTGAGCCGGGCCGGATCGATGCCTGGCTCGCCCGCGGAACGGCGCTTGCTGCCGAGCGCCGGTACGATGCGGCGATCGAGTGCTACGACCGGGTCATCGCGCTCGATCCCGAGAACGCAAACGCCTGGTACGCCAGGGGAACGATCCAGATCCTCCTCTCCCGCTACGAGGATGCGCTCGCCTCCTATGACCGGGCCGTCGCCATCAACCCGAACCACGCCGACACCTGGTACACCCGGGGATGCACGCTTTCGGCACTTCAGCGCCATGACGAGGGCGTCGCCTGCTTCGACCGGGCGCTCGCCCTCCGTCCCGACGACGCCAGTGCCTGGTACAACCGGGGCCGGGCGCTGCAGAACCTGGAGCGCTACGAAGAGGCGCTCGACTGCTACGACCGGGCATTCCGGATCAACCCCGAACACCCCGGGATCTGGTTCCAGAAAGCCATAGTGCTGAAGAAACTGAAACGTTACGACCTCTCGCTCGCCTGCTTCGACCGGGCGCTCAGGGAGAACGCTGTCGATGCGGAGATCTGGCACCAGAAGGGCCTTCTCTTCTTTGTCCTGAAGCGCTACGGGGAGGCGCTGGAGTGTTTCGACCAGGCGCTCAGGATCCGGCCCGACCACACGGACGCCTGCTACTACCGGGGCGAGAGTTACTACGCCGCCCGGAACTACGCAGCGGCAGTCCCCTGCTACTAGGCCGCGGTCCGTGCGGCCCCGGGGAACGTTGTCGCCTGGAACAACTACGGCAACGCACTCTACCACCTCGAACGCTACGAAGAAGCGCTCGTCTGCTACGAGCGGGCGCTCGAGATCGACCCGGAGAACCGCCGGGTCTGGAACAACAAAGCAAGCGTTCTCTCCGTTCTCTCGCATTACGACAAGGCGCTCGTCTGCTACGACCAGGAACTCCGGGCCCACCCGGAGAACGCGGATGCCTGGTACAACAAAGGCCTTGCGCTCTTCATCCTCGGCCGGTACGGCGAAGCCGTAACCTGCTACACCCATGCGCTTGAGATCGACCCGGAGAGATCCGGCGTCTGGAGCACGAAAGGGAACGCTCTCGTGATCCTGGAACGCTGCGAGGAAGCCCTTGACTGCTACGACCGGGCGCTCGCCGTCAACCCCGACGACGCCGAAGCGCTCAAAGGGAAAGCAATGGCGCTCGTCTATCTCGACCGTCCCGGCGAGGCGGCAACATATTACGAGAGGGCGCAGCGGCTGCCGGAACGGACCCGGGTTGCGGAACCGGATTTGAGGAAAAGGGAGCGGGTTTAAACCCGCGCAATCCGCCCGACCGCTTCCTCGAGGTTCTCCATCGAGGTCGCGTAGGAGACGCGGAGCCAGCCGGGGGAGTGAAACGCGGTTCCCGGGGTGACCGCCACATGGGCATCCCGGAGCCATGACCGGGCAATCGCCATATCGTCGCCGTCGACCTTCACGTAGGCGTAGAAAGCGCCGTCCGCCGGGGCGGTGGCGTATCCGAGGTCGCGGAGCGCCGGGATGAGGTAATCGCGCCGGCGCTCGAACTCGCGGCGCATCGCCTCGACGCAGTCCTGACTGCCCCGGAGCGCGGCGAGGGTGCCGAACATAGCAAACGTCGTCGGGTGCGATATGGTGTGCTGCTGCACCTTCTCCATCTGCCGGATGATCGGCCGGGGAGCGACCGCGTAGCCGATCCGCCACCCGGTCATCGCATAGGCCTTCGAGAACCCGTTGACGGTGATCGTCCGCTCCGCCATGCCGTCGAGGGAGGCGAGGGAGACGTGCTCCTTCCCGTAGACCAGCTTCTCGTAGATCTCATCAGAGAGCGCGAAAAGGTCGTGGTCACGGCAGATGTCGGCGATGAGCCGGAGCGAGCCCCCATCGAGCACCGCGCCGGAAGGGTTCGAGGGGGAGTTGACCACGATCATCTTCGTCCGGGGGCCGACGGCCTCGAGAAGGGTGTCGTCGACCTGGAAAGTCCCGGCGGAGAGGGGGTGGTGCCGGACACCGGCGCCCGCGAGCCGTACGCAGGGTTCGTAGGAGACCCACGCCGGATCGAGGATGAGCGCCTCGTCGCCCGGGTTCAGCACGGCTTCCATCGCCTCGTAGATGGCGTCTTTCGCCCCGCAGGTGACGATCACCTCGTCCTGCTCTGCGGCAAACCCGTTCTCCCGGGAGATCTTCCCCGCGATCGCGCCCGTCAGTGCCGGAATACCGGCGCTCGGGGCGTAATGTGTCTCCCCGCGGCGGAGGGCTTCGATGCAGGCGTCCTTGATGTGGGCCGGGGTATCGAAGTCCGGTTCCCCGATGGAGAGGCTGATGACGTCGACCCCCTCCTGCGCCATCCGCTTTGCGGCGTTCGAGATCTCGATCGTCGCGGAGGGAGCTATGGCCGCAACCTTCTCCGAGAGGACCCTCATCCCAATCGCTGGACCATCTTCACGGCCGATTCGACGGCGCGCTTCGCGTAATCGATGCGCTCGGTCGCTTCCATCCGGGTCATCCCCGGTCCGGAGATGCCGAGAGCGACGGGCTTTCCGAATTCAAGGGAGAGGTCGATGATCTTACGCGCCGCGTGCTGGACGACGATCTCGTCGTGCTGGGTGGCACCCTCGATGACGCACCCGATGGTGACGACCGCGTCGATCTCGCCGCGGGCGAGCAGGTTCTTGATCGCAAGCGGCATGTCGTAGGCGCCGGGGACGTAGATCGTATCGGCAACTTCCGCGTCGAGGAAACCGGCGTGCTCCCGGGCCTCGATCTCCATCATGTAGGTAATGTCGCGGTTGAACTCCGCGACGACGAATCCAAGTTTTACCGTCATTTTCAATCCTTCCTGAGGTACTACTCGCACCGGTTGTTGATAATCCTCACTTTTTGCGTCAGGGGCGTGCGGGCCCGACGTCCTCGAAGCCCTGCCGCTGGCCGGTCCCGGCGAGTTTCTCGAGATCCTTCGGGCGGAGCGCGAGCCGGACGGCGTTTACCGCGTGCTCCCTCGTCCGCTGCTCCATCAGCCAGGCAAGATCCTTTGCGTCTTTCGCCTCGTCTTCGTGGACGAAGACCTCGATGATGTGCCGGTTGGTCATCAGCTGGCAGAGGATGAGACCCTGGGAGGCCTCGTGGGCGCAGACCTTGTCCTTCTCCGCCCCTCCGGGCATCCCGAGCGCCATCACGAGGTCGCACCCCCGCTCGTCGATCAGCTTCTTGCACGCCACCGGGAGGTCCTTGATCCCGGGGACGACGTAACGCTCCAGCCCCACGCTCGCGTGCTTGCGGATCTCTTCTGCGGCGATCCTGCCCATGTCTATCCGGGCAAACGTGGTGTCGGCGATCCCGATCTTCATCCGAGCAGCACCTCTGCAGCTGCCTCGACACCGTCGCCGGCCGCAAAGTTGGACTTTTTGAGGGCGAACTGGACGGCTGCGAGGGTGGCGAGGATCTCCTGTGCTCCGACGCCGCCCATGGTGCCGATCCGAAAGATCTTCCCCTTCAGGTGATCCTGGCCGCCGGCAATCTCGATGCCGAACTGCTTGACGGTTCCCCGGAGATCCTTGTCGGTGACACCTTCGGGGAGCCGCATCGCGGTCACGGTGTTCGAGTAGGCGTGGTGTTCGTCGAGCTGCGGGAAGAGATCGACACCCCATTCCTTCGCCGCGGTGCGGACGGCTTCGGTCATCCGGCGGTGGCGGTCGATTCTGGCCGGGACGCCTTCTTCCTCGATCATCCTGCACGCCTCGCACAACGCGAGGAAGAGCGGGACCGCCGGGGTGTAGGGGGTCTCCATCGGGGTGCCCTTTCCGCTCTTACGGTAGGCGGCCATGTCGAGGTAGAACGGCCGCTTCTCCGAGATCCGGTCCCAGGCCCGTTCGCCGACGGCGATGGCCGCGAGGCCCGCGGGGGCGGCGAGGCACTTTTGCGAGCCGACGACGGCGATATCGACACCCCATTCGTCCATCCGGACGTCGTCGCCGCCGATGGAGGTGACCCCGTCCATGATGAAGAGGGCGTCGTGCTTCCGGGCAAGTTTTCCGACCTCGGGCGCGGGGTTCTTGATCCCGGCGCTCGTCTCGTTGTGGACCATGGTGACGACCTCGGCCCCGGCCTCGAGTTCGCGCTCGAGGGCCGCGAGATCGAGCGGGGTTCCCCACCCGGACTCAAGGACGGTGACGGTGCCGTAACGCCCGCCGATCTTCGCGAAGCGGTCGCCGAACTTGCCGTTTACGAGCGAGACGATTCGTTTGTCCCGCGCAAAGTTCGCGACGCCGGCCTCCATGCCGGCGCTTCCCGAGCCGCTGATAATATAGAGTTCATTCTCGGTGCCGAACAGGGCCTTTAAGGTTCGGACACAGTCCGCATACGCAGCCCCGAACTCGGGGCCGCGGTGGTTGATGGCCTGCCGCGTCATGGCGGCTCGTACCCGCTGCGGTACGGGTACCGGACCGGGGATCATCAGGAGTGGTTCGTGTTCCATGAGAGATCAGTCCATATCGTCTCGCCGAGGAGAGACGCTGTTCCTGCAAGGAACTTGGATGTGGTTTCATATCAACCTCACCACCGTGAGAGACCGGCAGCGAGTCGTTGGCAAACAATATCGACAGAGAGAAGAAGAGGCGGAGGCATACTGAAGTGAGCTATGGTTGACGTCGCGGTGATCTGCGGTTCCGCCTCGGACGGCCCCGTCGCGGAAAAGGTGTTTGCGACCTTAAAGGAACACGGCGTGTCCTATGACTACAAGGTGATATCAGCGCACCGTGACCCGGATAAGCTGGACGAGTACGTGAAGGGGAGTGATGCGCGGGTCTTCATCGCGATCGCCGGGCTCTCGGCGGCCCTCCCGGGGGTTGTCGCTTCGAAGACACAGCGGCCGGTGATCGGCGTCCCGGTGAGCGGGAAACTGATGGGTCTCGATGCCCTCCTCTCGATCGCCCAGATGCCGAGAGGCGTCCCGGTCGCGTGCGTCGGCGTGGATAACGGTGAGAACGCCGCCCTGCTCGCGGTCCGGATCCTCGAGGCAGGGCGCGCCTGACGGAACCTCTTTTTAGCGGGCCGGGAGTATTCGCCGGAGCACTATTTACGCCCCGGGATTTTCGGGGTGCAACGAAAGGCCCCGGGCTCGCGCCTCAACGGTGTCGGTAACTTTTTGCGCCGGGACAGGAAGGAAGGGGCATGAAGCAGAGAGTGCTCTTCATCGGCACGAACAACGCCGCCCGGACCCAGATGGCGGAGGGCTACCTCCGCGCCCGCTATGGCGACCGCTACGAGGCCTGCTCCGCCGGAATCGCCCCCACAGTTCTCGATCCCCTCGCCGCAAGGGTTATGGGCGAGATCGGGGTCGATATCGCCGGGCAGCGGGCGAAGGACCTCGCTCTCTTTGACGGAACGGAGATGGATTACGTGATCGCACTCTGTGCCGGGGGTGTCTGCCCGATGTTTCCCTGGGCGAAGGAGACGATCCACACCGGCTTCCCGGACCCGACCAGGGCCACCGGAACCCCCGACAAGGTGCTCGCGGCCTACCGGCGGAGCCGCGACGCGATAACCGCCTGGATTGACGGGCGGTTGGGAGTAAAGTGAGCGGAGGCTATCCAACGTTCGAGACGTTCGGACTGCGGTGTGGTTCCGCGCGCAATGACTGGTCGGAGGACAGGGATTTCAGGAAGACCAGAGATCCCATGGTGTGACTGCCGGAACAACTTAAACGATGAAAAGCCCGGTGCAGTGGACCGTGGGGACATCGCCACGCGGGGAGGG
>NZ_DAFZ01000037.1:0-23632 GCF_002498065.1 Methanoculleus sp. UBA208 | reverse complement strand
GGGGGCGGGGGGGGGGGGGCCGGGGGCGCCCCCCCCCCCCCCCCCCCCCCTGTCCCCACCCCAAAACGTGATACCCGTGGAAAGCCGTGAACGGGTATGTATAATAGTCAGAGTAGTTCTACTGCAGGTGTAGAATACGGAGCTGATTTGCTCGTAAGTTGCGTGGAAACTCTACAATATTAAGGATAAGGGGTTTTTGGGGCTCTATGCACAAGAATTTGAGAGAGAAATTCTGAAGGGTCACCCTTTCACCGCTCCATCCGCTCTTCCGGCGGCGCCTTGAGGATATCCCGCACCATCTTTACGGCGCAGAGGTCGCCGCACATCGAGCAGGTCTCGATCTCCCCGTCGCGCTCGTGGATGCGCCGGGCCTCCTCCGGGACGAGCGCCGCCTCGAACTGCTTCTCCCAGTCGAGCGCCCGGCGCGCCTCCGCCATCCGGATCTCGCGGTTCTTCGTGTGGGCGGCGGCGCGGGAGAGGCTCCCGACGTGCGCCGCGATCCTCGCCACCCGCGTCCCCTCCACGATGTCGCGGAGGTCCGGCAGCGCCAGGTGCTCGCTCGGCGAGACCATGCAGAGGAAGTCGGCGCCGTGCATACAGGCGATCGCGCCGCCGATCGCCCCCACGACGTGGTCGTAGCCCGGCGCCACATCGGTGACGAGCGGGCCGAGCAGGTAGAGCGGAGCACCGTCGGTCAGTTCCTTGATCATCCGGACGTTGTAGCCGACCTGGTCGGCCGGGATATGCCCCGGCCCCTCGATCATCCGCTGCACCCCGGCGGCGAGCGCCCTTTTTGCAAGGTGGCCGAGCGTCAGGTACTCGGTCGTCTTCGCGAGGCGGCCGGCGTCCACGAGCGCGCCCGGGCGCATCCCGTCGCCGAGGCTCACGACGACGTCGTGCTCGGCGAGGATCTCGAGCAGGTAGTCGTACTCGGCGTAGAGGGGATTCTCCTCACCCGTCGCGGCCATCATCGCCACGTGGAACGCCCCGCCCCTGCTGACGACGCCCATCGTCCGGGGGTCGGCCCGGAGCGACGCGAGGGCCTGGCGGTTCACGCCGCAGTGCAGCGTCAGGAAATCCACGCCCTGCCGGCAGTGCTCCCGGATAACCTTGAACAGCAGGTCGGCGTCGACGTCCGCGGCAGCCCCCGCCCGCCGGACCGCTTCATAAACGGGGACCGTACCGACGGGCGCATCGAGTTCGAGGATCCGGCGCCGGATACGGGCGAGATCGCCGCCGGTCGAGAGGTCCATCAGCGCGTCCGCCCCCTCCCGGAGGGCCGCTTTCGCCTTCTCGACCTCGAGGTCCTCGTCGCACCGGGTGCCCGACGTCCCGACGTTCACGTTGACCCGCACCCTGCAGCCCTCCCCGATGGCGCAGAGCCGGTGCGGCCGTACGGGGTTCGCTGGAATGACAATCCGGCCGCGGGCGACGGCCCGCGCGGCGGCGTGGGGGGCGAGATCCTCTTCCCGGGCGATCGTCTCCACCTCAGGAGGAACCCCGCGCAGGCACGCGGAGATCAGGGTATGCATAAGAACCATTTGCCCGGAAGCCATATTAGTCTGCATGCCAGTCCGGTGGATCACGAGCGGCACGACTTACGCCAACTCGTTCGTTTACGGAAACGTCCTTATCGACGCGGGCGTTCTCCCGATGGCGGTGGAGCCGTATGCCGGAACGATCGAGACGATCATCATTACCCACGCCCACTACGACCACATCGCTCATATCCGGGAGATTGCCCGGCTCTGCGATGACGCCGCCGTCTGCATCCACGAGGCGGACGCGCCCGGCCTCGTCGACGACACCCGGAGCCTCGCGATGCTCTTCGGGGCCCGGTCGCCCGGCGTCGTCCCCGACACCGTCCTCCATGATGGCGACCGCATCGGTGACCTCCGCGTGATCCACACCCCGGGACACACGCCGGGCGGGATCTGCCTCTATGACCCGGAGGCAAAACTGCTCTTCTCGGGGGACACCGTCTTTACGGGCGGGTCCTTCGGCCGGTACGATTTTCCAGGCGGGGACCGGACGACACTCGCAGCATCCATCGAGCGCCTCAGCACGCTCGCCGTCGAGGGCCTCTACCCCGGGCACGGCGAGCCGGTCGCCCGCGGCGGCGGTAGACATATCGCGGCTGCCCGGGAGGCGCTCCGGTTCTATGGATAAAGGAATCTACGCCCTGATCCTCGAAAACTCCAATTGCGCCGTCCGCGTCGGCGCCCTCGGGGCAAGGGAGTTCGCGCCGGGTCGGCACATCTACGTGGGCTCCGCCCGGGGGAGCGGCGGCCTTGCCCGGGCCGGGCGGCACGTGAGGCTCGCCCTCCGTCGCGACCGTCCTCCCCGGTGGCACATCGACTACCTCCTCCTCGACCCGCACTTCGCCCCTGCCGCCGTCGTCACCGCCGCGACAGACCGGGACTGCGAATGCGACCTCGCCCGCGCCGTCGGCGGGGCGTCCGTCCCCGGGTTCGGGTGCAGCGACTGCGCCTGCCCTTCGCACCTCTTCCACCGTTCCGGCGACCCGGTCCCGGAGATCCTCGCGGCATTCCGGAGCCTGGATCTGGATGCCCGGATCACAAGAATCAAGAACGAGGCGAGCGAGCATAGGGTATGAATGTTCTCGGTATCTCCGGAAGCATGCGCAAGAACGGCAACACCGCGCTGCTGGTCACCACCATCCTCGACCGGGTGCGGGAGGCGGGCATCGAAACCGAGTATCTCTCGCTTGCCGATATGGATATCCGGCCCTGCACGGGCTGCGAAGCCTGCCGGGAGGCGAAGTGGTGCGTAACGGAGGTTGACGACTGGAGCAGTGTGGCGGAGAAGATGATCGACTGCGAGGTGCTGGTCCTCGGCGCCCCGACCTACTACTACGACATCAACGGCCAGACGAAGAACCTGATCGACCGGACCTACTCCCTCTTCCACGACAGGAGGCTTTCGGGGAGGAGAGCCGTCGCCGTCGCCGTCTGCGCCGATCGTGGGGGCGAGCGCTCCCTCGAGACCATTGAGGGGTTCTTGAACGCCCACGAGTTCTCGTACCTCGGTTACGTCTGCGGCAGGGGCTATGCGCCGGGAGATATCCGCAAAGACGAGCAGGCGATGAAGAAGGCCGTGGCGGTTGCGGATACGATCGTCAGGTACCTCCGGCCGGAGGACTGATAACCGGGATCCCCACACAATTCCAGTGACCCCCTCTCAGGGCCACGTTCCTCTCAGCCTTCGCGAGCAGCGTGTCTCAGGGAAGGGCGGGGTATCCCTCTGCCGGCTGCCCGCTATCTCCCCCGCCCGGCTGCCGTCAGAGCAGCAACGATATTATCGCGAGGATTATGAAGATGATGACCAGCCACTTCGCGATCGACATCGACATTCCTGCAACGCCCCGTGCCCCGAGTATGGCGAAGATAAGCGCCAGTACGAAGAAGAGGATTGCAAGACCAACAAGGCCACCGCCTAACATATACCATTCTCCTCCCAATCGCCGGCATCAGGCCGGCGTTGAGGAGCCACAATCTATTTTTGGATATTTATAATTATCCGGAGATGTTATGGATCCGGGCAAATCGATCCGGCCCTTCCCGAAGATCAGCCGGGAAGGAGAGTATAGATCGTCGTCCGCTGCCGGAGCGTCCGCCCGAGGTCCGCGGCCATCCGCCGCATCTCGGCCGGATCCAGGTACTCGGTGTCCCGGGCGCCCGCCTCCCGGGAGATGCTCTCTTCAAAGAGCGTTCCTCCAAGGTCGTCTGCGCCCGAGAGAAGCGCCATCCCCGCCATCTTCGTCCCCAGCTTCACCCAGGAGGCCTGGATGTGATCGAAGTTGTCCAGAAAGAGCCTTGATACCGCAAACATCAGGAGATCCTCCCTGCCGGTCGCCCCGGGCCGGGCGAGCCCCGCGCGGTAGAGGGGAGTATTTTTGTGGATGAACGAGAGGGGGACGAACTCGGTGAACCCCCCGGTCTCGTCCTGGATCTCGCGGAGGACGCTAAGATGCCGGGCGCGGTCCGCCTCGCTCTCGCAGTGGCCGAACATGATCGTCGCTGTCGACCGGATGCCGAGACGGTGCGCCTCCTTGATGATCCGGACCCAGGTCGCCGTGTCGATCTTGTCAGGACAGATCACAGCACGAACATCGTCCACCAGGATCTCCGCCGCAGTCCCGCAGAGGGTTCCGAGTCCTGCGGCCTGCATCTCGATGAGCACTTCACGGGTGGAGAGACCGCTCTTTTGCGCGGCATAGGCCACCTCCATCGGGTTGCTCGCGTGGATATGTACTCCCGGAGCCTCGTCCCGTATCCAGGCATAGACGTCGACGTAGGACTGGGCGTCGAATTCGGGGTGGAGGCCGCTCACCGTGCAGATCTCGGTGACGTTGCGCTCACGCGCCTGCCGTGCCTTCTCCCGCACCGCGGCCTCGCCGTAAAAGAAGGTGTCGGCATCGCCCGGTTTGCGGGAGAACCCACAGAACCCGCAGGCGTTCACGCAGAGGTTGGTGACGTTGATGTTCTGGTTGCGGACGTAGGTGACGACGTCGCCGACTTTGCTCTCGCGAAGTTCGTCCGCGGCGGCGGCGATCTCCCAGACTCCCCGGTCGCGCGTCGAGAGGAGGCGAACGGCCTCCTCCTCCGTGAGCCGGTGGCCGGCGAGCACGTCTTTGAGCACCTGTCTCAGTGGCGGCGTCATGCACCTCATCCCTGATGCGATACGTTGATCTGGCACGGGCAGGACAAGAACCTTCGGGCGCGCCCGAGGGTGGTGCATACACTTATCAGTTCCCGGGAGTATCCCGCTGGTCATGGCTGAACAGATCCTGTGCCACCAGCGGACGCGACTGAGCTACAAGGACGCGTACGGATACGTCATACCGATCGGCGAGAGCACCAGCCTGATGGCCTGGGTGACCGACGAGGGGATGATCGGAACCGACGGGTTCGATATCGAGGCGCTGGCAAACGTCGGGGTTCCCGCGGCGATTGTCGGCGTCTCAGAAGAGTCCACGCTCGACAGCCTCGACGACCTGATGGATGCCGAGGTGAGGGCGGCAAACCTCCCGGCGGTGCAGCGCCGCATCGAGATCGGGATGCCGGGGAGGGAGGCCCTGAACAGGATGTGACGCGGCCTATCCCGGCTGGCTATACCAGCTCGTAGGTCGTCGTCCGCTGGCGGAGGGTCCGCCCGAGATCCTCGGCCATCCGCCGCATCTCGCCCGGGTCCAGGTAGTCGGCGCCCTCGCCGCCGGCATCCGTGCTGACGTCGTCGCAGAACATCGTCCCGCCGAGGTCGTCGCCGCCTGCAAGAAGCCCGAGCTGCGCCGTCTTCGTCCCGACCTTGCCCCAGGAGATCTGGATGTGGTCGAAGTTGTCCAGGAAGAGACGCGCGACCGCAAAGAGCAGGAGGTCCTCGCGGCCGGTGGCGCCCGCAGGCGCGAGGCCTTTTCGGTAGATGGCGGTGTTCTCGTGGAGAAAGGAGAGCGGAACCAGTTCCGTAAATCCGCCGGTCTCGTCCTGGATCTCGCGGAGGATCGAAAGATGCCGGGCACGATCGCTCGCGCTCTCGCAGGAACCGTACATGATCGTCGCCGTCGAGCGGAGGCCGAGACCATGCGCCTCCCTGATGATCCGGACCCACGTCGCCGTGTCGCACTTGTTCGGGCAGATCACCCGCCGGACGTCGTCGACCAGGATCTCGGCCGCGGTCCCCTGCAGGGTGCCGAGACCCGCATCAAGCAGGCGATCGATCGCCTCCGTTGTCGAAAGACCGCTTCGTTTCGCCGCCCAGGCGATCTCGTCCGGGCTCGCCGTATGGATGTCCACGCCGGGCGCCACCTCCCGTACGCAGGAGATGAGGTCGACGTAGGAGTCGAGGGTGTAGTCCGGGTGGACGCCGGAGAGCAGGCATACCTCGGTGACGTTCCGGGCCGCGGCCTGGCGTGCCTTCTCCCGGATAGCATCCATTCCGTCGCAGAACGCCTCAGGATCGTCCGCCCGGCGCCCGAATCCGCAGAACCCGCAGAGGTTCTTGCAGATGTTGGTGACGTGGATGTTCTGGTTGCGGACGTAGGTGACGGCATCCCCTACCTTCCGCTCGCGGAGTTCATCTGCGGCGGCGGCGATCTCAAGGACGCCCCGGTCGCGCGTCGAGAGGAGACGGACGGCCTCCTCCTCCGTGAGCCGGTGGCCGGCGAGTGTATCATCGAGCAGGTCGTGCAGCGTTTGCGGCATCTTAGACAACTCTTTTGTAATTCTGGACTTATTCCTCTTTCTCTTTGCGCCGTGCAAGGACGAAGTCGTGGATGAGGATGAGGAAGATGACGACGACGGCGAACTCGGCAAGGTGCAGGGGCAGGTAGCCGATGAGCGGCACCGCGACGAGGGCTTTGCCGACGATCCACTCCTTCTTCACCGGCTCGATCACCCCGATGCCGGAGATCCGGAGGTTCGGCTGGTCGGTGTAGGGGTTGTTATCCCCCCTGGTGATGTAGCCGCCGTGCGGGTCATCGTAGTAAGCCCCGAGTCCCGACTCAACTACGGCGGCGGTATCGACGTAGGTTATCGCCCGATGGATGATCGGGTGGACGGAGTCGGCGCCGTTCGGGCGGTAGACGATCACGTCGCCGTAGTTCCCGAACGACGATTGACCCGTCCGCTGCCCTTCGGCCCAGGTCGTCAACCCACCGAACCGGTCCTCGTCGACGACGAGCACCAGGTCGCCGACGTTCATGTTCGGGACCATGCTCTCCGACTCGATCGTGACCACCGCCGGCCAGGTGCCCGCGAAGAGGTAGAGAACAAGGGCGATACCCCCCACGACCGCGGCGACCCAGAGGAGGTCACGGGCGAGCGAGACGATCGGGCGGTCGCTCTCCCGGAACGCTCGCATGGCCGATACTGCACGCTGCAGCCAGGTGGTATCCGACATCTGTTCTAAAGAGATTGCTATCCTTCATATACATAGGTTCTCCGCGACACCCGGACGTGATGTGGAACGCGAAAAAGATAAACCCATATTGCCGGGAGGAGAATATCTTGGAGTCCATGCTCGCCAACGCCGAGATCGTACGCCGGTTCCTTGAGCTGAAACGTCAGGTCCATCCCGACGTGGTGAGTTACATCCGCGAGCAGAACGACCCGACGCTCATCGACCGGACCGCGGCGGGGGTCCCCGCCGGCATCCCGGTCATCTTACCCGAACATATCCCGGGCCTCAAGAAAGTCCGGGACGGGACGCGGTTCCTGGTCGACCCGGAACTCGAGGTGATCATGGGGAGCGCCGGGACCACGGGGAGCGTCAGCGGCCACGAGGACGCCGTCCACTACTTCCGGAACCGCTACAACTGCCTCTCTTCGATGATCCGGAGCCGGATGACCACGATGCCGATCGAGGCGCTGGTGAAGTCGCCCCACCGCTACCGCGACGAAGAGTGCAGCATCATCGGGATGGTGGCCGACGTCCGGACAACCGCAAAGGGGCACCGGCTCGTCGAGGTGGAGGATCCCACCGGGGCGATCCGGGTGCTCTTCAACAAAGGGAAGGACGACTCGTTCGCGGAGGCGGAGCGGATCCTCCCCGACGAGGTGCTCGCGGTCAAGGGAAAACTCTCAAGCGACGGCGGCCTCTTCTTCGCCGAACACCTCTTCCGCCCGGACGTCCCCATCAACAACGCCCCGTTCAAGAGCGACCGGCCGGGCAAAGCGGTCCTGATCTCCGACGTGCACGTCGGGAGCGACACCTTCCTCGAAGAGGAGTGGAACCGGTTCGCCGACTGGCTCCAGGACTCGGATGCCGGCTACCTCCTGATCGCGGGCGACCTCGTCGACGGGATCGGGATCTACCCCGGCCAGGAGAACGAACTGACGATCAAGAACATCTACGAGCAGTACGACGTCTTTGCGGAGATGCTCCGCGATCTGCCCTCCCGGATCCGGATCGTCGCCGCACCGGGGAACCACGACGTCGTCAGGATGGCCGAGCCGCAGCCCGCGATCCCACCGGAGTTCACCGGGAAGTTCCCGGCAAACTGCACCCTCGTCGAGAACCCCTGCCTCTTAAACCTCCAGGGCGTCCGGGTCCTGATGTACCACGGCCGGTCGATCGACGACATGATCGGGCTCATCCCGGGAGCGAGTTACGAGCGGCCCGGCGAGATCATGGACGAGATGCTCAAACGCCGGCTGCTTGCCTCTCCCTACGGCATGCGGACGCCGATAGCCGCAATGAAGAACGACCGGCTCGTCATCGACCCGCTCCCCGAGATCCTCCTCACGGGGCATGTCCACATCTGCGGCGTCACCCGCTACCGGGGCGTTCTCGGGGTGAACACCGGCACCTGGCAGGCTCAGACGGCGTTTCAGAAACAGATGAACATTCACCCCACTCCTGCGCGGGCGTTCGTTGTCGACCTCCAGACACTCCAGCCGGAAGTGCTGGATTTTAGTTAAATTTCCATCAGATCCCCCGGATCTTTTCCGCATATTTAAAAATGTTGAATCCCTCTGTATATGGTACTCAATCGGAGGAATGCAAAGAGATGGATCTTGTGTATCTGGCACCCATAGGTGCCATCCTTGCTCTCCTGTTCGCCGGATACTCATTCATGAGTATCCGGCGGGAGGGGACGGGTACTGAACTGATGCAGAAGATCGCTGCCGCCATCCACACGGGGGCAATGGTCTACCTGAACAGACAGTATCGTGCCATAGCAATATTCGTCGTCGTACTTGCCGTCGTACTTGCTATCTGGATTAACCCCCTCACCGCCGCCTGTTTCGTGCTCGGTGCGGCGCTCTCGGCGACCGCCAGCTACATCGGCATGTTCACCGCCACGGCCGCAAACGTCCGGACGACGAACGCCGCACGGCGCGGGATCGCGGATGCGTTCAAAGTCTCGTTCGCGAGCGGTTCGGTCATGGGCATGGCCGTGGTCGGGCTCGGGCTTCTCGGGCTTTCGGTCGCGTATGTGGTCATCAGCACCGTAACCGGGCTTCCCCAGGCCGAGGTCCTCACCATCGTGACCGGGTTCGGTCTCGGGGCAAGTTCGATCGCCCTCTTCGCCCGTGTCGGCGGCGGTATCTTCACCAAGGCCGCGGACGTCGGGGCCGACCTCGTCGGCAAGGTCGAGGCGGGCATCCCCGAGGACGACCCCCGGAACCCGGCCGTCATCGCCGACAACGTCGGCGACAACGTCGGCGACGTCGCCGGCATGGGTGCCGACCTCTACGAATCCTACGTCGGCTCGATCATCGCGGCGATGGTTCTCGGCGTTGCCGTCGCGGCCACGCAATTCCCGAACGCCGCCGTCATGAACGTGATCGTCCTCCCGATGCTCATCGCCGCCGTCGGCATCGTCGCGTCCATCATCGGTTCGCTCTTTGTGCGGACGAACAAGACCGAGAGCAGCGCCATCCACATGGCCTTCAACAAGGGTCTCCTGGCCGCGATGGCCGTGACGGTCGCCGCCACCTACTTCCTGGTGACCCAGCTCCTCGGGGCGGAGTACATCGGCGTCTTCTACGCAGCCGTCGCCGGCCTCGTCGCAGGGTTCGCCATCGGCCTGATCACCGAGTTCTACACCTCCTTTGACCGGAAACCGACGCTCGCCATCGTCAAGTCGACCGAGACCGGGGCCGCGACCACCATCATCACCGGGTTTGCAAAGGGGATGGAGAGCACCATCTGGCCGGTCCTGATCATCTCCGTCGCGATCTTCATCGCCTACCAGGTCGCCGGACTCTTCGGTATCGCGATCGCCGCCGTCGGCATGCTCGCGACGCTCGGGATCTCCCTCTCCGTCGACGCTTACGGCCCGGTCGCCGACAACGCCGGCGGTATCGCCGAGATGTCCCACCAGAAGCCCGAGGTCCGCGAGATCACCGACACGCTCGACGCCGTCGGCAACACCACCGCCGCCATCGGCAAGGGGTTCGCCATCGGCTCTGCGGCGCTGACGGCGCTCGCCCTCTTCGCCGCCTACACCCAGGCGGTCGGCCTCTCGGTCATCGACGTCTCTGTCCCGAACGTCTTCATCGGCGTCCTGATCGGTGCGATGCTGCCCTTCCTCTTCTGCTCCATCACGATGATGGCTGTCGGGAAGGCGGCATACAGCATCGTCCACGAGGTCCGCCGCCAGTTCAAGGAGATCACCGGTCTCATGGAGGGGACGGCCGAGCCCGACTACGCCTCCTGCATCGCCATCTCCACGAACTCGGCGCTGCGTGAGATGATCCTGCCCGGCGTCCTCGCCGTCGCCGCGCCGCTCGCCGTCGGGTTCGTCCTCGGCACCGAGGCGCTCGGCGGGCTGCTCGCCGGCTCGCTTGCGGCCGGGTTCCTCCTCGCCGTCACGATGGCGAACTCCGGCGGGGCCTGGGACAACGCGAAGAAGTACATCGAGCAGGGCCACCTCGGCGGCAAGGGCTCGGATGCCCACAAGGCTGCGGTCGTCGGCGACACCGTGGGCGACCCCTTCAAGGACACGTCGGGCCCCGCCATCAACATTCTCTTAAAGCTGATGTCCATGGTCGCGCTGGTCTTCGCGCCGCTGATCCTGGTCGTCTAATCTTTTCTATTTTTGGCCCGGTGCCCGGGGAGTCCATACCTTCATCCCGCCTGCCGACAACCAGATAGAGTGAGGACTCCCGGAAACGGGTGACAGAGATGTTCCGCATCTATCGCACGGTTGAAGCGGCCCCGGCGCCACGGACGGAGGAGACCGGGCGGTTCGAACCCGGCTCCTGGGTCTCCATGATCAACCCCACCGCAGGCGAGATCGAGGAGGTCTCGGAGAGGCTCTCGGTTCCGGGGGACTACCTCCAGGCGGCGCTCGACGAGGAAGAGCGTCCGCGAACCGAGACCGAGGACGGCGTCACCCTCATCGTCATCGATATCCCGATACCCTACCCCGAACAGACGATCCTTTACACGACGATGCCGCTCGGGATCATCGTTACCCCCGATACCATCGTCACCGTCTGCCTTCGCGACAACCCGATCGTCCAGAACTTCACGAACGGCCGGGTGAAGTTGTTCTACACCTTCAAGAAGACCCGGTTCGTGCTGCAGATCCTTTTTTTGAACGCATCCTACTTCCTCCACTACCTGCGACAGATCGAGCGGATATCCGATCGGATCGGGGCCGAACTGAACCAGTCGATGCGGAACCGGGAACTGATCCAGCTGATGAACCTCAAAAAAAGCCTGATCTATTTCTCGACGTCGCTTCGGAGCAACCAGATCGTCCTCGACAAGACCCTGACGTTCCAGCCGCTCAGGATGTATGAAGACGACACCGACCTCCTCGAGGACGTCATCATCGAGAACAAGCAGGCGATCGAGATGGCGAACACCTACTCGACTATCCTCACGGAGACCATGGACGCCTTCGCCTCGATCATATCGAACAACTTCAACAACATCTTGAAACTCCTCACTTCGATAACCATCATCCTCGCGATCCCCACGATGATTGCGAGTTTCCTCGGGATGAACGTCCCGGTCCCCCTCCAGGATAACCCGAACGGGTTCCTCATCATCCTCGTCCTCTCCCTGATCGTCTCCTCTCTCCTCGCGGTGGCCATCAACCGGAAAGGGTGGCTGTAGGCGGTTTTCCGGGTGCTGCAATTCAGTCCGGGCAACTCCGTTCCTCCCTCACCGACCCTCCCGGTTGCGGGAAAATCTCAAAAAATCCGCGCTCTCTTGCATTCTCCGAATTTACACGAATTCCACCCCTGTTCCAGCAAAACAAAACATTTATAAATATAATATACATTATTGATCATGTTAAATTATACATGATAGATCATGTATGATCCGGGGGCGGTCGTACGGGTGGAGACACCCGGGAGGTACGCTCCCGATATGGACGGTAGCGCGACCACGGGCCGACCGGTCGGAAAGACAACGGACCCGGAGATCAGCCGATTTTGCACGGTGTCGGAACCCGGACGGGTAACGGCCGGAGCAATCCGGCATGATTAATCATGTAAGAGTGTGGGAAGATGGCAGAGACGTTTGCCGTGAAACTGGAAGAGAAACGCTACCTCCCCGACCCCCGGTGCAAGGCGACCGCCTGGACACCGGATTATACACGGGCCTACCAGGACTTCGCGCGCGATCCGGAGACCTTCTGGGACCGGATCGCCCGTGAACTGGTCTGGTTCGAGCCCTGGGACCGGGTCAGGGAGTGGAACTACCCCTACGCGAAGTGGTTCGTCAACGGAAAACTGAACATCACCTACAACTGCCTGGACCGCCACGTCACCAGCGACCGGAAGGATAAGCCGGCAATCGTCTGGCGCGGCGAGCAGGGAGAGGAGCGGGTCTTTACCTACGACGGCCTCTACCGCGAGGTGATGCGGTTTGCGAACGGCCTCTCAAGCCTCGGTGTCGGGAAGGGCGACCGGGTCTGCATCTACATGCCGCTCGTCCCCGAGCAGGTCGTCGCGATGCTCGCCTGTGCCCGAATCGGGGCCGTCCACTCGGTGGTCTTCGGCGGGTTCGGGCCCGATGCACTCGCGATGCGGATCAACGACGCGAAGGCAAAGGTCCTCGTCACCGCAGACGTCGGCTACCGGCGGGGAAAGACCGTCCCGCTCCGGGCGATCGCGGGCGAGGCGCTCACCCGGGCGCCGTGCGTCGAGAAGGTCGTCGTCCTCCGGCGCGAGACGCCGGGCGTCGACCTCGACCCCGCCCGGGAGGTCGACTACGCCGATCTGGCGGCCCACGCCGCGCCGGACTGCCCGGCGGAGGCGATGGACGCCGAGGACCCGCTCTTCATCCTGTATACGAGCGGCTCGACCGGCGCACCGAAAGGCATCGTGCACACCTGCGGCGGGTATGCGGTCGGAACCTACTACACCACCCGCCACGTCTTCGACGTCAAGGAGAACGACGTTTACTGGTGCACCGCCGACACCGGCTGGATCACCGGCCACAGTTACATCGTCTACGGCCCGCTCGCGGTCGGCACGACCGTCGTCCTCGCCGAAGGGACGCCGGACTACCCGGACCCCGGCGCATACTGGCGGCTGGTCCAGGACCTCGGGGTGACGATCTTCTACACCGCACCGACCGCCATCCGGATGTTCATGCGCTACGGCGACGAGTGGCCGGCGAAGTACGACCTCTCGACGCTCCGGGTGCTCGGCTCGGTCGGCGAGCCGCTCAACCCCGAGGCGTTCGAGTGGTACTACCACACCATCGGCGGCGCGCGATGCCCGATCGTGGACACCTGGTGGCAGACCGAGACCGGAATACACATGGTGACCACGATGATCGGGGAGGCGATGAAACCGGGGTTTGCCGGAAAGCCCGTCCCTGGCGCCGTCGTGGACGTGGTCGACAGGACCGGCAACCCGGTCCCGCCCGGCACCGGCGGGTTCCTGGTCATCAGGGAACCCTGGCCCGCGATGCTCCGGACGGTCCACGGCAACGACGAACGCTACTGCGTCTACTGGAACACCATCCCGGGATGCTATACGGCAGGCGATCTCGCGGTGAAGGACGAGGACGGCTACATCATGGTCATCGGGCGGGCCGACGACCTGATCGTCGTCTCCGGGCACAACATCGGGACCGCGGAGGTCGAGAGCACGCTCGTCTCCCACGATGCGGTGGCTGAGGCCGCCGTCATCGGGAAACCCGACCCCCTGAAGGGCAACGTCATCAAGGCCTTCGTCACCCTCCGCATGGGTGCGGACTCAGGTGACGGCCTCTCCGACGAACTTGCCCGCCACGTCAAAAAGAGCCTCGGCCCCGTCGCGGTGCCGGCCGAGATCGAGTTCATGGACAGGCTCCCCAAAACCCGGAGCGGCAAGATCATGCGCCGGGTCTTAAAAGCCCGGGAGCTCGGCATGGACCCGGGGGACATCTCCACCCTGGAGGAGTAACCCCCCATGCCCGACGCACCGGCGATCTTCGGTCTGCCCGCGGAGAAGGGGCGGTGGGGGCTTGTCGCCCTCGGCCTCGTCATCAACCTCTGCCTCGGGAGCATCTACTCCTGGAGCGTCTTCGTCGCGCCGCTTGCGGCGCACTTCGCCGCGGCGCTCGGCCGGGAGGTGACGGCAGGAGAGGTGCTCCTCCCGTTCTCGGTATTCCTCGCCTTCTTCGCGATAGCGATGCCGCTCGCCAGGAAGTACATCGAGCGCTACGGCCCCCGGAAGGTGACGATCGTCGGCGGATTCCTCACCGGCCTCGGGTGGCTCCTCGCCTCGACGGCGACGTCGGTCGAAGCCCTTTACGTCGTCTACGGGGTTGTCGGGGGGCTCGGGGTCGGGATCGCCTACGGGGCGCCGGTCGCCGTGGCCGCCCGGTGGTTCCCGGACCGGCGGGGGCTTGCCGTCGGGCTCACCCTTCTCGGGTTCGGGTTCTCGGCCTTCGTCACCGCGAACGCCGCGGGAGCCCTGATCGCCGCATACGGGGTGATGGCGACGTTCCGCATCTTCGGGGCCGCGCTGATCGCCGTGCTGGTCCTCTCGGCCCTGCCGCTCCGGTTCCCGCCGGAGGGGTGGCGGCCGGCGGGATGGGCGCCTCCCGCACCCGGGGTCGGAACAGCGCCGGTCTGCGAGTGCGACCGCAGCGCAATGCTCCGGACGGGGACGTTCTACGGTCTCTTCGCCTGCTACTTCGTCGGGTGCCTCGCGGGGCTCATGGCGATCTCGATCGCAAAACCGGTCGGGACCGAACTCGCCGGGGTCGATGCGGGGCTCGCGACGCTCCTCGTCGGGTTCTTCGCCGTCTTCAACGGTGCAGGAAGGCCGGCGTTCGGGGGGCTTGCGGACCGGATGTCGGCGCAGAAGACGGCGATGCTGACGTTTGCCCTGATCGCGGCGGCATCCGTCCTGATGTGGCTCGCGCCCGGCGTGCCCGCCTACATCGTCTCGTTCGCCGTCCTCTGGGGCTGCCTCGGGGGCTGGCTCGCCATCGCACCGACGGCGACGGCCTCCTACTTCGGGACGTGCGACTACCCGCGGTGCTACGGGGTCGTCTTCCTCGCCTACGGTGCAGGCGCCATCGTCGGGCCGCAGCTCGCGGGATTCATCCGGACGGCGACCGGGACCTACCTCGGGGTCTTCCCGTGGGTCGCGGCCCTCGCCGCTGTGGGGTTCGCCGTCGCCTGGCTCCTGATGCGGCCGCCGGCCGGCGCCGCGGCGACGGGGGAGGAGAGAGAAGAAGAAGGGGTTACGCCCTCTCCGTGAGCCCGAGCCGCCGGAGCACTCCGGCGGCCGCGTCCATCCCGCCGTCCAGGTAGACGGCGCCGACGAGCGCTTCCAGGCACTCTGCAAGGACCCGGCCGGAGGTCCAGACCGCCTGAGCGGCCTCGCCCTTCCCCCAGCGGACGTAGTCGGCGAGAGCGAGGTCTTCCGCGAGGCCGCGGAGCCGGGTCATGTTCACCAGGTTCATCTTCCGGTTGGTGATCGCGCCCTTGTCGTGCGCCCCGCCCGCGACCACCGCTTCCACGACGACCACGTTGATGACCGCATCGCCGAGTGTGGCGAGAGCGTCCATGTGGGCGCCGGGAGGAAGGCCCGCCTCTAGGGCGTAGGCGAGACGGGTGAGCGCCCGCGTAGGAAGTGCTCGGTCCCTGAAGGTGTAGCCGATCCGCTCCTCGAGCCGGCGTACTCCGCCGGTGTCACCGCTGTTCATGAAAAAGGGGTTACTCCAGAACTTCGGCCTTCTCGATCCGGACGGGGACCGTCGGTTTATCGGCGGAGTTCGTCTTCACCTTCCCGATCTTATCGACGACGTCCATCCCTTCCACCACTTCGCCAAAGACCGGGTGGGCGCTCGGTGTCCGGGGGTCGTCCCAGTCGAGGTAGGTGTTGTCCACCAGGTTGATGAAGAACTGGCTGCCGCCGGTGTTCGGGCGGCCGGTGTTCGCCATGGCGATCGTTCCCCGCTTGTTCGAGTGGCCCTTCACGAACTCGTCGGTGATGGTGTAGCCCGGTCCGCCCGTCCCGGTGCCGGTGGGATCACCGCCCTGGATCATGAAGTTCGCGATGACCCTATGAAAGATCGTGCCGTCGTAGAACCCGGACTTTGCGAGTTTCTCAAAGTTCCCCGCGGTAACCGGCATGTCGTCGTAGAGGCGGATCGTGATGTCCCCCATGGTCGTGTGGAGCACGACTTTTGTCTCTGCCATAATCATTAACTCCGTTATGGTATTGTCCGTCGTTGCTACTTATACTGATGGAGGGCGCGGCACGGACTCCTCACCGGGGTAGAACGGACACTCGTAACCCGTGCAGTCGCTGCTTACGGTCGCGTACTCGCACGCGATATGCTCCGTCACCGGTAGACGGATGCCGCACTTCTCGGCGAGGAACTTCACCGCCTCCCCGATCGCGAGCCACGAATCGCGCTTGCAGCAGCGCGGCCCCCCGCTCACGGCTATCGCCGTGAGGCTCCGCGCCGTCACCTGGTTCGAGAGGGACCACTCCTCTTTTTTCAGCGGGCCGGAGTGCGTAATGAGGCTCATGAAGATCCCGGTGCCGATCGCCGCGCCGCAGGTCCCGTGCGTGCCGCAGAATGCCGGTTGGACGGCCTCGGCCCGTTTTCTCGCCTGCCGGAGGGCCGGTTCCTTCTTCTCCGGGCTCCCACGGTGGTTGTAGTAGGCCGCAAGCAGGACGGCCGGCACCAGGAAGTGGTGCTCCGGGCCGTGGAGGCTGACCTGTGGGTGCCGCATGATCGTGCAGGCGAGGGCGAGCGGATCGGTCTCGGTCGTCGTCAGGCAGACCCGCTCGATCAGGTCGAGGTTCGAGAGCGTCTCCTCTCCCGGCGGCGCCGGCTCCGGCCCCCTCTCACGCGGGGCAAGGTTCTTCCTGCAGGCTGAACAGGCCCTCTCCTGGTTCATGGGCACCCCTGGCACCGGACCCCGCATAAGGGTTGCGGGCCCCGGCGGGATCCACACTGTAAATGTTTCAACGTTAACAAAACCAGTTAGTAAAATTGTTTTATACTCGTGGCCACAATGTATATCCATGTACTCCCGAGCGAACGTCTCCCGGGTTCTCCTCGCGGGAGGGGGCCGGGACACTCCCGTAGCCCCGGACCCGGTCTTCAAAAACGGAGGTCTCCCGGAATGAACCGCCGTGCGCCGGTCTTCATCATCACCGGCGGGCAGGGCCAGTGCAAGACGACGTTCCTGCATCTGGTTCTCGGGCTCATCGTCGGGCTGAACGTCCGGGTCCGCGGGGTCATCGCCCCCGGACACCTGCGGGACGGGCGGAGGTCGGGATTCGCCCTGGTCGACCTCGCCACCGGCGGGCACGAGGAACTCTGCTCGATCGACCCCGACCCGCAGTGCGAGGCTCACGGCCGGTTCTACTTCCGCCCCGTTGGGCTCGCATTCGGCCGCCGGGCGCTCGCGCCGCCGGATCCCTACACGACCGATCTTGTGGTCATCGACGAGGTGGGGAGGTTCGAGCTCCAGGGTGCGGTCTGGGCGGAGCAGCTCGACCGGTTGACCGCGCACCCGCACCCGCCGATGGTCTGGACGGTCCGGCGCAGGCTCCTCGATACGGTCGTCGAACGGTGGAATATCACGAACCCTGTCGTGGTGGACGTCGGGACCGCGAGCGCCATGGCGACGGCGGACGCCGTGATGGATGCCGTCTGGGAGTGGCGCGAAGCACAGACATTCTCCCCGCTCACGGCGGCGCCGGTTCCGGGGGAGCGCATCGCCGCTCCAGCGCTCTTTGCCGATACAGCCGCCGGAGCGCCACGGAGCGCCCCGGTCATCCTCCGGCGGTGCTACGGCCCGGAGGGGTGACGCTCCTGGCCGCGCCTGAATTAGAAGAACAGAACGACAACAGGCACCTGCCGAAAAACCCTGTACATCTCTTTTTCTCCAGTCCGTAAACGAGTTACAAGAGCGCCAATCCGCATTGCCGCACCGACAGATACCGCCAGGCCGCACACATTCGATGCGCTGATTCCGGTCTTCGGTCGCGGTCGAAAATGGTGTTTTACCGAACCTTTTTATCGTCGGTGTAAAGGTTATGCCCTTTACATTGCCATAAAATTAAGTAAAAAAAATAAACATATCCGGTATAGACGGTGTACCGGATGACCCATAGGAAAGAAACGAACATGAAGACCGGGCGGGAGACCGGAGACGTTGCGGTCGGTCTTTTGCGGTCCGTCTCCCGAGAAGGGATGCCAATCCGCGATGCCGTTCTCCGGTTCATCCCGGCGGGCAAGGCTATCTACCTCCTCCCGGCCGCTCTCTTCTTCTTCTCCCTCTTCTTCGGGAGATACATGATGGACCCGGTGGAGACCTTCCGGATCCTCACCGTCGGAACGGCAAACGCGTTCCTCGACAGTGCGTCGTCCCTGCTCTCAACCCTCACCGGTCACCAGGTCCTCCTCCCCTCCTTCGAGCAGACCTGGGGAGCATCGGAAGAGACGGTCGTCTTCCGGATCAGGCTCCCCCGGGTGATAGCGGCGATGCTCGTCGGCGGAGGACTCTCCATCGCCGGGGCCTCGTTCCAGGGCCTCTTCAAAAACCCTCTCGTCTCACCCGATATCCTCGGCGTCTCCGCCGGCGCAGGGTTCGGGGCGGCCATCGGGATCCTCCTCTCCGGCAACCCCATGGTCATCCAGATCTCCGCCTTCTTCTTCGGGATTCTCGCGGTCGCCGTCGCCTACGGCATCGGTCGGACCGTCGGCAAGAGCTCGACTCTTGTCCTCGTCCTCGGGGGGATCATCGTCGGGTCGCTCTTCTCCGCCTTCATATCCCTCACCAAATACGTCGCCGACCCGTACGACACCCTGCCTGCAATCGTCTTCTGGCTGATGGGGAGCCTCTCTGCGGTCGCGAACACCGACATCGCCGCGGTTGCCCCGCCGATCCTTCTCGGGAGCATCTGCCTCTTTCTCGTCAGGTGGCGGATCAACCTCCTCGCGGTCGGCGAAGAGGAGGCGCGGGCGCTCGGGGTGGACACAAAGAAAATGACCGCGCTGCTCGTCATCGCCTCGACGATCGTCACCGCTTCCGCGGTCTGCATCAGCGGGATCATCGGCTGGGTGGGCCTCGTGGTCCCCCACATCGGGAGGATGCTCGTCGGCCCGGACTTCAGGAAACTCATCCCCGTATCGGCCGTTCTCGGGGCATCGTTCCTTCTCGTCGTCGACGATATCGCAAGAACCCTGACCGCAACCGAGATCCCTCTCGGCATCCTGACGGCGCTCATCGGCGCGCCGTTCTTCGCGTATCTCCTGACACGCAAAAAAGTAGGCTGGATATCATGATTCTGAACGTCAACAACGCCTCGTTCTCGTACGACGGCGTCACGAAACAGTTTGAAGACATCTCCTTCTCCCTCGGGAGGGGAGAGGTGCTCTCCCTCCTCGGGAGGAACGGTACGGGGAAATCGACCCTGATCAAGTGCATCTTAAACGTTCTCACCCTCCAGGCCGGGAGCGTGGAGATCGACGGCCGCCGGATCGCCGGCATGCGGCCCGACGAGATCGCACGCGAGATCGGCTACGTCCCCCAGACACACCGCGCCGTCTTCCCGTTCACGGCGTTCGATTTCGCCCTCATGGGGAGAGCCCCCCATATCCCGGCATTCTCGGTCCCGGGCGAGGAGGACTGCGAGAAGGTGGAGGAGGCGTTTGCGCGGGTCGGGATAGCGCACCTCCGGGACAGGTGCATCTCCGAGATCTCGGGCGGGGAGTCGCAGATGGTAATGATCGCCCGCGCCCTTGCCCAGGAGCCGTCGCTGCTCATCCTCGACGAGCCGACGTCGCACCTCGATATCGGGAACCAGATGAAGGTGATCGCGACGATCGACCGGCTGGCCGCCGACGGGATCGCCATCCTGATGAGCACCCACTTCCCCGACCACGGCTTTCTGGTCTCGCACACGGTCGCCATCCTCGAGAACGGCAGGCTGATCGCACGGGGGCCGGCCGAGGACGTCATCACGAAGGAGAACCTGCGGGAGGCCTACGGGATCGACGTCTGTGTCCGCTACGTCGAAGAGGTGGAGCGGATGGTCTGCATCCCGATGAGCCCGTGCGGCTGCCACGGGAGGGAGGAAGCGTAAGGGAGCGGCGCCCCTCGATCCCTATGGACGATAGAACGACCGGTTCCCCGTGATCGCGGCCGCATCGGTCCCGTAGAACGTCCGGTAGAACCGATCCTGCTCCGCGGCAAGGTCAAAGGCAGCCCGCTCCGGGTGGAGGGTACCTGCGATGGCGGAGAGGCCGAGCACCCAGCGGGGGTTGCCGAAGTCCCAGCCCGGCGGAAGGGTGTAGACACGGCTGTGTTCGACGGCGTCGGCAGAGAGCCCCATCCTCCGGCACGCCGTGATGTAATCGGAGGCGGGCGCCGAGAGGAACCCGGATATGAAGATGTACTCAGGGTTGAACGCCGCAAACTCCTCCGGCGTTATGTTGACCCCCGGTTTACCGGCCCGGGCGATCCCGCGGTTGACGGGGTCGCCGCCGGCCGCCTCCACGAGATCCATCTCGAACCGGTCGGCGTTCAGGGCAAAGAGCGGCGACCCCATCGAGTAGTAGACCCGGGGCCGGCGGCAGCCCTCGACCGCCGACGAGACCGCCGCCACCCGGTCGCCGATGTAGCCGGCCAGCCTCTCCGCCGCCCCGGTGCGGCCGGCCCGCTCCCCGAGTTCGCGGACGAGGGCGAGGTAGCCGTCTATTGACTGGATCTTCCAATGAAGGTCGCGGATGTAGTCGTCCCGGATGACTCCCGCCCAGATACGGGCGAGGTCGGCGTCGGACTCCACGCCGAGGCAGACCAGGACAGCGTGAACCATCTCCAGCGCCCGGGTGAACCGGTAGCCGCCCATCATCCCCGGCTCGGCGTACGGCGTCTCCGCGACGCTCCCGGTCACGGGGAGAGAACGACCGCAGGAACACCGGGCGTCCGGCGGGATCGCGATCGTCCGCGCCCCCATCGGCCCGAAGAACTCCCGCCGGACGACCGTCTCCCCGCAGGACGGGCACGCCGTATCGAGGTACCCGGTCCCGGGCGAGTTGAAGAGGTAGACGTAGCGGAGCGTCCGCCGCAGGTCGTCGCAGATCCGCTCCGACTCCGCAATCGTCGGTTCCCTCTCCGGCGGCTCGTCGCCGAACGGGATGAACCGCATGACGAGGAACGGGATGTCGGGAGAGACCTCCGCGACCCGGGCGGCCGCGGCCCGGATCTCGCCGTCATACCCCCGGGAATGGATGCAGGAGACCTCGACATGGACGCCTGCATCGTGAAGGGTCTTCACCGTGCGGAAGGCCGACTCCGCCGAGATCGCGCCGCACGCGCGGTACCGCGCATCGGATGCACCCTTCAGCCCGATGTTCGCGAAGTCGACGACGGGCGCGAGGTCGCGGAGGGCTTCCTCCGTGTAGTAGCCGTTCGTCGCGCACCCGACGAGGAGACCGGCTTCGTGCGCCGCCCGCGCCACCGCGAGGAAGGTCTGGTGCATCGCGGTCGGATCGTTGAGGCAGAACGCTATCCCCCGGCACCCCTCGTTTAAGGCGCGCCCGACCAGAGCACCGGGCGGGATATGCCTGAGGGCCCCGGAGACCGCCTCCGCGTGGAGGGCGATCGTCTCGGATATGCATCCCCCGCAGGAGAAGGTGCACCCGATGCCGCTCGCCTGCAGGAACGTCCCGCAGGGGTGGTAGTGGCACATCGGCATCGTCTCGATCGCGATCGGCATGACCGCGATGTAACGGTCGGGGAACCGCTCGACGATAGCTCCGCCGTCGTTCGTATACATCCTGCACCGCCCAACGCCGCCGGGCGGGACGGCGCATCGGTTCTCGCAGATCGAGCAGCGCATGCTCAGCGCTCCTTCTCCATCACGATCCAGAACCCCGAGTCGTCGCTGACGAGCCGGTGACGGAACCCGAGATCCGCGAGGATCCCGGCGACCCGCTCCCGGTTATCCGTACCGAGGTTCCTGTCCCGGAAACTCCTCCACTCCGGGTTCGCCCTCTCCATCGTGGCCGCGATGGCGTCCCGGAGTTCGGCCGTCCCGAACCCGCCTCCGACGTAGGTCTTCCCGCCGGGCGCGAGAACCCGGTGGATCTCGGAGAAGGCGCGGGGGAGATCCTCCCAGAAGAAGAGTGACCCGCGGCTGACCGCGAGATCGACGGACCTATCGGGAAGCGGGATGTCGTGGACGTCGCCTGATAGAAGCGCGACGCGCCCCGAAAGCCCGGCCTCCCGGACATTCCCTCCGGCAACGGCGATCATCTCCGGGGAGGAGTCGAGGAGCGTGACCGCAAGGTCGCTCGCCTGCGCAAGGGCGATCCCGAGCGACCCGGGGCCGCTGCCGATATCAAGGCACCGGCCGCGGGAGAACCCGCACCGCTCGATTATCTGCTGCGCGATCACCGGGTAGACCGGGGCGAAGATCGTCTTCGCGATCCGATCCATATCCTCCGCCCCGTCACGGTCGAATCTGCCTGGTACGTATCCCATCTTGACCTCAGGGGTTCAGGATATCCCGGATCTGGTCGTCGGAGAGCGATACGTGGATGAAGATCTCGTGGTACTCCCGGACAAGGAATTCGAGGTCCATGTCCCGGAAGAGATCGGGATAGAGTGTCCTGGCGGTCCAGGGGATCCCGATGATCCGGTTGATGCCCGGCGGACGGTCGAACCAGCAGAACGCAGTCCGCGGGATGAGGTAGACCCGCCCGGTCTTCACGGCGGTGATATCCTGCCATAACGGGTCGGCCCTGACCGTGGCATAGAAGTCCGGCTCCGCGGCCAGGATGACTTCAGGGTCCCAGCGGATAACCTGCTCCATCGAGACCTCGGTCATCCCCATCCCGGGCGTGAGCGCGCAGTCTGCAACGTTTCTCCCGCCGCAGAGTTCGATGAGTTCGGCGTGCTGCGAGCCCGTGGGATCGGTCGCGAGCCCTTTCGGCCCCTCGGCGTAGTAGACCCCTACCCGCTCACCGTCGCGGATCGAGGCCACCCGCTCCGTCACCGTGGCGAGGATGCCCTCGTAGAAGGCGATCATCGCTTCGGCCTGCTCCTCCTCACCGAGGAGGCTGCCCATGAACCTGATGGGTCCGGAGTAGCCAGTGGCGTTGACGGTGTCCTCGACGGCGACGACCGGGATGGAGCCCATTTTCTGCTGCCGCTCGGCAACCGAGGCCAGCGCCGCCCCGCCGTCGGTGGTGTAACCCTCGATGACAACGTCGGGGTGCATCGCAATGAACGTCTCGTAGTTGCCGGTCTCTTTCCCGAACCAGCCCCCAACGACCGGGAGCGCCGCGTATCTCTCAGCGGTGTATCCCTTCTCGGGCGCGAAATTCCAGCCTGCGAGCCGGTCGGGTGCGACCATGTAGACGAGGTTCGTCGACGGCGGCGAGGTGCAGAGGATGCTTTCGATCTCCGACGGGACGACGACGGTCCGACCCACCATATCGGTGATTGTGCGGTTCTCGGCAGGGGAGATCGTCCCCTGCGTGGTCGTGCAGGCGGCGAAGGCGCAGAAGAGCACCCCGCAGACGCCGAGGAGGATGAGCAGATGATAACAACGTTCTGTAATGACTACCACGTCCATTCAGTTCTCTCCAGTACGCTCTGGGGAGGTATCGGAGGCTTACGGTACCGTGGTTGGGACGCATCCCTTATTAAAAATAATCATTTAACTTT
>NZ_DAFZ01000109.1 GCF_002498065.1 Methanoculleus sp. UBA208 | reverse complement strand
AGACCCCCGGGGCGGGATCAGGGGGGGCAGTCCCGGAGAAGAGGGTGTACTGAGAGGGCTGCACAGGGTGCCGGGAAGGATCAGTAAAGGAAAAAGCAGTGTGATCAGCGGCCGGAGAGGTCGAACTGCCCGGATTCAAGAGGAAACGATCGAGCCTATTCGGTTGGAGCAGGGACCCCCGGGTTCTGTGACGCCGTTCCTACTCATCCCCTGCCAGGAGAGCCCGCACTTCGCTCGAAAGAACCGGGAGGTACCTCTCGACGACACCCCAGACAACCTCATCGGATACACTCGCATACCCGTGAATCAGTCGATTCCTGAACGCAATGATCAGAGGTGCATTGGAGATCCTCTCGCCGAGGCCCGGCTCCCGCCGGAGGAGCTGGTTCAATGCTTCGCCGATGATCTCGAACTGCCGCTCGACAGCAGACCTCAGCATGGGGTCGGTACGATACTCCTCAAAGGATCTTCCGGCGGTGAACTGCGCGATATAGTCGGCGGCCCCGGCAATATCGTAGAGATACTTCTGTGCTTCACGCGACGGCATAGACATCTTTGCAGGTTCCTTCCACGGACTCACGGAAGATCGGATTTCTGATCGCCGAACGCTCGACGAGATCGATCCTGCGGCAAAAAAGCCGGGCCAAATCTTCTGCGAGACCAAAATAAGCCTCTGCATGCTCCGCTGGAGTCATCGGTTCGAACTCGACGACAAAATCGATGTCGCTTGCTGCAGGGTCGAACCGGTCGCTCGTCGCCGAGCCGAAGATCCCAAGCCTCCTTACACGGCGGCGTCGAGCGACGCGGGCAATCTCGGAGATCTTCTCACGGATGAGAGGGTGCATCGGACAACTCTATGATGATCTACCATCCAGGGGGCATTATCTCTTTCGGATCGGCGGATGCCGTTCTCCTCCATCGGGCGACCGGCGGCTATAAACCCGGGAGGAGGGCTACCAGTTCATCAAAGGTCAGGAACCCACCTCACGGAGGCAGAGGATCGTCGTCCCAACGAGTTCTCCGGGCGCTCTCTGCAGAGACCGGACCGGTTCCGCAATCTCATGCAATATATTCAGAGGTTCGAAGTCCCCCGGCAAATGTTCGGAGTTCGGCTTCGAACAAATCGTCCCGGCCACCTCCTCGTCATCCCCTCCTGCCGCTCATATCGTCTTCTCCAGCACCCACCCGACCAGCCCCGCATTCACGATCATCGCGGAGAGTTGCCGGGGAGGGACCAGCACCACCCCCGAGTCCGCGGACACTTCGTGTGCCGCCAGGGCGTCGTCGGGGGAGTGGACGACGTAGAAGAGCTTCCTGAACTCGTCCCGGTTGAACCGGTCGCTATACTCGCGGAACTCCGGAAGGGTCGATCTCGATTTCACCTGGACCTGGTAGGACTCGTTGTTGATCGGGTCCTCGAACTCGATGTCCGCAAACTTCATCGTCTTGCCGACGACGCTCCTCCGCCTCCAGCCTGCCCCCGAAAAGACGAGATCGACGAGAACCTCGAAGTCCATCCAGTGCAGGTGCCTGATCAGGGCCTCGGTCCGGCAGACAAGTTCCTCCCGTGCGTCGACGGTCGCAGTGTACTCGGGCGTATGCTCGCCGTTGATCAGGCGCCTGAGGGTGTCGAGCGGCCCGACCGTGCAGGAGGTGGCCCGGAAGGCCTGCAGCTGGGCAATGTTGCCGGGCAGTGTGTTCGTCAGGAGCACCTTCCTCTGAATGCTCCTATCGTGCCAGCCGCCGTCGGTCAGGCGGTATTTGGATACCCCGTCCTCGAGGATCGGGCCGTCCTTGAGCTGGCACCACCAGAGCTTCGAGTCGTAGAACGTGATCCATACGTCGCCGTGGTTCGAGGCGTGGATCGTCCGGAGGGAGTTGAAGTCGTGGGTGGCGGATCCGGGATTCTTCACCTTATGCCGGATCGCCCTCTCGATGATCTCCCAGTTCCCCCGGCGGAGATCCTCGAGGTCGACGTTGGTCCAGCCGATCCGCATCTTCCCTTCTTCGATGCTTGACTGCTCCCACTTCCCTTTCTCTCCCAGCTTGATGTAGTAGGCACGATCGAAGTCTATGCTCTTCATGGCCTTCCTCCCCGGAATACGAAACGCTAATGGAACCCGATGCTTAAAAAGGTGGTGCCGGATCTCTCGTGGGGCTATTGACGGGAGTAGAAAGAGCGGGGGCCCGGATGCATTCACGGGTGAGCCGGGCGAGACTTATACAACGCCTGAAAATCCCTGTACGGTAAGACTATTCTATTTAAGAACCGGATAAACCCTCTGTTAAAAATAGATGCATATATCTATTCACTCATCGCCATATCGCTTATATGGAAGACTCTCTCGAAGAGAAGATCAATTACCGTTTCAAAAATACGGATCTCCTCCAGCGTGCCTTACTCCATCGCTCCCGTGCAAATGAAGAGAACCAGAAGCAGAAACCGTGCAAGGACCAGGACGCTCTCCGGACGCTGGGAGATGCGGTCCTGAAAACAATTTTGTGCGACATCCTCATGCGCTCGGGGTATGAGACGAAGGGCGAGATCACCATCATGAAAAGCGCCATTGAAAACCGGCCGTTTCTTGCCGAACTGGAGAGGGGGTTTAATCTGCAGAATGAAATCCTTGTCGGGGAAGGGGCTAGAGTGCGGAAGCACAACGAAGGACCTAACGTCATTGCCGAGACGCTTGAGGCGATCATCGGGGCGATGTACCTGGACGGCGGGTATGAGTCGGCAAAGAAGGCTGTCTCCGGCTGGTACGAACCCTACCGGGAAGAGATGCTGAAAAGGCAGATACAAGAGTAATAGGACCTGCAGGTGGATGAGAGGGGTTCATTCCGATCTTCTCCGACCCGCAGGTAACGGACGTCGGTGTGACGCGGCATCCCCGGGCCGTCGGGCGGAACCCGGCAGATCGTCCGATGACGACCCTCACCCTTGAGATCCCGGCCCGGCCGTCACCCCCGGACTTCGCCGCCCTATTCTTCACGAACCGGGATCTCGACCCCCTGCCCGGGAACCTTCTTCAGCCGCACCGCCAGCACGCCGTCCCTGAGGGTAGCCGTCGCACCCTCTTCCGTGACGTCGGCGGGAAGGTTCACAACCCGGGTCATCTCGCCGGAGAGCCTCTCCCTGACGGCGTAGCCTTCCCGTTCTTCCTCTCTCTTTCGGACGGTGATCCGCAGCGCCATTGGGCCGGTGAGCCGTACCGCGACATCGCCGCTCCCCACCCCCGGGAGGTCGGCGACGACCGCGACCTCGTCCTCGAGGTCCCGGATATCGACCGGAACTCCGGCACCGCGGACCACGGAGATCATCCGCTGCCCGGGCGCCGCGATCATCTCGTGGAACCGCCGGTGCATCTCACACATCCCCGGGCCGAATACCTTCTGAAACGGGCACGACAGTTCTTTCTCTTCCATACTCTCAACTCCTCCAGGTGTCATGCAGCCTGCATGCTCCCGCACATATAAGTTGTTCCCGGGGTCTCCTCTTCGGACCGCCGAACACCCGCTCCCTTCTTCACCCCCCGGCCCCGAACCCTCTGCAACGCCGGACAGGGAGACCAAACGGCTCTCAAGCAGAAAAAGTGACGAACGGAAGGGCTGCCATGACCACCTGCGTTTCCGGCCATCGCAGAAGCATACTTATATGGACAAATTGTAAATTATATTGACAATATGTCCAACCAGGTCCAGGGAATGATCCGGCGGGAGGCAGAGGAGAAGGTCCGCTCGCTCGCCCGGGGATTTCCAGCAGTGGCCGTGATCGGCCCCCGCCAGTCGGGAAAGACGACGCTCGTCCGGTCGGTATTCCCGCAGCTGCCCTACGTCTTGCTCGAGGATCCCGACACCCGCGCCTTCGCAGAGGAGGATCCCCGCAGCTTTCTCGCACAGTACGAAAAGACCGGGGCGGTCCTCGACGAGGTGCAGAGAGTCCCGGAGCTCTTCTCGTACCTGCAGGGAGTCCTCGACAGAAACCAGAAGCCGGGGCAGTTCATCCTCACCGGGTCGCAGAACTTCCTGGTGATGGAGCAGATATCCCAATCGCTCGCCGGCCGGGTCGGAATCGTCAAACTGCTCCCCCTCTCGATGAGGGAACTTGCCGGTGCCGGGATCGAGGCCGAACGCTACGAGGACCTCCTCTATGCCGGCCTCTTCCCCCGCCCCTACAGCAGCAACATTCCCCCGGCGGACTTCTATGCGTCGTATATCCAGACCTACCTCGAGCGCGATCTCCGCCTCCTCAAACAGGTGCAGAACCTCTCGGCATTCCAGACGTTCATGAAGATGTGCGCCTACCGGTCCGGCCAGGTGGTGAACTACTCATCCCTTGCAAACGACTGCGGCATCACCCATAACACGGCGAAAGAGTGGCTATCCCTCCTTGAGACATCGCTGCTGGTTGCGCTGATCCGGCCCCACCACAAAAACTTCAACAAACGGCTTGTGAAGATGCCGAAACTCTACTTCACGGACCCCGGCCTTGCCGCACACCTGGCCGGGGTGCAGAGTGCCGACGACCTCGGTTATCATCCCCTCAAAGGAGGGCTCTTTGAATCGCTCATCATAACGGAGTTCCTGAAGTTCCGGCTTAACCGGGGCAAAGAGCCCAACCTCTACTTCTGGCGGGATAAACTCGGGCACGAGATCGACTGCATCATCGAGTATCAGGGTTGGGATCCCGTCCCGGTCGAGATCAAGTCGGGCCGAACGGCAAGTTCCGATTTCTTCAAAGAACTTACCTACTGGAACAGTCTCTCCGGCAACACCCCGGACAGATCGTTCGTGGTCTACGGCGGCGACCGGTCCCAGCGCCGGGCAGCAGGGCAGCTGGTCGGGTATCGGGACCTGGAGCAGGTCCTGCCGTACCTGGAGTGACAGAAGATGCGTCCACCGGGGGTGGACCTGCGGCCGCCCTCCCGATCATGCTCCCCCCGGAGGGAATGAGCGCCCGGTCCTGGATGGAACTACCCGATGATGCACGCCGCCTCGATATCCGCGAGGTCGTAGACCAGAAACCCCTCCTCGCGGAGCCGGTCTTTCCCCTTGATGCCGCCGGCGACAGGGCAGAAGCGCTCGCGCCGGACATGCTCCGCTTTCTGAGAGAGGCGCGTGAGCACGCCGCGGGCCTCCCTCTCCGTAAGGCTCCCCCGCTTGCACTCTGCAGAGACGAGGCTGTCGCCCGTCGTCTCGCCGCCACTTCTTCTCCAAGAGGGCACACCCGGTCGAGAAAACCATGATCGTGATCAATACTGAGAACTTCGTCCATCCCCGATCATTTGGGAACTGACCGCCGTGGCTCCGGGCCTTCCTGCGGACTGAGGGTGGCCCCGGATAAAACCCGGAACACCCCCCTCACGAACTCGAGTGGGAGAGGAGGTCATCCCCTCCCGCCGCTCATACCGTCTTCTCCAGCACCACTCCCGTGGCCGGGCGGATCACCGGACAACGAGCGTCGAGACAGGCGCATGCTCCACCACGAAGGAGCTGACGCTTCCAAGGAGGAGCCGGGATATCCTTCCATGGCCGCGGGAGCCGATCACGACGACATCGGCACCCAGATCCGTTGCGGCCTGGACGATCTCGTGCCGCGGGTCACCCCGCCGCCAGTGCAGCCGGACCCGCACACCACGCTCTTCCGTCAGGTCCTGGATCTTTTTCTCGATGATCTCCCGTTCCCGCTTCTCGATCCGTCGCTCCATTCCGGGCTCGGGGTCAAGCCCTCTGGTAGCGGCATGCGGGGGGATGGCCTCCGGAATCCGGAACGTCTCGCCCGTGCCGTGGACATAGACCGCATGAAACTCGCTATCGGCAGGGAACCATTCAACCGCTCGCGCTATTGCCTGCCCGGCCGGGCTGGACCCGTCAAAAGCCATGAGGATTCTTGGTGTCATTGCAATCAATTCCCCCCATTGGAAACAATCGCATAAAGAGGTGCCCCACAACCATGCCCCCCCGGACGGGGTAGAACGGGTAACGCGCCCCCCCGTAGCCCGGACAACCGTTCCTTTCTTCACCCCCGCTCCCCCACCCTCTACTATGCCCGACAACCGGGAGATCATCAGGGCGGCCATCCGAAAGGCGCATGAACTCGGGGCGGACGTGGCGGGCGCCGTCCCCGCAGCAAAACTCATCGACTGCCCGTCGGCGGTCGCGGACGGACACCGGGGATCGCAGACCGACCGGGGGACCTACATCGTCCTCGGCCTCTCTCACGACCCGGAGCACCCCGAACTCGACCTCTGGGAGCCGGGCCGGGGAACGCCCGGGGACCGGATCCTCGGGCATATCGGCAGGGAGCTCGGCCGCTGGCTGCAGGAGACCTACGGGGTCAGGAGCCGGGTCATCCCCTACCGGCTCGAGGACGGCGGGATCTACCTCAAGGACGCGGCATCTCTCGCGGGCATCGGGCGGATGGGACACAACAACCTCGTCCTCGTCCCGGGCTACGGGCCGAAGATCCGGTTCCGGGCGGTATGGGCGGACCTGGACTGTCCCGACGAAGAATTCCCGGAGGGCGAAAGCCCCTGCGCCGGCTGCGAGGGGTACTGCACCCGCGCCTGCCCGATGGACGCCTTCTCCACCGGGAGGTTCAGCCGGGAGCGGTGCCTGGCGCGGATGAACGCCGACAAAGCCACCGGCAGGGAACGGATCGACCACTGCCGTGCCTGCGAACTCGCCTGCCCCGCCGGAGACGAAGGATAGGCGGCGGTACATGGAACACTCTCCGGCCCGCACAGTGAAGCCTTCGAGCCTGCACGCCCCTACGCCGTCTCGTGCCGCCGGAGGAACGCGCGAACCTCCCGCGACTCAACCCAGCCCCGGTCGAGCTGCTTGACGATCGCGTTGATCCGCTCGACCTGCTCCCGGATCTTCTCCGTAGCCGTCCCTTCGTCGAGCAGTTCGGTCATGCCGAGGATCACCTGCAACGGCTGGCGGATGTGATCCGCGAGGATCGCGAACTGCTCGATGTTCTGCTCGATCCGGTCGTATGCCTCCCGCCGGATCCTCTCGACCTGTTTGCGTTCGGTGACGTCGGAGGAGATGACCGCGAGCCGCCTGACCTGCCCGTTTGCGCCCCGGATCGGGAAGAGGATGTGGTCAAAGATTCTCCCTTCGTACTCGTCGGTCATCCGGATGGGCCTCGCCGAGGAGAAGGCCTCATCGGCCCACTTCTTCCGGGATGCAGCCAGATCGGGCGGAAAGAGGTCGTACACGCATGTCCCCCGGAGATCTTCTATACTCCCCCCGGACCGTTCGGCCATCGCCTCGTTCAGGGCAAGGATGATGCCCTCCCGGTCGATGAGCACCGTGGCATCGGGCGTCGCGTCCAGGAGCGCCCGGAACTGCTCCTCGCTCTCCTGCAGGGCCAGCTCGGCCCGTTTCCGCTCGGTGACGTCGATCGCGACCTCGAGCCGCACGTCCCGCCCGTCGGGCCACCGGATGATCCGGTCGACGATGTCTAAGTGGACATCGAGGATCGGGTTGTAGTACTCCCACCGGTACGGCTCCGGCTTCCGGGCAAGGATGACATCGTTGGTGCAGAACGGGCACGGCTCCTCACGGCCCTGGAACTCGCGGTAGCATAGCCCGCCGACAACGTCCCTCCCGAGCGCTCGTGTAAAGTAGGGGTTTGTATACAGGATCTCGTTCGTCACAGGGTCTGTAACGTACACGATCTGCTCAAGGCCGTCGAATATCGAGAGGAGCTGGTCGCGCTCGAATTGCAGGGTCTCTTCGGCCTGTTTGCGCTCGGTGATGTCCCGGAAAACGGCCATGATGGAAGGCCGGCCCTGGTAGAGTATGGGAGTCGCCGTGATGTCGACCCGGATCGTCCGGCCGTCGAGGGTCCTGAGTTCCTGTTCGGTCAGCGGGGTAGCCGTGCCTTCCTGCTGCATCCGGCGGATCTGCCCGGCAATAACTTCGCGGTACTCGGGGGAGACGAAGAGATCCAGCGGTTTGCCCACGAGGTCTTCAGGACTCTTTCCGCCCGCAATCCGGACGCAGGCAGGATTCACGTACACGATGATGCCGTCCCGGTGCACGACGACGGCATCCGGCATGAGTTCGACGAGGGAACGGTAGCGCTCCTCGCTCTCCCGGAGAGCGTCCTCTGCCTGCTTGCGCTCGGTGACGTTCTCGATCATGCCGATGAGGAACTGCGGACCGCCCTCCGCGTCCCGGACCAGGGATCCCGTCAGCATACCCCAGAGGATTCGGCCGTCCTTCCCCACATAACGTTTCTCCAGCCGGTAGCTCTCGATCTCCCCGGCGACGAGAGACGCCGCGAGCGCCATGTCCTCCGGCAGGTCTTCGGGATGGGTTATATCGGCAAAATGCATACCGCGAAGGTCCTCCCGCCCATACCCGAGCATCTCCTGGAACGCCGGGTTGGTATCGAGGAAGTGCCCGTCCAGCCCCACGAGAGCGATACCGATCCCGGCCCTCTCGTAGATGCCGCGGAACCACTCCTCGCTCTCCCGGAGCGCCCTCTCCGCTGCCTTACGCTCGCGGATATCGATGCCGATGCCCACCTGCGTGTCGTCGGAGAGGCGGATGTTTGCCCAGGAACTCTCGACGAACGAGCCGTCCTTTGCCCTCAACACAAAGTCCCGCCACCCGGGCTCGAGCGACTGCATGAACCGGCCGACCATCTCCCGGTACCCGGGGTCGGGGTAGCATAACGCCATGAGATCCCCGCTGCTTGCGTCTTCCTCCGTCCAGCCCAGCGTCTCGCGCAACGCGCGGTTGAACCGGAACGTCTTCAGGTTCGGATCGTAGATCGTGATCATCACCGGGATCGCATCGATGATCGCCTGCAGCAGTTCGCGCTCGTGCGCCATCCTCCGCTCCGCCCGCTTCCGGCCGGTGATGTCGCGTGAGACCGTCAGGACCCGCTCGACCCTTCCCGAGGGACCGGGGATCGGGACCGAGATGTACTCGCTGTACTCGAAATCCTGTATTACGGCATGGCGGACCTCTCCCCGCACCTGCTTGCCGGTGGCAAAGACCTCCCTGACCTTCTCGAAGTACGGGCCCGCCCCCTCCATCGTAAACCCGAGCTCCTCCCAGGTCTTCCCCACCATCTCGTGCGGCTCCCGGCCGAGTTTACGGGCGAACTCCGCGTCCACGTAGACGTACCGGAGGTCTCGGTCCAGGATGTTCACCGTCTCCGGCAGGTACGAAAGGATGGTTTCCAGCATCTCCTGCTCGCCATCCGGCCGGCGGTCCTGCAGGCGGACGAGGTGCATGCCGTCCTCTCCGACCCTGCTGGAGCACCGGATCCGCCGCTCTCCGCCGTCGGCGGTCCGGAGGGTGCAGGCAAGGGCCGGGAGGTCGGCACGGTCCCGTAATGATGTCGATATCGCCCGTCGGCACTCCTCTTCGACGATCCGGGGCAGAAGAAACCGGTTCAGGAACTCCCCGGCGGCGACGCCGAAAAGAGCGTCCCGGTCGACACCGAGAGAGTGCTGCAGCGCTCTGTTGATCCAGGCGATACGGTTCTCTGGACCGACCAGAAACACGCCCTCGTCAAGCAGGTCGAGCGTGTGCGGTGCCGGCCCGGGTTCAGCGGAAGCACCGGAGGGTGGTGTCATCGGCAGGACTCCACTTGCACAAAGGGATCCTGTCTTTATTATGTATATATGATTGTGGAAACCCCTTAACCCGGAAAGATCCGCCTCCCCCATTGCCCGGAAGGCAATGGCGATGGGCGATCCGGGAGAGCACGGCGGTTTACCCTCCGCCCGTCCATGGCAATGCACATAACTGCGGAGAGGCAAATTAACCTCTAAGCATGGATGGCTGCAGCGGTTCCGTCATATTCCTCGGCGACAGGGGTGCCGATACCGGCAGGGCCATGGGAGGGAAGGCGGCATCGCTGCACCGGATGATCCGGGCCGGCCTCCCCGTCCCGCCGGGGTTCGTTCTCACGGCGGACTTTTTTGCGGAGTGGACGGCAGCGCTCCAAAAGACCGGCGCCTGGCAGAACCTGCTCTCCGCCGACGACGGAGAACGGGACGCAGCAATCCGGCAGGTCGCCGCGGCGTGCGGCACGCTCGCGTTCTCGGACTGCCAGCGGGAAGGGCTGCACCGGGCGCTGGACCGGCTGCCGGACGGGCTGTACGCCGTCCGCTCGTCCGCAGCCGACGAGGACCTGGCAGGTGCCGCAGCCGCAGGCATGTACCGGACGCGGCTCGGGATCCGAAAAGAGGCGCTGGAATCGGCCTTACGGGACGTATATGCGTCCCGGTTCGAGCCCCGGGTCTTTGCGTACCAAAGAGAGTCGGGCCTCCCGGCCCGCGATGCCGGGATCGCGGTCATCGTCCAGCACCTCGTGGAGAGCAGGGCATCGGGGGTCGCCTTCTCGGCAAACCCGGAGACCAACTCGTTAGACGAAGTCGTCGTCAACGCGAACTGGGGCCTCGGCGAAAGCATCGTCTCGGGACGGGCCACGCCCGACCTGTTCGTCGTCGAACATGGGGACGGGATCCTCGCGAAACGGCGGGGCGGAAAGCAGGTCTCGCTCTTCTTCTCGCCCGGCGGCGGTATCGAGGAGCGGGCCGGCTACCGCACCGATGAGTGGTCGCTCACCGAAGAGGAGGTCTGCCGGCTGCGCGACCTGGTGCTGGAGACCGAGTCCCTCTTCGGCCATCCGGTCGATGTCGAGTGGACGTTCTCCGGGGATGCCTGCTTTCTCCTGCAGGCCCGGCCGGTGACGGCGCTTCTCCCGCTTGATAAGAGGCTCATGACCCCGCCCGGAGAACCCGCCCGCCTCTACATGGACGTCACCCTGATCGAGCACGGCATGCAGGGGTCTCTCACGCCCTTCGGGTCGTCGTGGCTCGACCGGATTCTCGCGTACACGCTCGAAGAGCTGACGGGCGTTGCCGGGATCGGCAGCGACATCGAAGAAGGCCTCGGGCAGACGCTCGGCGGGAGGATCTATCTCAACGTCTCGAACCTCCTCTGGCTGGAGAAGCCCTGGATGATCGCCCTGCAGTTCGAGGGGCTTGATGCATCGACGGCGGAGGTGCTGCGCAATCTCGATCCGCGGGAGTGGCAAAACCCGGAGAGGCCCGGACTGATGAACCGGATCGTCTCTTCATCGCTCTGGCGCTCAAAGGACCTGATCGGGAGATCGGTGCTGGGCTTCCTCTTCCCCGGCCGCCTGCAACGGTGGTATGCAGAGAGGGTTACGGCGTTTGAAGCCGCCATTGAGGAACTCGACGCAACAACCCCGGACCTGCAGGGGTTCTGCGAGAAATCGGGCCGGCTGGTCGTCCGGCTCGTCAAAGAGTCTACGGGAGCCACGCTGATCTGCTCAGAGGCCGCCCGCCTGCTCCTGCGGCGGATGGTTGCAGACGAACCACGGGAGATCCGGATGCTGGCGGAACGGCTGGACCGGGCGCACCCGGAAAACGTCACGACGCGGATGGGCCGCTCCATGCACCGCCTTGCAGAGCAGGTCGACCCGGCGCTCTTCCTGGATCTGCCTGCCCTCGAAGAACGCATAGAGCGCAGAGAGATGCCCGGACCGTTCATGGAAGCGTGGGGGGAGTTCATGAAGGCCTACGGGTGCCGGGGCCCGCGCGAGATCGACCCTGCCGCGAAGGGGTATGCGGGCGACCGCCTGCTTCTCCTGGCCCAGATCAAAAACCTCCACCCTGCCAGCGGCGGGGCGATGAGCCCGGGCGAGCGGTTCCTCGAGATGCAACGGGACCGGGAGCGGGCGTATGCGGAGCTTTACGGCTACTTCCGGAAGCAGGGCCGCCTGAAAGCCCGGTACTTCAGGCACCTCTCCGGGGTGCTCGAGAACTTCGGGGGGTTGCGCGAAGACCACAAGCACTACCTGGTCACGGTGACGGGGCGCGTCCGGAAGAGAGCGCTCGAGAACGGCCGGCGCCTGGCATCCGCGGGCCGGATCGGCGCCGCAGAAGACGTCTTTCTCCTCGCCGTCGAGGACGTCCGCGACGCCCTTGAGAACCCCGGTGCGGACCTGCGAGCGGTGGTGGAGAAGAACCGGGCGGACTACGTGCGGGTCGAGAGGTGCCGTCGTTTCCCCGCGCTCATCGATTCCCGGGGACGTATCCGGAGGCCGCCGGCCAGGGAACCGGGGCCCGGTGAACTCCGGGGCTACGGCGTCTCGGGGGGGATGGCCTGCGGCCCGGTGAAAGTGCTCCGCTACCCCGGCGAAAAAGAGGTCCGTCCGGGGGAGATCCTCGTGATCGGGGCGGCGGACCCCGGGTGGACGCCGCTGTTCATCACCGCGGGCGGCATCGTCCTCGAGGTGGGCGGGCTCCTGCAGCACGGTTCGATCATCGCCCGCGAGTACGGAAAACCCTGCGTTGTCGGCATCGAGAACGCAACCGCGATGCTCTCGGACGGGCAGGTGGTGGAGGTGGACGGCAGCCTCGGGACGGTGAGGGTGGATGGGTTAAAGAAATCCTGATTTCATTTATTTTCCGGATCCGATCCCCTTCCGGAATTTCCCAATCATTATATAGCGTAAGAATCTGAGTCATAACCAGCGGAGGGGAAAGCGATCACCGGACAAAACAGCGATCAGATTTTCCCTCTTCACCCATCCGTATTCAACCGCCCCGGCGATGAAAGTCCGTTCGTAAAGTGGTGGTACATCCGGGGGTTCTTCGAAGGGGCGGCCTGCCGGAGGAGGAATTTCGTCGTCTGCTTCTTCTCGCTGAACCTGCCGGACGACGGCACGCCGGGCTCGATGTATCTCTGCTCCGTCGTCGATCCGGGAACGGGAGAACACGGCAAAGAGATTCTCCTCGACGAGACATCGCGTGCCTGGTACCTGGAGAGGCTCGGGGACATCCCGGAGGAGTTCGGGATCAACAGGTGCATAGCCGAGACGATACAGAAAGAGATCGCCGAGTATGGGCTGTACCGGCCGTTTTTCTCACCGGAAGGGCCGATGCGGGTCGCCCCGGACGGGGTGGCCTGGGAGACCGCGGCTCTCTCGTTTGCACCGTCATCGATATCGGTATCGTTCGCGGACCCGGAAAGCGGGCAGCCCGTCTCCCTCCTCCTCGAACCACAGGTCCCGTTCGTCGACATCCCCGCCCTGCTCCCCGGCGGAGAAGGGCTCGGCATGGACTACGTGACCTGCCCCCGGCTCTCGCTGAAAGGCCGGTACGGGGACGAGGAGATCGGGGGAGAGGCGTGGTTCGACTGCCAGGCAGGCGGGGATGCGTGGTTCGCGAAGAAGAACCGGGACGGGCGGTCCGACCCCCTCGGCTGGGAATGGTGCGGCATCAGCCTCGACGACGGCCGGAGCCTGCTCTTCATGCACCGCAAGAACATCGAGTCGGGCGAGACCGAAGCGAAGTTCTGTGTCCTCTTTGAGGGAGATGATGCGAGGTACTTCCCGGAGTTCGGGCTCGAACCCCTGCGGTTCTGGGAGAGTAAAACGACCCACATCCGCTACCCTGTCGAGTGGGCGTTCACCGTTCCCGGGATCGGGTGCCGGCTGGTCTTTTCGCCCGATACCGATGCGCAGGAGATCGAACTGATCGGGATATCGGGCGGCATCTGGGAAGGGTCGGGAACGGTCTCCGGCGAGATCGGCGGTGCCGGGGTCTCGGGACGGGGGCAGCTCGAGGTCTACGGGTGCGGCTACATACGGAACCTCTCCGACTTCCTCGCCCGGTTCCACGAGAAGATCGACGCCGGACTGGCCGGGATGTTGCCAAAAACCATCGATTGCGAGTGGTGCGACGCCATATTCGGCAGGCACCAGCCGATACTGGACTGCACGCCGATGACCGAGACGATTGCAAAGCCGGTATGGGACCTCCTGTCGCGGAACGGAAAACACTGGAGACCGATATTCGGGTTCCTGATCGCCGGGTCGATGGGGGTCGCGATGAACGAGGAGATCGAACGGCTCTTCATCCTCACCGAGCTCCTGCACACCTCTGCGCTCATCATCGACGACATCGAGGACCAGTCGCTTCTCCGCCGGGGAGAGGAGTCCGTTCACATCCGCTACGGCACTGATGTGGCCATCAATGCGGCAAGCACCCTGTACTTCTTCCCGCAGAGCGTCGTGGCCCGGTCCGGGGGGCTGACGGCAGAGCAGCGCTACAGGATCCTGACGCTGATGACCGAGACGTCGCTCAAAGCCCATCTCGGCCAGGCCCAGGACATCTACTGGTCGGGGAACATATCGCGGGAGAACCTCGACCGGTGGCTGGAAAACAGCCTCGATGCGCAGCTGCTGCAGATGTACTCCTACAAGACCGCTTCGGCCACCGAAGGGGTCGCCGCCCTCTCGGCGATATTCCTGGACCTTGCCGACGAGAAGAAGGAGGCCTGTCTCTCGTTTGGCAGGGCGATGGGCATCGTCTTTCAGATCATCGACGACGTGCTGAACTTCAGCGACTCGCCGGAGTGGCGGAAGGTGCAGGGCGAGGACCTGAAGGCGGGGAAACCGACGTACGCGATCATCCGGGCGATCGGGATGCTCGACAGCACGGAGTCGGAGAGGCTCAAGGAGATCCTCTGCACCCCTGCGTTGCGGGAGGACGAAGCGGTTCTGGCCGAGGGGATAGCGCTGGTCAGGAAGTCCGGAGCGGTGGAGAGGTGTACGGAGGAGGCGGTGGGGATGATCGAGGAAGCCTGGACGCAGTTCTCCGGGCATATCCCTCCCTCGCCCGCAAAACTCATGCTCCGGGTGGTCTGTGCAAACTTGATATACATGGCATACGAGGTCTGAAGGGCGGCATGGCCGGAACGCCGGCGGCGATAAGCCGGTAAAGGGGGGATAGGCATTCAGTGGTGCAGACCCCGTCACGGAAGGACCTGCACCGCCGGGGGCCGGCATACCCTGCGGAACGGGAAGGTTTTTATCCGGCCGGGGGAGATCTCCGGCCGCTGCATACGGCCTTACGGCAACATGATACAGAGAATTCCGATGGGGCTGGCCGCAGAACGGAGACAGCGCAATGAAGGTGCTCGTGAGAACCCCGGAGGGGGTTGAAGAGGTCACGGAAGTCGATTCCGACTGGGTGATCCCGGGCGATGTCCTTGACGACGGCTCGGTCGTCCTCGAACTCTGGGACGAGCTCTCGGACGACGACTACCTGGCGATAGGGCTGTACGACTGAGCGGTGAGGGCGGAGAACCGGAGGCCGTGCGCAGAGGTGCCGGCGTGCCCGCGACACGGCTCGTTCTCGGCTGGTACACCACCGCGGGTGAGGACCCATCGACCTGCCGTTACTCCTCTTCTTGGATCATCGTCTCTATCGCGTCCTCCAGGGGACCGAGTTTGGTCTGGATGATATCCCAGGGAATCGTTTCACCGCATAATAGGAGTGAACGCTGATATCACGGAGCCCGGCAATCTTTCGCCATTCGATCTCCGGGTGACGGGCGGTGACGCTCGTGGGAATCTGTTTTGTCGCTTCCCCGATGGTAACAAATCTGAGCACGACGGCGTCGAGGCGCATGCGATCGCCCACGAGTTCCTCAAACGTTCGGTTACCTACATAAGAGCGGATTGAGGCGATGGCATCGCGGATATCCTCAAGATACAGCAGGAGATCCCTAGGCATAAACGACCTCGCCAAGGATGGCGTCCCGGATGCGGGGCTTTAAGGTGTCGGCGATGACGAGATCCGTCCTTCGCCCCAGGAGGTCTTCGAGGTAGAACTTGAGGTCCATAAAGTGATCGAACGTCTCCTCTCCCTCCCGGAACTCCACCAGGATGTCGATGTCGCTTGCCGGGGTGGCCTCGTTCCGCACAACCGATCCGAAGATGCCAATACGGGCCACGCCGTAGCGTTCCCGGAGGGTGCGCAGGTTCTGCCGGATCTGGGCGAGGGGATGCATAGTTATTCTTGAATAATACATCCGCCCACTTATACCCTCCGGCACCCCTCGTCCCCTGCCATCAAAGATCCCCTTCTTCAATCCCCCTGACCGCACGTTCTATCGCATCAAAAACCTGCTCCTCGTCAACATCGACTTCCACCCAGCGGTCGGCGTCGACGAAGTAGAGGTAGGGCGTGACCGAATCCCCGAGGATCCGGGCGGCGGCGTGGCGGTAGACCGCCATCTGGACCGCGTAGTCCCCGGCATCCCCCGGCGTCCCGGTCTTGTAGTCGATGAGCGCCCAGGCGCCGTCCGGCCGCTGCACCAGCCGGTCGATGGCTCCCCGGAACGCGAACCCGTTCACCCGCGCCGAAAACGGCACCTCGCGGTGGTCCCGGACGATGCCCTGCATCAGGGGGGACGCGAGGAACCGGTCGTAGAGCTCCCGGTACTCTCCTGCCCGGGCGGGGTCCATGCCGTAGCGCCGCAGCACCGCGGCGGGGTCCCGGCCGCGGAAGACCTCGTGGACGACGAGACCGCGGGTCAGGGGATCTCCGGCGGCGAACCCCGGGGGCCGGGACCCCGCCGGGCCGCGGAGGTACGCCTCGAGCTCGCTTGCCGAGTAGACACGCTCCCCCTCCCGTCGGGGGGGATGCTCGCCGGGACAACCACCGCGGGAACGTCGTCCGGCACCGGGAGATAGACCGGGGCGGTCTCCTGCACGTCGACGGGGATCGCCGCGGGGTCGAGGGTGAGCGGGATGCGGAGCTTCTCGAGGACGGCTTCACCGCGGGCACAGGCCTCATCGCAGAGCCCGAGGCAGTGTGCGAGCCAGGCCATCCGGGTCTTCCCTTCCGCGAGGGTCTCCGGGACTTCGGCCGGCATCTCCCCGCAGAGGATGAGGTGATCCTTCGCCCGGGTGACCGCGACGTAGAAGAGGCGTTTGCGCTCGGCCTCCTCCTTCTCCCGGTGCTCGTCCCTGAGGATCGTCAGGACCGGCGTCTCCTCGCGCTCGTGGTCGTTTGCCGGGTTCGGTATCGAGACCCCGAGCAGCAGCCCGTCCTCCACCATGATGGTGCCCCCGCCGGACCGCGGCGTCTCCCCGAGGTCGGGGACGACGACGACCGGGAACTCGAGCCCCTTTGCGGCGTGCACCGTCATGATCGAGACCGCATCCGTCGACACAACGTCGAGGGGGGCATCCCCCTCGCGCTCCCCGCCGTCGATAGAGCGCCCGAGTTCCGCGACAAACTCCCCGAGCGTGGAGCAGTCGGCCTCCCTCGCGATGGCGATCAGTTTCTCGACGTTCGCCGCGGCCTGTTCGCCGCCGGCCATCCCGCCGAAGACAACGAAGATGCCCGACTCGTCGACGATCCGGCGGAGGAGGCGGGCGGGCGGGAGCCTGCGGGAGAGCGAGAGCCACCCCCGGAGGGTCGCCGCCGCAGGCTCCGCCGCGGCCTGCAGCCGTTTCCAGAGAGAATCCCCGGGCGCCCGGGCGATATGAAAGAGCCGGGCATCGGAGAACCCGAAGTAGGGCGACCGCAACACGCCGTAGAGCGCCGCGTCGTCAAGGTAGTTCGTGAGGAACCGGAGGATGTTGTAGAGGTCGTAGACCTCCTGGCGCTCGTAGAACCCGAGCCCGGCGTGGACGTGGTAGGGGACGCCGTAGCGCCCGAGCGCCCACTCGTAGTAGGCAAGGTTCGTCCGCCGCTCAAGCAGGACGGCCACGTCGCCGTAGCCCGCCGGCCGGGCCTCCCCGTCGCAGTAGACCGGCTTTTCCCCCCGCTCGACGATGGCCCGGATCTTTCTTGCCGCCATCTCCGCCTCGGCCCGGCGGCCGGCCGCCCGGCCTTTAATCTTCGGACAGAGGAGGAGTTCGACCGAGCCGGTGTCGCTATGGCGGTTCGCACGCAGCGGTTCGTAGAGGAACTCCCAGGGCCGTCCGGGCTCCGCCATCAGGGCGGAAAAGACGGCGTTCGTGAACCCGACTACCTCGGGCGTGCTCCGGAAGTTGACGTCGAGCGCTATCGTCTCCCCGCCGAGATCGCGCTCGATCAGGTCGCGGGTATGCCCAAACTGCGTCACGTCGGCCTCCCGGAAGAGGTAGATGGACTGCTTCGGGTCGCCGACGATGAAGAGGTTCGCGGAATCGCCGAGGACAGCGCGGATGATGGCGTTCTGGACGGGATCGGTGTCCTGGAACTCGTCGACCAGGACGAACCGGAACCGGTCCCGGAAGTGCGCCGCAAGGATATCCTCGCGGTCGCGAAAGAGCCGGTGGGTGCGGCCGACCAGGTCGTCGAAGTCGAGGGCGTTACGCCGCCGCTTCTCGGCATCGATCGCGTCAAGAAAGGCAGAAAAGACTGTGCCGAGGTCGCGGAGGAAGTCGAACGTCGCCCGGGTGAAGGGGTCCTCCGGGTCGAGGGTGAGCGAAAGGGCTCCGGCGTGGTCCTTGAGGCACTGCTTGAGGACGCCGTAGGCCGTCCGGAGGTTGTCGAGGTCGTCCCCCGCCCAGTTCTTCTTCTGCCCCATATTCTTGCGGAAGCGCGAATTGTCGTGAACCCCGGCAAGTCCGGCGACCGCGATCTCACCCGCGAGGCAGGGCTCGACGGCCCGGAGATACTCCTCGCCCGGGTCCCGGTCGCCGGAGTAGCGGGCGGCAAGGTCCCGGAGCGTCTCGATCGAGGGGCCCGCACGGTCGGAGAAGGCCGCAAGCGCCTCCTCCCGGTGCCGTTCCACCGCCGCCCGCCAGGCGTCGAGCACCTCCTCTTCGCTCCGCGCGAGGGTGGCAAAGAACGCCTCCGCCGCCACGCGGCGTGAGTACAGCCGCTCGAGATAGTTCTTCAGCTCATAGGCCCCGACCGCCCGGAGGGCGCCGATCACCGCATCACGGCACTCCGGGGGCGGATCGCCGTGGAAGAGGTCCTCGGCCGCCTCTTCGCGGACCCGGAACGCCTCCCGCTCGTCGAGGACGGCGAAGGCGGGTCCCACACCGGCCTCGAGCGGGAACTCACGGAGGACAGAGGCGCAGAAGGAGTGGAAGGTCGATACCTTCGCCCACAAAAACTCGTCGCGGACCGCGTCCCACCGCTCGCCCTCCTTCTCCGCGATGGCCTGGCGGACCCGGACCTTCATCTCGCCGGCCGCCTTCTCGGTGAAGGTCAGCGCGAGGATGCTGCCGACGCCGATCCCGCTCTCGAGCAGGCTGAGGTATTTTTGGACCAGGACGTGCGTCTTCCCCGTCCCCGCCCCGGCGGTGACGCACTTGCTCGCCGAATGGTCGAGCGCGGCCCGCGCCTGGCGTTCAGTCAGTCCCATCGGGGTTCACCTCCGTGTTAAGCAGCTGCAGGGCGTCGAACCGGCAGGCGGTCTTGAATCCGCAGTAGGCCGGACAGGAGCCGGCGTCCGACCGGGGCGGGAAGCAGCCGCCGCGTATTCCGGCAAGATACTCCCGCACCCACGAGAGCGTGGTCTCGACCAGCTCGCGGACGTCCTCGACGCCGCCCTGCCGCGACCCCGGGTAGCAGGAGAAGCAGTCCTTCAGCCCTGCGTCCCAGAAGACCGGCCGGTTCCGGACCTGCCCGCGCCGGAGGGTGTAGTAGGTGCCCGCGACTCCCTCCATCCCGGTCAGCGTCTCGACCGCCCGGAGGTAGAGGGGGAGCTGGAGCGCTTTACCGGCCTCGATATCCTTGAACCGTGGATGGGAGGTTCCCGTTTTGTAGTCGGTGATCATGAACCGCCCGTCGGGCAGCACATCGACCCGGTCGACCCTGCCCCGTATACGGATGGTCTCGTCGCCGAGCGGGATCGCGACCGCATCGGGTATCGAGGCCGCATCGACCTCCCCCGGCACCAGCGGGAGGCCGAACGAGACCTCGAACGCGTGCGGGACGAAGCGGGAGGCAGCGACCTCCGCCTCGTGCCGGAGGAACCGCTCGAGGAGGCCCCTTCCCGCCGCAGGCGACCCGAGGAGGAGTTCTTTATCCGCGGCCCATGCCGGGGTCTCAAACGTGAACCGGCCGGCCTCTTCCCGGCCGGCGTCGAGGATCCGCCGGAGGGCGTCCGGGTAGCACGCGTCGGTGACCGCCTCGTTGCCGTCGCACCTCCAGCCGGAGTAGAACCGGTAGGCGATCCGGTGGACGAGGCTTCCCCGCTCCTGCGCCGTCAGGTCGGGGTCGGCTTCGGGAAGGGGCGCCAGATCGAGGACCCGCTCCAGGTAGAACCGGAACGGGCAGTCGGCATAGGTCTCGAGCGCCGTCGGTGAGAAGACGGCCCCGTCACCGAACCGTTCGGCGAGCGCCGCGAGAATTGCCGGGTCGTCGCCGATCCGGCCGTCGTAGGGGGAGTCGTAGCCGCCCTTCCGGTGGTAGTTCTCGATGTTGAGCCGACGGACGGCCTCGCGGATGGTGAGGGGGGCCGGCATCCCGGCGGGGATTTCCCCCCGGGCGAGGAGGGCGCCGGCCCGCCGGGCTGCCGCGAGCCGGGAGTCCGGGAAGCCGCCGTCCCCCCAGGTTTCCGGGGAGAAGGCCTCCCGGACGGCGTCCACGAACCCGGAGCGCACCAGCGGCGTTGCGCCGTCGGCTGCGGGATAACTCAGGCAGACCCGGGTTCGGGCGGCAAGAAGAGCCGCGGTGAAGTGGTAGCGCTCCTCCCGGAGGATATCTTCCTTCGATCGCGTCGCAAGGCGCCGGGTCTCGGCATCGGTGGTGAACGGGAGCCGGGTGGTCAGCCGCGGCATCGCGCCCTCGACGAGGTCGCCGATGAAGAGGAAGGGGACGGAGAGGTGCGCGACCTCCCGGACGCCGACCACCCGGACGGCGTTACCGTGCCGCCGTCTGCCGGTCCGGGTCCCGGCGAAAAGGAGCCCGAGCATGGAGGAGAACTCCGCAAGCGCCACCTTCTCCCCGGGGAGGAGCAGGGCGAGGCGTTCAAGGGCTGCGAGGGTCTCCATAAATCCCCTCAGATCCCGGGCCTCGTCCTCGAGGAGAGCGGGGTCGCCCTCCTCCGGCATCGCCGGAGCCTGCCACCGGTCAAGGAGCGAGCGGTAGGCGGCGAGGTGTTCCCGGATCGTCTTCGTTCCCTCGAGCACCGAGAGATCGGCAAAGAGAGCCCGGACGGTGTCCCGCGCCGCTTCGACGGCGGCGATCTTTGCTGCGAGCCGGGTTTTCGCGGAGTCCGGCCGCTCCAGCTCGTCCTCGAGAGCAGAGATCAGTGCGGCAAACCGTTCATCCCAGTTCCCGGCGGTTATCCGGGCCTCCCGGGAGAGGACGTCAAGCTCGCAGCCGCCTGCGTTCGGCAGGTAGGGGGAGGTCGTGAGGGCGACGACGTCCTCCCGCCGGTAGCCGCGGACCGGGACGACGAGGACCGAAAGAAGCGCCTGGACAAGCGGTGATGCAGAGAGCGGCCGGCCGCCGGACGCGGCGTACGGGAGCGTGAAGTCCGGGAAGACCTCTTCCACATAGGGCACCGCCGATGCGAGGTCGGGGAACGCGACGGTGATCGCGTCCGGCCGGACCCCGGCGGCGACGAGGTCCCGGATCTCCTGCGCGATCGCACGGACTTCGTCGAGCCGGTCCCGCCGTTCTGCGACCCGGACGAACCTTCCGCAGTCCTCGGGCTCCCGCCGGGAGAAGAGCCCGGCGAGGTGTGAACGGCGAGCATCCGGGGCATCTCCGGAGACGACCGCGTCCGGGTGCAGCCACTCGCCGTCATCCGGGAAGACCGCCGGGTTCGGGGCATAGGGCAATGAGTAGTGGAACTCCTCCGCGGACTCCCGCAGGACAAGAAGCAGGTCCCGCTCGAGCGGCATCGGCTCGAAGAGCCCGTAGACGAAGACCGTCCGGAACTCACTCGAATCGTCGAGCAGCCGGACGACCCGGGAGAACAGGGTGCTCTCGTCGACAAGACCGCGCTCGTCGAGGAACCGGAGGTATGCGTCGAAAAGGGCCGCGATCTCGGCACTTTTTTCGCCGGCAAAGTCGCCGAGGGCGGCCGGGTAGTCGACCTTCCGCATGATGAGAACTTCAAAGAGGGTCGCGAGTTCGTCGACGGCCCCGGTCCCGGCGAGGAGCGGGTACCTGCCGGCGGCGAGCAGCCGGGCGAGGACGAGCCGGGACGCGGTAGCGGAGATCTGCGTCTCCACCGTCGTGTGCTCGAAGAAGACCTTCCGGGCGAACCCGGGAAGGGTGGTGACCGCGTCGGCGACGAACGGGACACCCTGCTCCCCGAGGCGGCGGGCGACCTCACGGGCGAGGTAGGACGTCGGGACGATGAAGACGGTGCCGAACGGGTCGCGGGCGGCGGCTTTCCGGAACTCCGTGACGAACGCGTCGAGACCCTCTCCAGGCAATTGGCGGTACAGAACGGCGGGGGACATCCGGTGTTCTCTCCTGGTGAGGGGTTGGGGGAGGAGGAGGGATGAGTGTTGTTATTTTGGTCGGGGAGGAGTCCGGGCCCGCCTGGATAGCCGCACAGTTTAACCGCGAGCACAGAGACGTAATGATCGCTCATGGACACGAACTTCTGCCGCCACTACACCGGCGACGGCACGCCGCCGTCGAACCGCTACTGCAGGACGTGCCCGGAGGCAGCCTGCGACCGGCTGTGGCGGCGGGTTATCGACCTTGCCGCATCAAACGGCGGAAATCCGGTCCCGCTCCCACCGACGCATGCAGTGCTCTTCCCGAACAAGAACGCCGATTTCGTCCGGCTGCAGGTCAACTGCCGGTGGGGTCTCCCGAAAGAGGACTTCCTGCACTACGTCGCCACCGGCCATGCGAAGATGGGGCGGCGGGGGCAGCGGAGCGACCCCCGTGCATCCCCGAGCTGCACCCGGCAGGAGCCCTACGTGCAGGCGATCGTCGAGCTGCTCGGCGGGATGGAGATCCCGGAGATACGGGCGGTGCGGGAGGTGCAGGGCGGGTGAACCACGGATGGTTCATTGAGAAGCAGCCGCGTTCGTGAGCGATGCAATCTGCAGGGCCACCTGTATGCAATGAAACCGGATAAGGTGAGACAACACAGGTTTTCCGTGCAGCCCAAAAAAGCCGTCGCTAGAACGGATATCAGACCCTGTTGAAGGAGGAAAACCGATATCGGCCCCTCAAAAGGAACGAATCTCAAACCGCCACATTATATATCACAACGAAAAGAACTGTAAATCAGTGTCTTATGTCATGCGATCTCCCCGATGAAGCGCTCTTTATTCTCAATGTTTTATACAAGGGGAGGCACTTTCGGACGGATGCAGGCTATCATTCCGAAAAACTGTACAAAATTTATATAAAGAAATTCACGGGACGATCCTGTCTGTCCATTGAAGATACACTTCAGATCCTGATGAACGACGGATATGTGGCACAGATCAGGAAAAAGAAAGTGAAATACTACATAGCCGACATGAAGAGCGCCATCTTTGCTCTGAAAAGTCATGGATATAACGTCGTTGATGGGCGATATCGTAAGCTCTGACACGATGCAAAATATTTTTATCACTTGCGACAATATCAGTTATCAGTACGCGTATAGCATTCTTGATCAACGCATGAGATTATGTGAGATCTATGACACGTCCGTTTGAAGGATTATTTGGAAACACCTGCGAGTTGAGAATTCTCGAGTTCCTCCTGCCGCTATCCGACATGGAATTTAACGTTACCGAACTCGCAGAAGAGGCAGGCGTTTCGCGTGTCACCGCAGGCAGGGTCGTGAAAAAATTTGTTGCATGGGGCCTCCTGAACGTGGGTACAGGAAGGGTTCCTCTCTACTCGATTAATACGGATTCTTCGATTGTACGGCGCATTGATGACCTGAACAATGCCCTCATCGAGAAAATGCTCGGTGAAGAACGGCTTAAAGAAATCCACGAGTATATCCAGGACAGAGGTGCCAGCGCACCCCCGAACATCTCCGCAGAGGAGGGCTGGATTTCCGGGTATGCTCCTTTTGAGGGTGAAGCTTGGGGGGGCAGTGTCATTGGAGCGACATCCGTGCTCGTCCCACCGTGTGCGACTGCAGATAGTATCTATGGCGATGAGCATCCGAGATATTTCCAGTGAGGGAAATTATGTCAAGGCAAGATTTCTTCAGAAAGGAACTCGTCACCGAGTTGCGGCGGGTAGAAGCGATGATGCGAAAGGAGGAGAACATTGAGAAGAAAATTTACTATTTCTCTGCAGCATATGGTATTACTAATCGCACGCTCCGCTATGCATTCACTGATGACTACCTTATGGCTGATTTCGTCCTCAATACCTGTTACACGGGGTTGATGGATCGGTTTAAACGCATCCGTTCCGGCGATAGCACAGTCCCACTTGAAGCGAGGCATTTTGAAAAAATCCAGGAAGGAATGAGGTTGCTTGCCGATGCTTTCGACGAAGGTACATCGATCCTCAAACCTCTCGAAGCCATACTGACTGCTACCTTCGCAACATCAGGCCCCGGGAATTATCTGCGGGAAAAAGGAGATCTACAGATCTAATCCAATAATCCCGTTTTCAAAGTATTTCCACTCCGTCAAAGATCTTTTTTTACAGCACCAAAAGAGCGAAGCAGCCTGCTAACACATCCCGACGCTTGGCCCAAGAGCGCCACCCGCCACGCCGCACCCTCACCCCCAGCCCAGGCCGTACGCCAGCACGGCGACCAGCAACACCATGGTCCCGTTCCGGAGCACCGTCGAGACGAGCATGATCTCCGTTCCCGTCCGCATCCCGAAGATCGCGACGTAAGAAGAGCCAAGCCAGCGGATGCTCCGCGTCATGCTGGTGAGGACGTTGCCGACGCGGAGGATGTACTGCTGCCAGGTCATATCCCCGCGGCGAGCAGGGTGGTTTGCGCTGTACTCCGGGATATTCATCCGGAGGAAACGTCCCCTCCGCGGACCCGGCAAAACCTATATCTCCCGGGCGGGAAAGGGGTCTTTATGCCGACCTGCAACGACTGCGCCCTCTATACGAAGAAGACCGAGACCGAGGGGGAATGCAGCATCAACGGCCCCGTTCCCGCCGACCGGGACGCCGGGCGGTGCCCGTCCAGGACTTTCGGCCACGCGGATGATGTCGTAAGGTTTAGAGACCCTGCCCGATCGAGCGGCATGCCCGCATCCACCGGGAGCGGATGCTTTTCGTGCGGCCTGAACGCCGCGGCGATGAGATGCACGGTCGAGATAACCGTTCCGGTACACACCGGCGACTGCCGTTTCAATCGACCGGGCGGCATGCAGGGTATACGACGGATAGCAAACGTCGTAATCGCAAACAATCAATGTTAATACTCTCTCGCACCACCGGATAATTATATGAAGGATCTCCGGCACATCGCCAGTCTTCCTATTCTCGATGGGTTCACGGCGGTCCGTGAGGAGGCGGCATGACGGTTGCGCCCTACGCCCCGGAGCCGCTGCCCCCGGAGGGGATCGACTGGGAGACCCACATTCCGAGAATAGCGTCGGCAAACCGTGCCCTCGCCCGGTACGACGGCATCCTCCAGGCGATCCCAAACCCACGGCTCCTCCTCTCCCCGCTCCTGACGCAGGAGGCGGTGCTCTCCTCGAGGATCGAGGGGACGCAGGCGTCGCTTGAGGACGTCCTGCGGTTCGAGGCGAACCCGCGGGAGCGGATCAACGACACCACCCTTGCCGACATCCAGGAGATCATCAACTACCGGGAGGCACTCAACGTTGCGGTGGACGCCCTCAAGACCCGGCCGCTGGATACGGCCCTGATCTGCAACCTGCACCGGATCTTGCTCGCCGACAGCAGGGGCATGGACCGGGAGCCGGGATGTATCCGGGAGATCCAGAACTTCATCGGACGGGACGCGCATATCGAGCACGCGATCTTCGTCCCGCCGGCACCGGAAAGGGTTCCCGGGGCGCTCGCGGACTGGGGGGCCTACCTGCAGCGCGAGGAGAAGGACGTCCTCGTCCAGCTCTCCGTCTTAAAAGCACAGTTCGAACTCATCCACCCGTTCTGCGACGGCAACGGGCGTATCGGGAGGATGCTCATCCCGCTGATCATGTACGAGAAGGGGCTGATTGCAAGCCCCATGTTCTATATAAGCGCCTACCTCGAGCGGCACCGGCAGGTCTACTACGAGCGTCTGCTCGCGGTCTCCCGGGACCGGGACTGGAACGGCTGGATTACGTTCTTCCTCCGTGCCATCGAGGAGCAGGCGGAGGAGAACGGCAAAAAAGCAAAGCAGATCCTCGATCTCTATGACGAGATGAAACGGACGGTGCCGGAGGTGACCCGGTCGCAGTACGCCGTCGCCGCGATCGATGCGCTCTTCGGGGCGCCGATCTTCAGTTCGGCCGAGTTTTACGAACGGTCTGCAATTCCGAGGGTAAGCGGGGCTAAGATTCTTAAGGACCTGGAGAAGATCGACGTTATCCAGGTATTGCAGAGAGGAACGGGACGAAGAGCGAGCATGTATGCCTTCCCGCGCCTGCTTGCCATCACCGAGGGGGATCGGTTGTGAGTATTCTGGTATCTGCAAACCCGGTTGGGTATATCAAAACCCCGATCCGATATACGCAACTGATCTTGTGTATACCAGAATGTACACAAACCATTCCCGGCGAGCGGTAGTGGGACACTTATGACCCACAACAACATTTGCGCGGCATGAAATGCACTTTTGTGGCCCACAAAATGTCTTGTGCGACACCGGTGACGGACAACAGCCGGACCCGGGCGGCGGTGGCGGCATGACACGCGAACCGGGCTGACCGAAAGCGAATCTTTTCGATCCCGGAAGATAGAGATCTACCATGGATGAAGAGACTACCGCGATGCTCGATTACGTCAGGACGGCGTTCCCATCAGGGGCGCACGGGTTCGACCATACCGAGAGGGTCGTGCGTCTCTGCGAGCACCTCGGCGCCCACGAGGGTGCGGATATGCGGATCCTCATCCCGGCCGCCCTCTTCCACGACATCGCGCGACCTTACGAAGAGGAGACGGGCGTCCCCCACGAGGAAGAGGGAGCACGGATGGCGGAATCCTACCTCCGCTCCATCCGTTACCCAAAAGACCGCATCGCCGCCATCACCCACGCCATCCGTGCGCACCGGTATAGTTCGGGCATCGCCCCAGAAACCCTGGAAGCCCGGATCCTCTCGGACGCGGACAACCTGGACGCGATGGGTGCGGTCGGGATCGCGAGGACGTTTATGCAATCCGGAGAGCAGGGACGGGGCATCGCGGACGCAACCGGTCACTTTCATGAAAAACTCCTGAACCTGAGAGATCTTATGTACACAGAGAGCGCCCGGAGCCTCGCCGAAAAGAGGCACGCGTTCCTCCTTGCGTTTCTCGAGGCCCTGGACGACGAGATGGACGCCCGAATCCCGCCGGATTCGTGATTGCAGAGGGAACCTCCGGACAACGAGGAGGAACTCCCATTCTCCGGATAAAGAAACGCTTAACGGCCATATGCGAATATCTCTATCATGCACACCCGCATAATCGCTTCTTTCCTCATCGGGGCACTCATCGCCGGCGGTGCCGTCTACCTCGCGACCGCCCCCCCCATCTCCCGAGGGTCCGGTCATCCTCGCCGGGGTCCCCGACGTCCGGCAGGCGGAGCACTACTCCTGCGGCGCGTCGTCGCCCGCACCTGACGGTGCTTGAACTCCGGACGTGCCGTCCGTCGTCCATGCAGGCGGTGCTCTGCTACTGGGGCCTCGACGCCTTCGAGACGGATCTGCGGCGCTACCTCAACACGAGCCCTCGCCACGGGACCTACCCCTGGGACATGGTCCGGGTCGCAGAATCCCTCGGGCTTGAAGCGGAGTGGAAAGAGAACCTCACCATCGCCGACCTCGAGGCCTCGCTCCGGGACGGCGTCCCGGTCATCATCGACGCCCAGCGCATCAAAGAGCCCGACAAGACCTGGGAAGAGTCCTGGGACTTCGGGCACTACATGGTCGTGGTCGGGGTCGACGACCGCTCCGTCTACCTCGAGGACCCCGACATGCTCGGGGTGCGGATCGCCATGGACCGCGACGAGTTCATGCAGTCCTGGCACGACTACGAGGCCGAGATCCCTACCGGACCCGATTCACTGAAATACTACGGCGTCGGCGTCTTCATCAGGGGTGAAGCGCCAGCAGAGCGCCCGGCGTTCGTCACCTGGGACGTGCTGCCGACCTTCGTGCCACCGGCACCACTGCCCTGAGCGGGGGACCGGGTCTCCACCCGCCCTCCTTCTCCATATCGGGCGGTCCCCGGTGCCGCCGAACCGCCCGGGGACCGCCTGCCTCCGTCACATTTAACATGGAGGAGTACCTCTCGGGGATCCAAACGGAGGTATAGAGGGTGGTGAAAGTTACCATCGACAGGCCGGGATGCACCAGCTGCGAGTCGTGCTGGACGCTCTGCCCGGATGTCTTTGAAGAGGACCCAAACGACGGCCTGAGCTCGATCAAGGAACAGTACCGGGTCGACGGCAATCCCGCGGAGGGCGAGGTGCCCGACGACCTTGCCGACTGCGTCCTGGAGGCCGCCGATTCGTGCCCGGTCGCGGTCATCATTGTGGAAGAGTGAGATCGTCTGGAGGGAGGAGAAAGCCGGCCTGGACCATAGGACACAGGAAAATTATTATTCACACCATAGGTTAAAATTATATACTTTCAGCGTTATGGGGGGATCTTGCCTGAGAGTGGGGTCAACCAGAAGGCACATCATCACATGATGCAGCGGGTTCACAGGCCAGAACGGTTACGGCCTGCGAACACAAAAAAAACACTGCACCATGAACCGAAATGTGCCCGGGCGTAAGGCCTTATCTCTTGGGCACCCTGTTTTCGCCGATCCGTTACCTGCGGGCCCCTGCCACATCGACGAGCGATTCCGTGCCGTCGCTCTTGCTCTTCGTAATCACCGAGAGGTTTCCGTTCGTCTCGAGGACGATTGAGCGCACGCTCTCGAGGGAGCCGATCCCCTCCGACCGCAGCGCCTGCCGGATCTCGCTTTCGGCGATGCGTTCCCGCCGCATTGCGTCATGCAGGAACTCCCCCGCGTGGAAGAGGAGGCGGGGCTCCGACTTCACCGCCTTCTGCACCCGCTCCGACCGGACGGAGAACCAGGAGACGATGTACTGCAGGCCGACCAGGAGACCGAGGGCGAGGACCCCCTCCGCGAGCGAGACGTCTCTTGAGGTGATCACCGATGCAAGGGTCGAGCCGAGCGCCACGGTCACGATGAAGTCGAAGGCGTTCATCGCCGAGAGCGTCCGCTTCCCCGAGATGCGGAGGATGATCACGAGGGCCACATACGCGAGGATGCCGATGATCAGGACCCGCACCAGGTAGGCAGGGTTTCCAAAGAAGATCTCCTGCAGAAATCCGGACACGCCGTCGGTCATACGGGGGCCGCTCTGCACGGAGGATACTTTAATCCTTTCTGTGCAGGGAAATGTCAAAAAAGGGTTTGTTGAAACTCCACCTCTTTGCTCCAGGAGGGTCGCAATCCAGGGGCACTCCGGGGCACGGCTTTCCACCGGGTTGCGCACCTTTCGGTGCTCACACTCTTTGTATCTGGTAATATTCTGCAGTCACGCTGACACGGATTTCAAGGGGATATCCCCATTTGGGGGAGAGGCTGACGGGGAGGGGGGCATGCCCCCCTCCCCTGTCCCCTCGCACCTAACGGTGCTCGTGCTCCTGTCGTCCCGACAGTCGCACACCCCCCACGGCGATAAACGACGCGTGCACCGGAGGTGCAGGCGGAGTTCGAGCACCGGAGAACGACGTTCCGGTAGGAACGGAGTTTGAGCACCGAAGGTGCGAAGGTGCGCAGTTCCCACGGTCCACTGCAACGTGATACTTCCTTATTTCGATTGTGTTGTTGCTGACGAGGGAGGCAGTAGTATGTTCTCTAACAGGAGGATTTTTCCAGAATAAAAAAAGAGGGTTGTATCAGAGCGCGGGCCTGCCCTTCAGCGCCTCGACGAGGAGCCGTACCCCGGCCTCGATGTCGCCGGTATCGACCACCTCGACCGGGGAGTGGATGTAGCGGGCGGCGATCGAGAACGGGATGCTCGGGATACCGCCCCGCTCCAGGTGGATGATCGTCGCGTCGGTGTTGCCGCCGGTCCCGACCTCGATCTGGCAGGGGATGCCGTTCTTCTCCGCGGTCTCCCGGAGCCACGCGGTCATCCGCGGGTCGGCCATGAGCCCGCGCCCGCTCGCGCTGACGAGAACGAGGACGGGGCCCTTGCCCATCTCGACGCTCGCGTCCTTCTTCTCGATTCCCGGGTGGTCGCCGGGGATGGTGACGTCGGTCGCGATCGCGCAGTCGGGGTTCAAGGAGTAGGCGCTCACCTTCGCGCCCTTCAGCCCCAGTTCCTCCTGGACCGTGAAGACGCCGTAGATCGTGTGGGGCGACTTCGCCTGCTGCAGGGCCCGGATGAGCATCGCGACGCCGACCCGGTTATCGAGCGCTTTGCCGGTGACGCGGTTGCCGGCAAGTTCCGTGTACTCGCGGTCGAGGGTGATCGGGGTGCCGATCTCGATCCCGAGATCCTTCACCTCCTCCTCGCTCGCCGCGCCCACGTCGACGAACATATTCTCGATCTTTATCTCTTTTTTGCGCTCGTCTTCCTTCATCACGTGGGGGGGTTTTGCGCCGATGACTCCCGTGACCGGCCCTTTCTTCCCGTGCAGGACCACCCGCTGGCAGTAGAGCACCGGCCCGAACCATCCCCCGATGGGGACGACCCGGATGAACCCCTTCTCGTCGACGAACTGGACCATCAGGCCGATCTCATCCATGTGGGCGGCGAGCATGATAGAGAAGTCGTCGCCGCGCTTCACGGCAATCAGGTTGCCCATCGTGTCCTCGCGGAACTCGTCGACCGACCCGGCAAGTTCTGCCCTGACGATCTCCCTGATGCTTCCTTCGCTGCTCGAGACGCCGTGGGCGTCCGATAACTTCCTGAGTAACTCTTTCACCATTCTTCTCTCACCCCATCAGCGCCTCGAGCCTCCCGATCGCCCGGGAGAGGTTCTCCCGGGAGGTCGCGTAGCTGAAGCGTGCATATTCGGGTGCCCGCGAGCCGAACGCCGAGCCCGGCACGATGATGATGCCGTTCTCGACGGCCTTCTCGATGAGGGATCGCCCCATCGGGACGAACATGTAGAACGCGCCTTCCGGCCGGGGGAAATCGAACCCGAGACCGGAAAGCCCGTCGTAGAGGAGGTCGCGCCGTGCGCGGTACTCCTCCCGCATCCGCGCGACCGCGCTCTGGTCGCCGGTGTACGCGGCGAGCGCGGCATACTGCGATATCGACGTCGCGCACGCCTGGGCGTACTGGTGGACCTTGAGGAACTCCGGGATGTAGTCCTCGGGTGCCGCGAGGTAGCCGACCCGCCAGCCGGTCATGGCGTAGGTCTTGCTCGCGGCGTTGACGGTGATGACGTCCTCGCCGAACCGGGCCGCACTGACGTGCTCTTTCTCGTAAATGAAGTGCTCGTAGACCTCGTCGGTAACGACGGTGACCCCCCGGTCGCCCGCGTACTCCACGAGGGCGCGGATAGACTCCTCGCTCTCGACGGCGCCCGTCGGGTTTGCAGGAGAGTTCAGGACGAAGACCCGCGCTCCGTCCATCTGCTCCTTCGCCCGCTCGACATCGATGTGCAGGGCGGCATCGAGCGCCACGCCCTCGGGCTTTCCGCCGGCGAAGGTCGCAAGGGCGGCGTAGGAGACGAATCCCGGGTCGGTGAAGAGGACGCGGTCGCCCGGATCCACGAGCGCCTCCATGACGAGGTGAAGCGCTTCGCTCCCTCCTGCCGTGACCAGGATCTGCTCCGGCCGGTAGGCAAGACCGTTCTCCCGCGCAAACTTTTCACAGATCGCCTCCCGCAGTTCCGGTATCCCGGCGTTCGGCGTGTAGCCGGTTCGCCCCTCCCTGATGGCGGCGATCGCGGCCATCTTGATATGGTCGGGCGTATCGAAGTCCGGCTGCCCGATCCCGAGGTTGATTGCATCAGGCCCCCCCGCTTCGAAGAGCTTGCGGATGCCCGACATCTCCACCGACCTGACCCGGCCGGCGTACCTGTGTTCGTTCATGATATTACCTCACTCGATGTTCGCGTGCCGGCACTGGAGGTCTTCGGGCCTGCACTGGGTGATCTCCATCAGCCGGGATATGATCGCGTCCGCAAAGACCATGGCAGTCGTCTCGAAGATGGTGCCGAGCGGTGCGAACGATTTGTGCTCGCCCATCATCTGCCGGATCTCGAACTCCGCAGACTCGTCGGCCACCCTGTCCCGCTGGCTCTCGATGATGACGATGCAGTCGGCGATGCGGCCTATCCTTGAGTCTCTCTTTGAGGTAATAAGGCAGACCCTTCCGCCGATCTCCTTTGCGGTCTCCGAGATATCCGCAACCGTCTTCGTCGCGCCGGACCCGGAGAAGACGATAATGACGTCTCCCGGCTTCATGGCCGGGGTCACGGTCTCCCCGACGACGAATGCGGCGAGCCCGAGGTGCATCAGGCGCATGGCAAATGATTTCGCTACGAGCCCGGAACGCCCGGCGCCCATGGTGTAGATGCGATTCGCGTTCAGGATCTCGGCGAGGAGCGCATCGATCTCGTCGTCGGACATCACGTCCGCAATGGTCCGGATCTTGGTCGCCATCAACCGCATCATGTTCTTAACCGGGTGATTTGTCATCGTAATTCCGCTGTTAGGTTTCACGAGATCATACATTAGAATATCTCAAATGCGCCGGTACGGAGAGTGATTGCTCTCGCCACCCGGAACTGCCGGAATCCGGCACAGGGGGGAGGCGGCAATTGCCGGAAAAGCCGATAGAATGAATTCTTCAGGGGCGAGCAGGCGCAGCCGGTTGCCACCGGGATCGGAAATCGCCGCATTTAGACCCTAAACGTCAAACCCGCGGCACAGTTCCGGCAAATAACATCCATCCACCTCACCCGATCACGCCGGGATACGCAAAAGGCTATCTTTGATGATCGCAGAATACATACAAAATTCGGCGCGGCGTTCCGGCCGAAGAAAGGGAGCAACTGCTGTTTGAATCCAATTCTACAGCACTGTTTTTCCCTTTCGCCACCTCACCGCGCCGATGTTGGTAAATTCTCCCAAACAAGGGACAGATCAGGGATTACGCGGGCCTGCCGTTTCCCGCACCGGTATGCGGGAGGGCGCACGGCAGAACCCGGGGGACAACAGCAGGTGAAGGGATGGAGAAGCGGCCGGCAGGGCATTCTGATGAGGAGATCCTCGGTCTCCTCGACGAAAACGTACAGGAATGGTGCATGCAACGACTGGAGGGGCGTCTCACGCCGCCGCAACGGATGGCGGTCCCGCTCATCCACGACGGAAAGAACGTCCTCATCTGTTCGCCGACCGGGTCGGGAAAGACCCTCTCGGCGTTCCTTGCGATCATCGACGACCTCTTTGTCCGGGCACGGACGGAGGGGCTCGAGGACAGCGTCTACTGCCTTTACATCTCACCGCTCAAGTCGCTCGCAAACGACATCCACAAGAACCTCAGCCAGCCGCTCGAGGGGGTCCGGGAGATCGCCCGCGGGCGGGGGATCGATCACACACCCATACGGCACGCGATCCGGCACGGGGACGTCTCGATAGCAGATAAAGCAAAGATGGCGCGAAAACCCCCCCACATCCTCAACATCACCCCCGAGACCCTCGGGATCCTCTTGAACTCCCCGAAGTTCCGCGAGAGCCTCCGGACTGTCCGGTGGGTCGTCGTCGACGAGATTCACTCCCTTGCAGGCTCGAAACGCGGCGTCCACCTCTCGGTGAGCCTCGAGCGCCTGGAGGAACTGGTGAAGGAGGCGGGCGGTGGCTTTACCCGAATCGGGTGCTCGGCGACGATCGAGCCTCTCGAGGAGGTAGGCCGGTTCCTGGTCGGCGCCGGGCGCGAGGTGGAGATCGTCGATACCCGGTTCGCGCGGGAGTTCGACCTGGAGCTCCTCTGTCCGGTCCCCGATCTCATCGACACCACACCCGAAGACCTCTCGCGGCACCTTTACGCGACCATCCACCGCCTCGTAGAGGATCACAGCAACACGCTCGTCTTCACGAACACCAGGAACGGCGCCGAGCGGATCCTCCACAACCTCCGTGTCCGCTACCCGGAGTGCTACACGGAAGAGAACACGGGGTGCCATCACGGCTCGATGGGGACAGAGGGGAGGCTTGCCGTCGAGGAGAAACTCAAGTCAGGGAGGGTGAAGGTGGTGACGACCTCCACATCGCTCGAACTCGGGGTCGACATGCCCCACGTCGACCTCGTCCTCCAGGTGGGATCGCCCAAGTCCGTGGCGGCGCTCCTCCAGCGGATCGGGCGGGCCGGGCACCGCCTCGGCGAGGTGGTCAAAGGGAGGATCGTCGTCCTCGATCGCGACGAGCTCGTCGAGTGCGCGGTGATGCTCCGGGAGGGGCAGAGCGGGTTCGTCGACCGGATCCACATCCCGGAGAACTGTCTCGACGTCCTCGCCCAGCACGTCTTCGGGATGGCGCTCGAGGGGACGACGCAGGTTGATACGATGCTCGAGGTCGTCCGCCGGTCCCACTGCTACCAGAACCTCGAGGAGGAAGACCTCATGAGCGTCGTCCGCTACCTCGCGGGGGAGTATGCGGGGCTCGAGGAGCGGCGGATCTACGCGAAGATATGGCACGACGCGGAGGAGGGGACGGTTCGAAAGCGAGGGCGGAACGCCCGGATGATCTACTTCTTAAACTCCGGGACCATCCCTGATGAGTTCTCCTGCGACGTCCTCACCCGGGACGGGGCGTTTGCCGGCAACCTGGACGAGAAATACCTGGAGCGGATGAACAAGGGCGACGTCTTCGTCCTCGGGGGGCGGCGCTACAAGTTCGCCTACCGCCGGGGCGGGAAACTCTACGTCGATCCGACGACCGACCGGCCGACGATACCGAGCTGGTTCTCCGAGAAACTCCCGCTCTCGTTCGATCTCGGCCTCCATGTCCTCCGGTTCAAGGAGACGATGCTTCGTGCGATGCAGACGATGGGGACGGAAGACCTCGTCGATACGCTCCTTGCCGGGTACCCGATCGACGAGAACAGCGCCCGGAGCATCTGCGCGATCTTCGAGCAGCAGGTGCGCTACATGGGCGATCTGGCCGTCCCCACGCCCGGCCGGATCGTCGTCGAGGAGCAGGTCGACCGGGAGAACCACCGCCGCCTCTACTACTTCATGACCAACTACGGGCTGCGGTTCAACGACGGGTTCTCCCGGATCGTCGCCTTCATGATCGCGCGGGACGTCACGACGAACGTCTCGGTCGGGATCAGCGACACCGGGTTTCTGGTCTCGATTCCGCTGGAGAAGAGAGCCGACCCCGTGCGCATCATCGGGGGCATCCGGGCCGACGAATGCAGCGAGATCCTCGAGGAGGCCGTCGGGGATACCCAGCTCTTAAAGCGGGTCTTCCGGATCAACGCGGCCCGGTCGTTCATGATCCTCCGTAACTACATGGGCAAAAGAAGGAGCGCCCGGCGCCAGCAGGTGAGCGCCGACATGCTGATAGCGTTTGCCAAACGGCTCGACGGCTTCGCCGTGATGCGGGAGACCTACCGCGAGGTGATCGAGGACCGGTTCGAGGTCGAGAACATCCGGCGGATCGTCGACGGCATCGGTGCGTGCGCAATCGAGGTCGTCCTGACCCGCGCCGCGTCCCCGAGCCCGCTCGCGTTCGGGATCGCGACGCTCGGGGTCTCCGACGCGGTCTACGCGCAGGACCGGCTCTCGATGCTCCGCGAGTTCCAGCGCCGGGTGATGAGCAGCATCGGAGGTGAGGCGGCGGCATGAGCGCGGTCGGTGAGGCCGAACTCCTCTCCCGGTTCGGCTTTTATAAGGGCGCGCTCTACGTCAGGGAACTCTCCCTCTGCGTCGTCTCCGACGTCCATATCGGGCTGGCGGAGACGCTCTACCGCCAGGGCCTCCACTTCCCGCTCCACGAGGAGGAGACGCTGCTCGAACGGTTCGAGGCGATCCTCCGCCGGTTCGCTCCGGCGGTCTTCGTCCTCGACGGGGACATCTTCCACGCCTTCAACCGGGTGAGCCGGGACGTTAGGGAGACGTTCTCGGCGATCCTTGCGACCCTTCGGGCCGAGTGCGAGGCCGTCCTTGTCCGGGGATCGCACGACGCCATGCTTCCCACGGTCGCAGGGGGGGCGGTCGAACGCTACGACCGCGGCGGCTATACGGTGGTCCACGGCGATCAGGCGGTCGACGACCACGGGACGCTGATCATCGGCCACGACCATCCGGCGATCGAGATCGATCTCGCCCGGTTCCCCTGTTTCCTCTACGGGGAGGGCGTGGTGAGGGGTAAAGACATCATCGTGATGCCGGCCTTCAACCCGCTCTCTCCCGGCGTCACGATCAACTACGTAAGAAGCCGGGACTTCCTCTCGCCCATCCTCCGCCGCGTGGATCCGAGCACCCTGCAGCCGGTGGTGGAGGTGGACGGCGAGGCGGTGGTCCTCCCGCCGCTTGCCGGCATCCGGCGGTTCGCGTGAGTAACCCCTATATACCCTCCCGCCATCCGGAGTCCCGGAGATGACCCTCCATGACACGCCGGACTGTTATCATCCTTGCCGCGGTTGCGGTGCTCGCCCTCCTCGGCATCGCCGTGGCCGTCGTGATGCCCCCGGGGGGCACCGCCGGCACCCTGCCGCTCGATACGATCACCCTCCCGCCGGGCTTTGCGATCGACGTCTATGCCGGGAACGTCACCGGGGCGCGATCGATGACCATGTCCCCGAACGGGACGCTCTTCGTCGGGAGCCGCGGCCCCGGGAACGTCTACGCCATACCCGACCGCGACGGCGACGGTAAGGGCGATGAAGTGATCGTCATCGCGAACGGTCTCGACTCCCCGAACGGGGTTGCGCTCCGGAACGGCTCCCTCTACGTTGCCGAGATCGGCCGCATCCTGCGCTACGACGATATCGAGGCGAACCTTGCCGACCCGCCCGAGGCGGCGGTGGTGAGCTACGCCTTCCCGGACGACGCGTCGCACGGGTGGAAGTTCATCGCCTTCGGGCCCGACGGGAAACTCTACATCCCTGTAGGCGTGCCCTGCAACGTCTGCGACCCCGACGACGAGCGGTTCGGCACCATCCTCCGGATGAACCCGGACGGGACCGATCTCGAGGTCTATGCACGGGGCATCAGGAACACCGTGGGGTTCGACTGGCACCCGGATACCGGTGTATTATGGTTCACCGACAACGGCCGGGACTGGCTCGGCGAGAACGTCCCGCCAGACGAGCTGAACCGGGCGCCGGAGAGCGGGATGCACTTCGGGTTCCCCTACTGCCACGGGCGGTCGATCCCCGACCCGGAGTTCGGGGCGGAGCGGTCATGCAGCGAGTTCACGCCGCCGGAGCAGGAACTCGGGCCGCACGTGGCTGCGCTTGGCATGCGGTTCTACACCGGCGAGCAGTTCACGAGGGAATACGAGAACAGGATCTTCATCGCCGAGCACGGTTCCTGGAACCGGGCGGAGCCGATCGGCTACCGGGTGACGATGGTCGAACTCGAGAACAGCACGCCCGTCTCCTACGACGTCTTTGCGGAGGGCTGGCTCCAGGAGGGCGATGCATGGGGACGGCCGGTTGACGTCGAGGTGGCAAACGACGGTTCGCTCCTGGTCTCGGACGACCGGGCGAACGCCGTCTACCGGATAACCTACGGAGGGGTCACTTCCCCTTCCGGATGACTCTCCCAAAGGAGAACGGGGTCGGGCCCGGCACGGTGACCGGGAACGTCCCCTCCGCCGCCCGCCGCACGTCCTCGATCGAGTAGAACGCCTTGGGGTTGAACTCGTGGATGGCGTCCTCCACGTCGCGGATGTTCTTTCTCTTGACCACCGAGAAGAGAACCTTGCCGGGACCCTGTTTCCCCTGGGCGTCGAAGACCGTCACCCCGTAGCCGGCGGCGCGGAGGTAGTCGATGAGGTTCGTTGCATCCCGCTGGGTGATGATTCGGATGAGCGCAAGCCCCATCGCCAGCCGTTCCTCGACAAGCATCCCGATGTAGTTCCCGGCGGCGAACCCGGCCGCGTAGGCGAAGTAGTTGAAGGGGTTCGTGAGGTTCTGAAAGATCTGGCCGACGGCAACGATCCAGATGAAGATCTCGAAGAATCCAAGGACCGGGGCGATCACCTTCATCCCCCGGGAGACGAAGATGATCCGCATCGTCCCGATGGTAACGTCGCAGATACGCGCGAGAAAGATGAACACCGGGATTACGACCAGCGAGAAGACCTCCGGGTCAATCTCCGGGACGATGGCGAGCATGGATCATGGTTGACGAGCAGGTGTTATATTTTTATCCATATTCAAATATATGTCGGGCACAAAAAAATCCCGGAGAATCAACATCAGAGGATATTGGACAAAAAGAGCCGGAAAAACGGGTTGAAAGGGTGCACAGATGGTACGGACGATCGCGATGCCCGCGTCCCGATCCCTGCCAGCCCCCTCCGGAGAACACGGAGACCGGGCCATCATACGGGCCGGTAGGCAATACGGCGCACGTCGGCCTGCAGCAGGGGCCGTGACAGGATTCTCCATAGGATACCCTTATGACATAAGAACAGCATCAGGCGCAGTGTGGTGAGACACCATGCCGAAATGCTACAGTTGCGGTGCAGAGATCAACCCGAAGAAGACGCGATGCCCAAAATGCGGGGCAAAAGTTGAAGCAGGAACCGGAAAACAGCCACAAGCCGGAGTTGCAGGGGGGCGGCGATAAAAACCCGAAAACCTCTCACCTGACTTTTTTTACCTGCTCGGGCTCATTTTCCACCCTGCAGCGCGGGGAGGTGCGCCACCAGTAGTAGACCTCGTAGACCAGCAGCGCCAGCAGCACCGCACAGGCGCCGAAGAAGAAACCCATCACCAGGTCGTGGACCGGCGGCACCCCGGCGCCATCGAAGGCGGGGCTCTGGAGCGTCGAGACGTCCTCACCGGTGCCGCCGGTGTATTTCTCCCCGTTTTCGGAAACCAACCTTGGGGCGGGCGAAAAGCCGCCGAGCGGCAGCACCGCCGGGAGGATTGCCCAGAGCCCGAGGCTCGCGAGGACGACGACTCCAAAGAGCGTCGCGTACTTCTGCAACACCGACCGGAGATCGCTTGCCGGCGACGCGATGATGAGGACCTGGTTCGCGAGGCCGTAGACCTTCACCTCGCGCCCTTTCTCGCTCCAGCGGGTCTCCATTACCTCAAGAAGCCCGGCGTCGAGGAGGTTTTCGATGTGGTAGGAAGCGGTGGTGATCGGGATCTTCATCTGCCGGGCAACCTCCGACGACGTCAGCGGCCCGCCGCCGAAGGCCTGGATGATCGCGTTCGCCGTCTGGCTCGCCATTGCCCGGGCGATCTTCTGTGCCCGCTCATCGCCCGGCTGGATAACTACCACATCGTCAGCCATGGAGTGCTTCGATAATTCTGTTGCGCCCGTGCTCGAGCGCCTCTTCGAGCCGGGAGATGTCCGGGCCTGCGCCCTGCGCAAGGTTCGGCTTGCCGCCGCCCTTCCCGCCGAGGATGCCGCAGGCCTCCCGCACGATATCGACGGCGTTCACCGCCGGTGCGCCCGACGCTGCCACAACCTTCACGTTACCGTCTCCCGACGCAAAGAGCGCCACGCCGCCCTCGTCGGCGACGGTGGTGGCGAGCGCGACGAGCTCCTTCTGGGCCGCATCCACCTGCCTGACGACGACCCTGACCCCGTCCACCATCTCGCCGTCGAGACTGCGCATCTCGAGGTCCACCACCTTCTTCCGGAGACGTTCGATCTCTTTCTTCTGCTCCTTCCACTCACCAAAGAACCGCGCTACCGTTGCCGGCAGGTTCTCGGGCTGGACGCTCACCACGTCGGCGGACGCCTGGAGGAGTTCCTCCATGCGCTGCACGGCATGCACGGCGGCGATACCGGCCGCAAAGACCAGCCGCTCCACGCCGTCCTGGATATGCTCGACGCCGAGGATCCGGATCGGCCCGATCTCGCCGGTCGTCCGGACGTGCGTTCCCGCACACGCCTGCACGTCGGCGCCGACCTGCACCGTCCTGATCTCCCGGCCCGGCGGGACGCCGCCCTGGTAGAGGCCGAACCCGTACTTCTGTTCGGCCTTCGTCCGCTCCTCGACATGGACATAGACCGGCGTGTCGGCCATGACCAGGCGGTTCGCCTCAATCTCGATTCTCCTGAGCTCTTCAGGCGTGATATGCGTGTAATGCCGGATGTCCAGGCGGGAAGCGTCGCTCCCCTTCTGGGCGCCCGCCTGGTGCACGTGGACGCCGAGCACCTGCTGAGCGGCGTGGAGGAGAACGTGGGTCGCCGTGTGGTGGCGCATCAGCGACCACCGGCGCTCCTCGTCGACCATGCCCTTCACCCGGTCGCCCCGCTTCAGGGGACCGCCCGTGACCCGGTGGAGGATGACCTCTCCGAGTTTCACGGCTTCCTCCACCCGCACCATGCTCTCGGACGTTACCAGGGTGCCGGTATCGGACGGCTGGCCGCCGCCCTCGGGATAGAAGAGCGTCTGGTCCAGCACCGCCATCCCGTCGAAGTAGTCCAGCACCATCGCTTCGAACTCGATCTCGTTCGGGAGTTCGTAATAGAGCTTCTTTGTCGGGGGGAGCGCTTTCGCCCGCTCGCGGTAGCGGGCAAGCGGGTCCTCGCCCTTCACCTCCTTCTGCGCCTCCGAGTGAGACTCGGCGATCAGCGAGTAGAAGTTGTCGGGGATCTCCACGACGGCACCCTCGGCGGCAGCGACATCCCTTATCATCTCGGGCGGGATGCCGTGCGAATCGTAGAGGGTGATGACTTCCGTGAGGGGAACCCGGGAACTCTTTGCCTTGTAGTTCCGGGCGATCTTCTGGACGATCCGGGTCCCGCGCTCGAGAGTGCTTGCGTACCTCGCCTCCTCGTTCTCCACGATCTCCCTGACCACATCGGCGTCCTGCTCGAAGTTCTCGACTCCCACGATCTGCATCTGCGCCTCGATCAGGTCGGCGAGGTCGTCATCCATCGAGAGGTCGTTCATCATCCGGAGCGTCCGGCGAAGCACGAGCCGGGCGAGATACCCCTCCCGGACATTCGAGGGGACGATGCAGTCGCCGAGCATGTAGGCGAGGCAGCGGGTGTGATCGGCGATCGAGTAGACCTTCTCGATCGGGACGACGATCCGCTCCAGCCGTTCGACGGGTACGTCGATCGCCTCGGCGACCTTTTTGCGGAGGTTGTAAAGGTTCGTCCCGGAGATGTCCATGACCCCGGCGAACCGGGCGCTGAGCCCCATGATCTTCGTGAACTCGGGGTTGTCGAGGAGGTTCTCGAGATGGGCCGAATGCATCAGGCGGCTCACCATCTCCGGGAATACCGCGTCGTAGATCGTCGGCGAACCCTTCGAAGCCCAGACGAACCGTTCAAGGCCGTAGCCGGTATCCACGATCTTGAGCCGCATCGGGTAGTAGGGCACCCCGTTCACGTCGACGGGCGGCTGATCGGTCTTCTGCCGCCCGAGGTTCATGAAGACCAGCGTCGCGACCTCGAGGCCGCCGATGAGCACCTCGACGGAGGCGCCGGCGTTCCCGCCGCCGTACCACGGGTGCTCCTTGTAGCTGACCCGGTCGAGATCGCCCCCGATGGACATGATGAACTCGTCGCAGAGGGCGACCGTCTCATCCTTCCAGTAGATCTGCTCCTCGGGGGTGTTGAAGGCGTGATGCGCCATCATCTCAAAGAGCGTCAGGTGGCGCCCCGACCTTCCGACGGAGTCGAGGTCGTTTAACCGGATGCAGGGCTGGGAGATGGTCAGCGGGTTCGCCGGCGGGGGGACGACCCCGCTCGTGACAAACGGCTGGAAGTCGGCGATGGACGCGATGGTGAGATAAATATCGTCTCTCCACCGGGCGGCTACGGGGTATCGTTCGAGGCGTGTATGACCGTGCCGCTCAAAGAACGAGAGGAACGCCTCCCGCATCTCATCAACGCTATGGGGTTTGAAGACCGGGTTGCCGATGAAGTTATACGTTACACACGGAGCGTCGCCGCAGAACTCTTGTTCGGGGTCCCGGGTCCAGAAGGCCGCCCCGCAACTCTTGCAGACCTTCCGCTCAAACCCTTCGGACCTGAAATAATCGAGCGTATATTCTTCCTCGAGCATTGAAAATCACGCAGCATAAATTGGTATGATTGTGACCGATATAGTTGTTTGTGCAGATTGTTCAAGGTTTCCAGGTGTCCTGGTACCAGAGGTCGTAGGATTCATATAATCCCGTCCGCTCGGCGATGCGTACCGCAAGGATGTGCCAGCATTCGCGTCCCCGGAAGAGAAAGTCGCTGCAGGTGCAGAAGTCGCCTTCGACGATATACTCGTTGCTCCGGCCCACAACGATGAAGAAGTCGCGGTAACGTTTTACCTGCCCTTCGTCGACGGCTTCGAGCGCTTTTCTTCCCCGCTCCCCGTAGACACGCTCGATGCAGGTGCGGAACTCCGGCGTCAGCGCCCGGTCCCGCTCGATCCTCTGCCAGATGCCCCTCATGGAACTACCACTACGTGTGGCGGATCAGGGATATAATGCCACCCCATGCGGGACGCGAGAACTTCCATGGCAGGGGCCTCGAGCGCGTAGTGGGTGGCTTCGAGGCAGGGTATGGGCGATGCACGGGCCGTGCTGTGCTTGAGTTCCGCCGAGAGGAACGCTTCCGCCCCGAGGTCGACGGCCTCCCCGATCAGGTCGGGATCGAACCCGCTCCCCCCCACGACGGCGAGCCGCCGGATCGTCCCGGTTTCCCCGTAAACCCGGATCCCCCCGCCGGGGAGGCGGCGGGCGATCTCCCGGGCATCGAGGGAGCAGTCGCCGACGAGGCCGGCGGCCATCCGCTCCGTCCGCGAAAGACCGAGCCTTGATGCCAGGACGTCGTTGACCCCGCCCTCGGCATGGTCGAAGTTCGTGTGCATGACGTAGAGGTTCATATCGGCGGAGAGGAGTGCCCGGAGCAGGTGCGACGTCGGGCCCCTGACCGCCGTGACCGGGCTCCAGAGGGGCGTATGGTGGACGACCAGCATATCGGCGCCGGCGAGAACTGCGGCATCCACGACCTTCTGCGTGGCATCGAGCGCACAGCAGACGGTCTCGATCTCGTCCTTCCCCTCGACGACGAGGCCGATCCTCCCGGCATCGTATTCTTCGGCCAGTTCGGGCGGAGCGACCTGCTCCAGTGCGGCGATGAACCTCAGGATATCCATGCAGTACCCCGTTTAGACGTCCCCGGATAAAAAGGATGAACGAGGGCGCCGGCGGCCGTTCGGGCCGGGCGAACGTTCGTGTTACAGGACGTTTTGATCTCTTTCTGGGGCAAAAGGCCCGATATCGTCGAAAGGCCGAGGAGAATGGGTAGATCAAATGGAAATAGTTATCCCCGAAAAACCCGATATTCGCTTATCGTCTATCGGAGATGGATCATGTTGAGAACTCTCATCATCGGAATGACGCTCCTCGTCATCTGCGCCGGCATCCCTGCCGTATCCGCACAGATAGGGGGAGATGAAGGATGGTACCGCGTCCACTGCAACGTCGACGGTGCCGACGTGTACTTCGACGGACAGTACCAGGGCACTACGTACGGGGGATCGCTCGATGTCCCGGTCTACTCCACCGGGACGCCCTACAGCTCCTACCGCGTCGAGAAGAGCGGCTACCACTCGTACTCCGGCAGCCTGCCCTCGAGCCCCGCGGCAGGCCAGACCGTAGACGTTTACGCGACGCTGCAGCCGGTCGAGACCTCCGGCTCGATCTACGTCACGTCGAGCCCCTCGGGTTCGGCAATCTACCTGAACGGGAACTACCGGGGCGTTGCGCCGCTCACGATCAAGGACCTCTCCCCGGGCACCTACTCCCTTGAGGCCGATCACTCGGGCTACCAGTCCGATTATGCCACCGTCACGGTCAAGGCGGGGCAGCAGTCGAACATCAAGTTCACCCTGACCCCGATCGAGCAGTACGGGTCGATCAAGGTCACTTCCTCCCCTTCCGGCGCGTACGTCTACATGGACGGCGTCTATAAGGGCCGGACGCCCCTGACGCTCACGAGCGTCTCGGCCGCGAAGCACAACCTCGAGCTCGACCTTTCCGGCTACTACGGCTGGAAGTCGACCGTGACCGTGAGCCCCGGTGTGACCAGTTACGTCAACGCTTACCTGACGGCCGTTCCCTCCGAGACCACCGGCGCTATCGACGTGGTCTCCTACCCGGCAGGGGCAGACGTCTTCCTTGACGACAAGTACCAGGGCAAGACCCCCTCGGCCGGAGTGTACACGATCTCGAACGTCGTGGTCGGCTCCCATACCGTCAGGGTAGCCCTTTCCGGCTACCAGGACTACACGACAGGGGTCGTCGTCAGCGGGGCGACAACGAGCCACGTCACCGCGACGCTCCAGCCCGGCCAGTCGACCTCGACGGGCTCGATCTCGGTCACCTCCTCCCCGTCGGGGGCCGAGGTCTACATCGACAACGCCTATAAGGGCATCACCCCGCTGACCGTCGACGGCATTTCCACCGGCACCCACGCGGTCAGGGTGGCGCTCGGCGGTTACAGCGACTGGTCGACCAGCGTCCAGGTCGGTGCCGGAAGCACCGCCTCGGCCTCAGCCTCGCTCTCGCCCGTGCCGACCCAGGCACCCCACGCGGGCGTAGCGCCCTTTGCCGTGGTGGGGGCGCTCGGCATCCTCGGCCTCGTCGTTGCCCTGCACAGGCGGGACTGAACGCGGAAAACCCCACCTCTTTTTTCGGCCCGAATGGGAAGAAACGCCTGATGCGCATCTTTTGAAGGCTACACCGGATCGACCCTGCCCGAATGCCTGCGTACCCCCGCACAATATTACCTAAAGTAATAATCAACACCTATAAATATTCCAAAATGAATATACGTTCATGGAAAAGTCCCTCGACCTCATCAATGCCCGGATACGCGACGGTACTGCACGAATCGTTACCGCCGAAGAGATGCCGGGCATCGTCGACGAGCTGGGAGAGGAAGGGGCACTGGCGGAGGTCGACGTCGTCACGACCGGGACGTTCGGGGCAATGTGCTCTACCGGTGCCTTCTTCAACTTCGGGCACGCCGACCCCCCCATCCGGATGGAGCGCGTCTGGCTCAACGACGTTGAAGCATATGCAGGAATCGCGGCGGTCGACGCCTACCTGGGCGCAACAGAGGAGGCCGAGTCCAAAGACCACCTCTACGGCGGCGCCCACGTCCTCGAAGAACTCGTGGCAGGGGGCACCGTCGAACTGCGGGCAACCTCCCGCGGGACCGACTGCTACCCGCGCCGGAGCATCACGACGGAACTGCTGCTCGATGACATGAACCAGGCGGTCATGGTCAACCCGAGAAACGCCTTCCAGCGCTACAACGCAGCCTCGAACGCCACCGACCGGACACTCAACACCTACATGGGGACGCTCCTCCCGCGGTGCGGCAACGTCTCCTACTCCGGCGCAGGAACCCTCTCGCCGCTCGCAAACGACCCCGGCTTCCGGGTCATCGGGAGCGGCGTCCCGATCTTCCTTGCCGGGGGAGAGGGCATGATCGTCGGAGAAGGCACCCAGCACTCGGCGGGCGGCGGATTCGGGAACCTGATGGTCGCCGGGGACATGAAGCAGATGCGGCAGGAGTTCCTGCGCGCCGCGGTGATGAACGGCTACGGCGTGACGATGTATGTCGGCGTCGGCATCCCGATACCGGTGCTCGATACCGGGATCGTCCGGAGCACCGCAGTGCGGGACGAGGATATCCTGACCGACATCATCGATTTCGGCACGCCCCGGCGGGACCGGCCGTCGCTCGCAACGGTCAGTTACGCCGACTTAAGGAGCGGGTCCGTCGAGATCGGCGGCGAGACCGTCCGGACGTCGTCGCTCTCCAGCTACCGGCAGGCACGGGCGGTGGCACAGGAACTGAAGGCCTGGATTGAGGCGGGGAAGATGGAACTTGCACTTCCCACCCGGCGGATCGACCCGGCAAAGCGCTCAAAGCCCATGCGGGAGACGGCCGTCACCCCCCGCGTCCGCGACATCATGAACCGGCAGGTGATCAGCATCACGGAAGACGAGGAGATCCGGGTGGCGGCAAAGCGGCTTCTGCGGGACGAGACGAACCATCTCCCGGTCCTCGATGGGAACGGCACGCTGGTCGGGATCATCACCACCTACGACGTCTCGAAGGCAGTGGTGACGGACGGGAGGCTGCGGCAGGTGAAGGACATCATGACCCGGAAGGTGATCAAGACGACAGCCGACGAGCCGGTGGACATCGCCGCCCGGAAACTGGAGCAAAACAACATCAGCGCGCTTCCCGTGGTTGACGCGACGAACCGGGTGGTCGGCATCCTCTCGGCGATCGATCTCGGAAAGCTCTTCGGCGGGAGGCGGCGGCGATGAAACTCCTGCTGGCGTTCTCCCGGAGGGGACAGCACGACCCGGGGAGAGAACCGGTGATCGCCCGGGTGGTGACGGAGACCGGCGTCCTCGTCAACGTCGAGAAGGCCAACATCGATTCGATGGCTGGCGAGATGCTGATCGACATCCCGGATAAGGACGCCGACCTGGTCCGGCAGCGCCTCGAGGAGATGGGGGTCACGGTCCGCGTGATGGAGAACGCCGTCGTCCGCGACGAGGAGGAGTGCGTCGACTGCGGGGCCTGCATCAGCATCTGCCCCCAGGAGGTCTTCTCCTTCGACGAAGAGTGGCGTCTCCGGGTGAAATCCGAGCGGTGCGTCCTCTGCGGCAAATGCATCCAGGCGTGCCCTCACGGCGCCCTCTCGCAGCAGGGATGATCCGGGAGCATTTCGAGTTCCGGCAGACGATCACGACGATCCTCGCCGAGGACCCCGGAGCGATCGAGGCGGCAAAATCCGGGATGCTGGCCGCCCGGCAGGAGGTCGAGCGGCAGATCGCCCGGGACCCCTATTTTGCGGCAACGCTCGAGCCGTACATCCCGAAGATCCCGGAGAGGACCCCCGATCGCATGGCCCGGGCCGCGGCAGAGGCCGGGATCGGCCCCATGGCGGCGGTGGCGGGTGCGATAGCCTGGGCCGGCGTGGAGGCCATGGTCGAGGACGGGGCGGCGTTTGCCCTCGTCGACAACGGGGGGGACATTGCTCTTGCAAGCGATCGCGAGGTGAAGATCGGCATCTATGCGGGAGCATCGCCCCTGAGCGGGCGGATTGCGTTCCTGCTCCCGCCGCAGAATGAGATCCTCGGCATCTGCACCTCGTCGGCGACGGTGGGCCCGTCCATCAGTTTCGGCACCGCCGACGCCGTGACGGTCTTTGCCACCGACGTCGCCGTCGCGGACGCCTGGGCGACGGCTATCTGCAACCGGATCACGGCGGACGACACCTCGGTCCTCGACGGCCTCTCCGGGATCGGTGTTTTAGGCGTGCTCGCCGTCATCGATGACGCGGTGATCCGGTGGGGGGATCTCCCGCCGATCGTGCGGGCGAACGTCGACGAACGGCTGATCACTGCCGGAAACGACTGGCGGTAGGGTGCGACGTTCCAACGGAACGGAGCATGAGAAGCCATCAGGCTTCGGAGCAGGAGTTGAAGAAACCCGCAGGGTTTCTGGCAGACCACCGGTCTAGTGCATCTTGTCACTTTATGTTAGGAATTTTGGCGTGTGGGGGGCGGGCGCTATGCCCTCCCGCAGAACAGGGGAACGTTCGGCTTTGTTGAACCCGGATCTGCCTCTCCCGATGGTCACACTCCGGAGCACGGCTTTCCACCGGGTATCGCCATGACTGCCCCCGCCCCTGGGGCGGGGAACGACTGCCGGAACGGCAGGAGTTCGAGCACCGCAGGTGCGTCTGAGGAGGCCGGAGGCCGGGCGGGGTGGGGTTACACGTCTACTTGTGGGATGGAGACAGGGGAGGGGGAGACCCCCTTGCACCTCCGGTGCTCAAGCTCGCTTCGCTCGTACTCCCCGTCGGCCCCACAGCGAAACCCTTTGGGTTTCTCGAACTCCTGTCCTGCGGACAGTCGTTCCCCCAATGGCGATAAACGACCGGCGGGACGGCGGGAGTTCGAGCATCGTCAGATGCGCTGGCCACCACGGTCCACGGCATGAGGACAGGCCCGAGAAAAAGGCCGATCCTGGGGACAAGCCGGGCCCGGCACCAGCCTCAGCAGGGTAAGAATGGAAACTGAAGAGGGTTTCAACAAAGCGGAAATTTTAGGCGAAACGGACCACTAAAGGGACTCATCCAGGTACCTGACCATCTCCGTGTATGCCTGCTCTCCTTCGAACCGTGCGAGCGTGTTCTCGCCGTCGGTGATGAGGACGACAGGCTCTCCGCCTTCCAGTGAAAAGACAACCTCGTAGATATCGACCTCGTCGATGACGATCCCCCGGGCGAGGTCCGATGCCGCGTGGAGCTGCAGCCGCTCCTTCGTCAGCTCGTCCGGCGTTTCCCGGAAGTAGTAGTAAAAGACCTGGTACGCGTTGAGGAGGTCGGAGGAGAGCAGCGCTCCCCGGGTCTCCGCGTCAAGCGTATCCAGCATCCGGGCAAAAAGTTCGTCGTCGTCGTCGCTCGCCTCAAAGAGCCTGTCGGCAAGTTCCGCCAGTTCCACATAATCGACCATACTCGGTTCCCACCATACCTCGTGCAGCCCTGCCCGGATACCGGCCTACAGAGCCGGAACGGTGCGGGCGGTGCATGAATAACTATATCGGTCCGCCCGGAAAAAAGAATAGGTGTGCGTGAGGAAGATCTGGATTGGACCGTATATCACCGGATTCCCGAAACCGGCGGCATTACGGTCGAAGACCTGGTAGCAGCCACTGGTTTTGAGCCCGGTGCGGTGACGGCGTCGCTCGAGCGTCTCGAGCGTTACCTCCTGGTCCGGCAGGCAGAGGGGACGGTGCGCCTCCTCTCCATTCAGGAGTCGCTGATCGAGTGCCAGTGCCGGCACACCAGGGATGACCTGCCGTTCGTCATCGAGAACGGTGTCGTCAGGGCAAAAAGGAGAGATGAGTAAGGCTATGCCCGAAGTAGCCGTGCTCCGGATAGGCCACCGGCCCGAACGCGACCAGCGGGTGACTACCCACGTCGGGCTCGCGGCTCGGGCGCTCGGTGCCCGTGGAATGTACCTCGCCGCAGACGATCCCGGGGTGGTCACGAGCATAACGGACGTCGCCTCCCGGTGGGGAGGGGGCTTCTTCGTGGAGAACGACGTGAAGTGGCGGCGGTGCATCCAGGACTGGAAGGCCGCCGGCGGCAAAGTCGCCCACCTCACGATGTACGGGCTCCGGATGACCGACGTCATCGACGAGATCCGCGGCGAGGAGCGGGTGCTCGTCGTGGTGGGGGCGGAGAAGGTCCCGGGCGACATCTATGGACTTGCCGACTACAACGTCTCGGTGACCACCCAGCCCCACTCCGAGATCTCGAGCCTCGCCCTCTTCCTCGACCACCTCTTCGAGGGGAAGGAGCTCAACCGGGAGTACCCGGACGCGAAGATCCGGATCGAACCAACGAAGGTCGGGAAGAAGACGGTGGAGCGGTGACGGGCCGGGTTCTGGTTGCGGGGTTCGCCACGCGGCACGTGGCGCAGTCGGCCCGCCGGGCCGGCTACACGGTCTACGCCGTCGACCACTTCTGCGACCAGGATCTCGGGTGGTACACGGAGGACTGCCTCTCGTTCGACGAACTCGCCGAACTTCCGGAGAAGATCGTCGAACTCGCCTCCCGCCACCCGGTCGACGTGCTGGTCGTCGCCTCGGGCGCCGAGGCCGTCGGGACGACGATCCCGCTCTACGGCACGCCGCCTGCGAAAGTGGAGCGGTTCCTCGACAAACTGGAGATCCAGCGGTTCTTCGAGGGGCTGGACGTGCCGGTCCCGCCGCTCGCAGCGAGCGATCGGTTTCCGGTGATGGTCAAACCGCGCCGGGGAGCGGGAGGATGGAGGAACGCGGTCGCGAGGACCGCAGAAGACCTCCGCCGGTGGGAGGAGGCCTGGCCGGACGTCCCCTACATCGCACAGCACCTCGTCGACGGAGTCCCCTCAAGCGTCTCCTGCGTCGCCGACGGCCGGCGGGCGCGGGCCGTCGCGGTCAACCGGCAGCTCCTGCGGGGCGAGGGGGAATCCGCGCACGGGTTTGCCGGGTCGCTCACCCCGTTCTCCCATCCCCTTGCCGGGGAGATGATCGCGGCGGCAGAGCAAATCGCTGCCGCAAGCGGGTGCGTGGGCTCGGTCGGGATCGATTTTGTGGCGGGCGAGAAACCCTGGGCGATCGAGATCAATCCCCGGTTCCAGGCCACCCTGGATACGGTCGAGATGGCGATCGAAAGGAGCGTCTTTGCCATGCACATGGACGCCTGCCGCGGGGTGATCCCGGCGGCGGTGCCTGCACCGCGGCAGGTCGCGGTCCGGCGGATCCTCTTTGCGGAGCGGGATATGCGTCTCGACGTCGATCTTTCTGCACTTGCGCCCCGGATCGCCGATATACCCTGGCCCGGAACCGAGTTCGAGGAGGGCCACGCCGTCGTGAGCGTCTTTGGCTGCGGAGAGACGGAAACAGCGGCATACGCGGATCTCGAGAGGAACACCGCGGCAGTCCGGAGGCTCATCGGGGAATGAGCGGTGGGCACGGCCCCGCCTCCGGCGGGAGAGGGGGACCGCCCCCCGGACACGGGAAAAGAGAATTAAAGATTAAAAGCAGAGTATGCTAAACATCGATGCTGGAACATATACTATTATACGATTATCCGTTATGGGAGAGATTTGAGCATGGTATCCGTCACTGAACTGTTAAACGATCCGGCAATCAACGCCTACATTCTGCGCATGATCGGGGAGGATGGAATCGAGCTTCTCAGGCGGTTCCCCGAAGGAGGAGAGCACAGTGACGAGGAACTTGCCGAGATGACCGGGGTCAACCTCAACACCGTTCGCCACACCCTTTACACGCTCTACGAGAAACGCCTCGCCGAGTACCGGCGGCTGAAGAACACCGAGACCGGCTGGCTCACCTACCTCTGGCACCTCCGCCTGGACCGTGTTTATGACGTGCTCGAGGAGGAGGTCCGGGACGTGCTCGAGCACCTCAATGCCCGGCTCACCTACGAGGAGAAGAACGACTTTTACATGTGCAGAAACTGCAGCGTCGTCTATACCTTCACGGATGCGGCGAACTGGAACTTCGAGTGCCCGAACTGCGAGGAGATGCTCGAGCACTTCGACAACGAACTCATCGCCAGCGCCCTCAGGAGAAGGGTCGATAAGATCAAGGAGAGCCTCGGGAGTGCGTGAAGAGGACTGCATCGCCCTCCTCAGGCGCGCCGGGTGCTCCGAAGGGGTCATCGCACACTGCCGGGCGGTGCGCGACCTTGCGCTCGCCTACGCCTCCGGCCCGTCGGTCGATCGCGACCTCATCGAGGCCGGGGCCCTCCTCCACGATATCGGCCGGGGAGTGACGCACGACCTTCGCCACGCCGAAGCGGGCGGCGCGATATGCCGGTCGTTCGGTCTTGACGAAGCCGTCGTCGCCATCGTCGAGCGGCACATCGGCGCCGGGCTGACGGCGGACGAGTGTGCGGCCCTCGATCTGACGCCGCGCGACTGCATGCCAAGAACGCTTGAGGAGAAGATCGTCGCCCACGCGGACAACCTGGTGAAGGGAACCCGCGTCATCACGCTCGAGGAGCGGCTGCAGCGTTCAATCGCCCTCCCGCGAAGGCAGAGGGAGCGGATCCGCCGGCTCGGGCAGGAGATGGAGCTTTTCAGATGATCAACTGTTTTACCTGCGGGAGCGCACGCAGGCGTTCGTAGACCGATGCCGGGACCCTTGGTTCGTCCACGATCATCACGAGTTTGGGCTCTTCTGCGAGGTAGGGATCGGTGACGAAGATCTGGCGGATGGAGAGGTCGTGTTCGACGAGAACCTCGACCGCCGCGCCGACGATCCCCTTCTGGTGCGCGTCCTTCGGGTAGAGCGTGATGACCGAGAGGCCGAGGGCCTCGGCGACCCGGGAGAGGTCGGGCGCGGCACGCATCCGGATAAAGACCTCCCGAAGTTCCGGGTTCTCGAGAATGCGGCGGGCTGTGGCGTCGACGACCCTGCGGTCGGTCTCGATCGCCCTGCCGACGTGCGTGGCCGGGATCTCGATGCCGTTGCAGACGATGCGCCCCTCTTCATTGATGCCGAACCCGTTCTCCAGCAGGAACCGGACGACGCGGCTCTGGGACGGCGAATCGGCGAACTCCCGTGAGATGTCAGCCCACATGCGGGATCGTTGGAAGCGGGCGCATAAATACGCATCGAAGACGTTCAGGGGACGCCGGAGCACGGGTATGCGCATAACGGGAAGGCCACACGGGGACGTGCGGCCATCTCGTCCGTGAGAGGCCCGGTTCCCGCAGAGCAAGATATTTTATGTTGCAATGCGTTATATAGAGAGGAACAGGGCGAGGGTTGCCAAGCCAGGTCAAAGGCGCCAGGTTGAGGGCCTGGTCTCGTAGGAGTTCGTGAGTTCGAATCTCACCCCTCGCATTTACTTCTTGGGTTATATTCCCTCCGCTTTCAAGTCCTCCCATTATTCCAGCCGTTCCCGCACATGCCTGGACGGAGCCCAAAGGTCTTGCCGTATCGAGATCTCCCCGGCGCACAAAAAGGGTGGGCTGGCTGCCCGGACGGGCCGGCAGACAGACTATTATATACTTTCTATGACGTTATCCCCGTGGAGAACCCTGCACGAGGAACTCCCTGCCGATGACGATCCTGCGGGCGGGGCTGGGCCGTATGCGGATCACTGAGCCGGACATGGAGGTGCGACCCGAGATACTGCAGATACTGGAAGCCACGGAAGATGCCGTCATCCTCGCCGATTCCAACATGAACATCCGCACCATCACCCCTTCCATGGAGCGCCTCGCCGGGATCTCCGCCGATGACGCCCGCGGTGCGGATGCGGCCCGCATCGTCGCCGACCGAATCCTTCCGGAAGCGGACGGGGACCAGAGGGAGCGGATCCTCTCGCTGCTGCAGAACCGCACCGAGTCCGGGGAGATCACGGCCAGGGTATCCTCGGCCTGCCGGGAGAGGTGGTATGCCTTCTCCTCCAGGCAGGTGGAAGCGACCGGGGACTGGCTCGTCCGGTTCCGCGACGTCACCCGCCGGGAGGCCGCCGAAGGAGAGGTGCGGCGGAGATCGGGCGATCAGGCCTTCCTCTCCCGGGCGGCGACGGAACTTGCTGCGATGCCGCCCGAGGCCGACGTCTTCTCCGCAATCGGCGCCTACCTCCACGAACTCGCGCCCGGTGCCGTCGTCATCGTGAGCGCCGCCGATATCCGGGCGGGCACCCTGAACCCGCGAGCGTTCTTCGGCATCGAGCCGTTCCTGCCGGAGATCATCGAGACCTTCGGGGAGGACCTCACCGGGATCTCGCTCGAAATCCCACCGCATATCCGGGCGATCATGACCCGCGGCGAGATCGAGGAGGTGAAAGGAGGGCTGCAGGAAGTCGCCCTCGGGCAGATCTCCCGGGAGATCTGCCGTAAATTCGAGGATATTGCCGGTCTTGGGGCAATGTACTGCATCCCGTTCACCTAGAAAGGCGAAATCTTCGGGTCGGCCGTGATACTCACCCGGCGGGAGGGTGGAGAGGTCAATTTCCGGGCCGTCGAGGTCTTCCGGAGCCTTGCTTCGATCGCTCTCCAGCGGCACCGGGCGGAGGCCGACCTGCGAGAGAGCGAAAAGACGTTCCGGGCCCTCATCGAGAAGGGCTCCGAATTCATCCTCATTATCGACGATCAGTTAACGATCCGGTTTGCGAGCCCGCCTATCGAGCGGTTGGACGGCTTTGCGCCCGATACGCTGATCGGGAAGCATGCGTTCGATATGATCCAGCCCGAGGATCTGCCGCGGGTGGAGGAGATGGTATCGACCCTGGCAGAGAGCCCGGGGGGGAGCGGGCAGCTCGAGGTCCGCTTCAGGGGCCCGCGCGGCACGCACGTGATCGAGGCAATCGTGACCAACCTCCTTGACGATCCTCACATCAGGGGCTTTGTGATAAACGCGTGGGACATCACGGAGCGAAAGCGGACCGAAGAGGCCCTGCGGCGGTCAGAACGGGAGAAGGGCCTGATTCTCGACTCGACGGCCGAGATGTTCGCCTACTATGACACGGATCTCAGGGTGCTCTGGGTCAACCGCGCCGCCGCCGCGTTCCTCGGCAGGGAACCGGAGGACCTGGTCGGGCATCGATGCTACGAGATATGGCACAACCGTACAGGTGTCTGCGACATATGCCCTGTCGTTATTGCCCGGGAGACCGGGCAGCCCCAGGAAACCGAGATCGCCACTCCCGACGGGAGGGTCTTCTTCCTCCGGGGGCATCCCGTCACCGACGAGAACGGGGAGCTTATCGGTCTCATCGAGTTCGCGCAGGATATCACCGAGCGCAAGCGGGCCGAGCAGGAGCTCAGGATCAAGGATATGGCGATAGCATCGTCGCTCGACGCCATCTCCCTCGTCGGTCTCGACGGGAGGATCATCTATGTCAACCGCGCCTTCCTCGCCATACACGGGTGGGAGCGGGAGGACGAGATTCTCGGGCAGCCGACATCGGTGCTCTGGGCCGACCCGGCGGAGGCAAACCGGATCATAGACGAGTTCCTCCGGGTCGGCACCTGGTCCGGGGAGACCGAGGGGCGACGCCGGGACGGGTCGACCTTCCCCATGCAACTTGCCCTCTCCATGGTCACCGATGAGGAAGGGAAACCGCTCTCTGCGATGGGGTCGGGGATCGATATCACCGAGCAGAAGCAGGCGGAAGAGGGGCTCAAAGCAGCAAACGCCTACAACAGGAGCCTCATCGAAGCCAATCCCGACCCGCTCGCCGCCATCGGCCCCGACGGAAGGATCACCGACGTCAATACTGCCACCGAGCAGGCGACAGGCTATGCACGCGAAGAGCTGATAGGAACGGACTTCTCCGATTACTTCACCGATCCTCCTGGCGCAAAGGCGGGATACCGGAGGGTCTTTGCGGAAGGGCAGGTGCGGGACTACCCGCTGGAGATCCGGCATCGCGACGGGCATACGATTCCGGTGCTCTATAACGCCTCCGTCTACCGCGACGAAGAAGGGAGGGTCGCAGGCGTCTTTGCTGCGGCACGCGACATCACGGAGCAGAAAAGGGCAGAGGAGGCTCTGCGCGAGAGCGAGGAGCGCTACCGCACCCTCGTCGAACTCATGCCGGAGGCCGTCGTCGTTCACCGGACCGACGGCAACATCGTCTACGTGAATCCTGCCGGCATCCGGATTGCAGGGGGGAAGGGGCCTGAAGACGTCGTAGGCAAGCCGCTTGGTATGTTCGTCCACCCCGATTACCAGGGTTTCGTCGCCGAACGGATCCGCCGGATGCTGCAGGAGGGCACAGGTATCCCGGTATTCGAAGAGGTGAGCCTGACCGTCGAAGGCCGGGTCATCTGGGTCGAGGTCACGGCGGCCCCCATACTCTACGATGGGCAACCGTCGATTATGGTCGTCTTCCGTGACATCTCTGAGCGCAAGCAGGCACAGGAGGCCATACAGCGCCGGGGCTCGGAGCTCTCCATGCTGAACCGGCTGATCGGCGTCTCGGCATCGGCTCTCACGCTCGACGAGCTGGTCGAGTCCGCGCTCGATACCTCCCTCGCCCTCCTGAACTTCGATATCGGCGCCATCTACCTGCTGGACCGGGAACTGAACATTGCGACTCTCGCGAGCCAGCGGGGCATGGAGCGATCAATCGGGTTGAAGACCCTCGATATATTCCAGCGCCCCTTCAACAAGGTCTTCGTTGCAGGCAGACATCTCTCCATCCCCGCCGGGGCACAGACGGATGAAGCGGAGAAGGCTATTCTGGACGTTTTCGGGGTTTCCGCCCTCACCTGGATTCCGCTCATGGCCGAGTCGAGAATCATGGGAGCGCTGGCAATCGGGAGTTCGGCAGGAGAGCGGGTGCCCCCGGACGCCCGATGGCTCATGGAGGCGATCAGCAAGGAGATCGGGGCCGGCATCCTGCGCGGAACGCTGTATAAGCAGCTGGAGGCGGCAAACCGCGAAGCGAACCTGTACCTGGACATCCTCACGCACGACATCAGGAACGCCAACTGCGTCACCATCCTGTACACTGACCTGCTGATGCAGATCCTCGAAGGGGAACCCAAAACATATGTCCGGAAGATGAAGGGGAGTATCGATAAAAGCACGGAGATTCTGGCGAATGTTGCAATGATCCGCAAAATTCATCAGGAACATGCGCCGCTGAAGCCGATCGACCTTCACGGCGTGATCGTCAGCGAACAAAAGAACTTCCCCGAAGCCGGGATCGGGTATGAAGGAGTCTCTCGCACGGTCTGGGCGGACGATCTCCTTGCCGAAGTCTTCCACAATCTCATCGGGAATGCCGTCAAGTTCGGCGGCCCCGACGTCGTTATTACTATCTCGGCCGAGACGCTCGACGGCAGCATCGTCGTCACCGTGGCCGACACCGGCCCCGGCGTTCCCGACGAACTGAAGGAGTCGATCTTCCGCCGGTTCGAACGAGGGCGGACCCGGGCACGGGGGGAGGGGCTCGGCCTCTACATCTGCCGCACGCTCCTGGAGCGTTACGGCGGGCGTATCTGGGTCGAGGATCGGGTGCCCGGCACCACGGAAGCGGGCGCTGCGTTCCGGTTCACGCTCAAGGAGGTCGCGGAATGATCAGGGAGTCCCCGCCGGAAGCAGTCGATCGGAGAGCAATGCAACTTGCGTGATAGGGGAACAATGACTTCCAGGCAGCAGACCGAAGAACAGCGTCTTCTCACCGCTCTCGACGGAGAAGCCGACGGGGTCCTTGTGTTCGATGAGGACCGGACGGTGGTCCGGCTCAACAGGGCACTCTCCGTTCTCCTGGGCGTGACCCCGGAGGAGGGAAGAGGGGCGAGTGCTTCAGACTTCATACGCAGGCACGTGACGCCGCTGTCGCCGGATACGGCATCCCTGCAGGAGGTCGCCGGGGACCTGCAGAACGACAGGAGCATCCAGCGGTCGCCGATACGGGTCAGGGAGCGCTCCGGGGACCTTCGCTGGTTCTCCCTTGTCTATGACCCGAATGCGACGTATGCAGGGACCGGGTACAGGATCCTCCGTTTCCACGACAGCGCCGGTGATACGGCCGCCCGGTTCTTCCGGGCCTGCCTCGACCACTCCCCGGTCGTCGTCTTTGTCCAGGACAGGGACCTGCGCTACATCTGGTCGCACAACCGGAAGTCCGGACTCTCCGATACGGAAGTGGTCGGCCGGACCGACGCCGATCTCTTCGGGCCCGAGGACGCCGGCAGGCTGGCCTCGCTCAAGCGCCGGGTGCTGGAGACCGGGGAGGTGCTGCGCCAGGAGGTGACGGTCACCTCCGGCGGCACGCGGCACGTCCTGGATATGACGCTGGAGCCGCTCCGGGATGCCGACGGAAGGATCGTCGGCATCTCAGGCACGGCGGTCGAGCGGGCAGAAGAGGAATGCCGGCCGGGCACGGATACGCTGAACCTCATGCTGCGCAACGCCCGCGACATCGTCTATCGGATCGAGCTTGCGCCCGTTCGCCGTTTCTCCTACATCAGCCCGGCCGTTACGCGGATCGCCAGCTATACCCCCGAAGAGGTCTATGCGGATCCGGAGATCGCGTTGCGTTTTATCCATCCCGACGATCTGCCGCTCCTGGAAGCGGTTTTTCGAGGAGAGTTCGCTCCGGACAGGCCGCTCATGCTCAGATGGCTCCGAAAAGACGGGACAGTAATCTGGGTTGAATCGCAGAACGTCCCCATCCGCGATGAGAAGGGGCTGCTCATCGCCATCGAAGGCATCGCACGGGACGTCACGGAGCGAAAACAGATGGAAGAGGCGTTGCGGGAGAGCGAGGAGCGGTATCGCCTCTTCCTTCAGAACTTCCAGGGGATTGCGTTCCGGACCGACCTCGAATTCGGCCCCACCTTCATCTATGGCTCGGTCGAGGAGATCACCGGCTATTCAAGTGAGGATTTCCTCCGGGATCGACGGCACTGGTATCGGATAATCCATCCCGACGATCGCCCGCGCCTCGCCGGGACCTCACAGAGTGTGCGGACCGTCCCCGGTTATGCGACCGAACGAGAGTACCGGATCATTAGAAAGGACGGGGAGGTCCGCTGGCTCCGCGAGATGATCCAGAACGTCCCCGGCACTGAGGAAGTCCCGGCTCACCTGCAGGGAACGGTCTACGATATCACCGCTCAGAAGAAGGTGGAAGAGGCCCTGCTCCTGGAGCGTGACAAGCTGCGAGCCGTGATCGACAACGTCAACGTCGGCATCGGCATCACCGATCCGGAAGGAACCACGCTGTCGATGAACGCGGAAGGACTGCGGATTCACGGCTTTTCGTCGGAAGCCGGGATGTTTGCGGAGCTCGACAGGTACGTGGAGGAGTTCGAGCTGCGCTATCCCGACGGGCGGCCGATGCCGCTGGAGGACTGGCCGACGTCCAGGGCAATGCGTGGCGAAGACGTCCGCGAATACGACGCAATCCTCATCAAGCGCGAGAACCGGGAACAGAAATACATCCGTTACAGCGCCGTCCCGATCTATGACAGCCGTGGCCGGGTCATCCTGCGCGTCTTCAACATGGCGGACCTATCCGGACAGAAGCGGGTAGAGCAGGAGCTCCGCGAGAGCGAAGAGCGGTTCCGGCGGATATTCGAGGAGGCAGGAATCGGGATCCTGATCGCCGACCAAAACGGCGTTATCGTCAGGAGCAACGCAACCCTCAACCGGATGCTGGGCTACAGCGCGGAGGAGCTTGCCGGCCGGAGCATCACCGATATCACGCATCCGGAGGATCTCCCCCCGACCCTGGCACTCTACGAATTGATGGCTGAAGGGAGAGAACGCGGCGTCCAGCTCGAGAAGCGGTATATCAGGAAGGACGGCCGGGTCGTCTGGGGGCGTTTAACCATCACGTTCATCCGCGATCCCGTCGGGAAACCGTTGCGTGCCATCAGCATGGTGGAGGATATCTCCGAGCGTAAACAGATCGAAGAGGCCCTGCGGGAGAGCGAAGAGCGGTTCAGAAGCATTTTTAATGAGTCTCCCATCGGAATCGAGTACTACGACGCGGCAGGAGACCTCATCGACATCAACCCCGCCGCCCTCAGGATATTCGGCGTCCTCGACCGGGACGAACTCGCGGGCTTCAATCTGTTTTCAGACCCCAACATCCCCAAACAGGAGCTGGCCCGGCTCAAGAGCGGCGAAACCGTCCACTACACGTCGGAGTTCGATTTCGAACTGGTGAAACGGCAGAACCTCTACGCCACGTCGCGTTCCGGGACCCGGTACCTGGAGGTGCTCATCACGAGGATACGGCAGAAGGAGAGGGCGCCCCCGGGCGGCTACGTCGTGCTCATCCAGGATATCACCGCCCAGGTGAAGGAGGACATCATGCGGCGACAGGCCTACGAGCAGATCCAGCAGAACATCGAGCAGTTCGCGATCCTCGGGGATCATGTCCGCCAGCCCCTGCAGGTGATCCTCGGCATGGTGGAACTCTCCGGGGGCGGGAAGGAGATGGATATCATTCGCGACCAGGTCGACCGGATCAACGACATCATACGGCAGCTGGACATCGGGTGGATGGAATCGAGAAAGATCCGCGACTTCCTCCAGCGGCACGAGCCGGTGTGAGCGCCGGGATCACGGCGACGGCGGCCGTGCCCGAGACCACGCTCGAGGCGGACGTCCCGCAAAGCCGGCACCGATCCCGATCTGGCTCTCCTTCTGCTGGTGCGGAGACGGTGGCTCGGGACCATCTGAAATCGTTCAATTGATCTGTCAATCGTAGATCATCGGTTGCATTTTTTCGAGATACCTATAATCCCGCATGCGGGTTTTGGGTTATAGATAACAGACAGAAATGTGGGAGCCGAAGGTCAAGTTAGAATCCCTCTGGTGTTGGGGTGTGGATATCATGCCGGCATCAACCGTTTGCCTAGCCTGCTCAACGGGTTTGCGAGGCAGGTTTCAGTGTGAACTTGAACGCCGCGCCTTCATCCGGGCGGCCCGGCACCCGGTCCTCGGCCCAGATCGTCCCGCCGTATCGCTCGACCAGGATCTTCACCAAATAGAGTCCAAGTCCCTTGCCGACGCCCCGTTTCTTCATTTCATAACAGTGGAAGATCTCATTTTTATCATCATCCGGGACACCGGGACCGGTATCCTCGATAGATACCTGGACGAACCCATCATCCTCTTCAATCCGGATGGCGATCTCGACGTCAGGACCGCCGAACTTGACTGCGTTGCCGATAAGGTTGTCAAAGACCACAGGGAGAAGATCGTCCGCCTGGACCTGGTAATTTGCCCCGTTATAGAGGAAGATACTCGTGCGATAGTCTTCCATCACTCCCCGGACTGCTGCATCAAGGTCGGTTGGTTTGAGCTCGGTTTTTGTCCGATGGATCCGGCGGATGGTAGAGACGGTGCCCAGGATCTCTATGCTCTTCCGGATGCTGCGCTGCAGTTTTTTCGCGTATCCGGCTGCCTCTCCGTCAAGGGACTCGATGAGCAGGTCGGCGTAGAGGTTCGAGACGTTCTCGGTATTGCCGATATCGTGGGTAAGGATGTCCAGGTAGAGGTTCGCCTCCCGGTTCGATATCTCCAGATCGTGGTGGAGCAGGCCCAGATTCTTGGCATATCGCTGAAACGCTTCCTCGGCCCGCTTCCGCTCGGTGATGTCCTCGGCGACGATGCTGATCGCGAGGACGCGCCCCTGACTATCGGTTACCGGCCGCCAGGACTCGTTCCAGTACCTCTGCTCCCCGGGTTGTGCCGGTGTTTCCCCCTGTACCTCAATATCAAGCGCGGGTTTCCCCGTCGCAACAACCGCCCGGGCGAGCTCTTCAGCCGCATCCGCAAGGTCCGGCACCAGCTCGCGGACTCTCTTGCCGATGTGCTCCTCGACGGAAAACCCGTCCATCTCTGCGAACCGTTGATTGACATGCAGGTACCGGGTATCCGTGCCGAGCAGACACAGACCGACCGGCGCCGAGGCGTAGATCATCTCGATCTGGCGGAGTTCTGCGTTCTCCCGCCGAAGCACGTCATTCTCTTCCCGGATCTCTGCAGTCCGTTCGCGGATGAGTCGTTCAACTTCGGCGGCGTTGTCCTGCTTCTCGTCGCGGCCGGTGAGACTGGTTCGCTTCTCCGTGGTACCTGGGGATGTGGACATCGGAAAAAGAAACTCCGGTTTAAAGTATGCAAGTGAATTTACTCAGGCTATAATAACTGTAACGGAAAGACCTGCCAATCACGCAGGGTTCGATTTTCACGAAATAACAAGACCCAATCTCTATTTCGCAGGAACGGCTCCCGTTTGCTGCATCTTTCTTGATGCAGCGCAGTCTTCGGTTCGAGAATCCGATCGTGTATTACTCAATACACACAAACCGTGAGCCAGAGGTCAGTTTCGACTCTTCCGAACCGGATCGAGGGGGGTTCAGTGCCAGGACGGTCAGGATAGCCAAAGGCGCCAGGCTATGGATCCTTCCGAAAAGAATTTTTCTTCTTTCCGAGAACCAGGCAACCTGCCAAAGCCCGGGTTGCTCCGACGGCTCCGGAACTGCCCGGCTGCAGATGCGATCCAGGACGTTCTTCGGCAGGTATTTCATGACCCCGATGAGAAATACCGGATAATGAGCATGCCGATACACCAATCGCCCGGAGTTTGGGGAGGGGGTCACGATCGCCTGTAAGTGCTGCCAGTGCGGCAGCTGCTGCAGCAACATGCGAAACGTCCACACAGTAGTCGAAGAGCGCGGCAACTACACCTTTGTCGTGCACAATGCCTATAGTGGGGACGTGAAGGAGGTGCGGGTCGACCCGGACAAGATCGCCCTCTTCGAGGATGAGAGCAGCATCGCGGAACTGCCGGACGCATGCCCCTTTCTGAGATTCGACGGGAAGACGGGAAAGGCGTGGTGTACGGTTCACCTGACACGCCCCGACATCTGCCGCGATTACTGCTGCTGGCGTCTTCTCATCCTCGATTCACAGGGGAAGCGGGCCGGACGCGTGATGTACCAGACAACGTTCCTCCCGGACAATGACGAACTCAGCCGGCTCTGGGAACAGGTGCAACCGACGTTGAGCGGGCTCTCCGGCACCGAATGGGATGACGCCCTCATCGATATTCTCAAAAAAGCCGGATACCGTGTTCGCTGGTAGATGCCGGGAGACTCCGAAAACCGACCCCATTATTTGCTCATTCCCATCTTATCGTCGAGCCAGTCGAACTTGGCGGCAAACGATTGCGCGAACGCCCCGAGCTGGCAGTGCGACCCGGCACCGTAGTCGTCGGAGAACACCATAAGTTCCCGCTCGCAGGTGAGGTGGTCGTAGAGTGCCTGTGCCTGGGTCCCGTCCGGGTCGAAGTGGTCGGCCGCACCGGCACAGACCAGCGTGGGGCACCGTATCTCTTCGGCAATTCCGACAAGTGAAAAATCCATCCATTTCGCCCAGAACTGGGCCGGCGAACCGGCATTAAAGACGTACATCCCGTTCTCGTTCAGCCAGCGCATACCGGTATCGTGTGCCATGGCGTCGCGGATGGCGTCGTTGAACTCAACCGGATCCGTCTGCAGCCACTCCTGCAGCTCAACTTCCGTCAGGTTCGCTCCCCCGCCTTCCTGCAGGTTCGCGAGGAGAGTTAGTCCGACATCGTAAGTGCCTCCATCCGCGATTAGCGCCGTGATCCGGGGCTCGTATGCGGCACCGCGGGGGGCGAGGTAGCCCCCGAGCGAGATCCCCCGGAGTGCAACCCGGTCTTCGTCGACGTCGGGCCGGCTCACCGCATAGTCCACGACCGGTCCGATCACGTTCTCCCAGTCGTGGCGGAACGGGATATGCCGGACCCGTATCACTTCGCCCTGGCCCGGCCCTTCGAACGTCAGGACGTTGTATCCGCGTTTGATCCCCTCCATTGCATACGGATGGAGTTCTTCCTGGCACCCGTCAAAGCCGGTCTGGACGATGACCAGCGGCCGGGGTTTGCCGGAGTCGTCGACCATATAGAAGTAACCCGGCAGCGTGGTATTCTCGTACGGGATGGCGACAATCTCGTACGGGACGACGTCGAGTGAGAGCGCATCGCGGAATGCATCCCGGCTCTTTTCCCATGTCTCCACGATGCGGGGATCGGCGGGGTTGCCGTGCAGGAAGAACTCGGCCGTGCGGTAATACGTTGCGGCCCGGCAGTATGCTTCCATTGCGGTAACCCTGTGTCCGGCTGCGAGACTCTCGTCACCCGCTGTCCTGAAGTTGTCCGCGGTCCTGTTCCATTCGCTGTACCAGCTTTCAAAGTCTCCTTCTTTGATCCTGGACGCAGTGGCAAGGCACTCGCCGATATCGGCCTCTCCCGAATACGAGGCGCCAAGTGTCCGCTGAAGCTCGAAAGCAAATTCCCGATCCGCAAACACGAGCGCCGGGCATTCGGCGGCAGGTGCGGCAACCGCAGTGGCGGGAGGTGATGCCGGCGATTGCTGACCGGTCGAGGTACAGCCTGCAGAAACGACAAAAAAACTGTGATGGAAAGAGTGATCATGATTATTAAGGCTCTGTTGGGTTTCACGGTGGATCATAGGAGGATCACATAACCGGAGAGATAATGGTTACGAAGTTTGTGCGCCCAATGGAGTCCGCCACGGCACGGCACGCCGACGGCAAAGCAGTTTTGAGAAAAATTAACCGTCAACAGCCCGATACCTGTACGGGATATACATGGAACTGCAGACCGAGAGAAGAGACGGAATTCTGACGATTGTGATTCGCGGAAGGCTTGACGGGTACGGTGCAGGACAGCTCTCCGATGCCGTGCAGGCGTCGCTGCAGGACGACGACCGGTCGGTCGTCTTCGACCTCGCAGGGCTGAACTACCTGAGCAGCGCGGGCATCCGGGTTCTCATCGCCGTCAAGAAACAGTTAAAAGAACGCAGCGGCATCCTGGCCCTTGCCGGAATGCAGGAGTACCCGAAGAGCGTCCTCGATATGGCCGGGGTGACACCGATATTCTCCCTCTATCCCGGGGTCGAGGAGGCCGTCGCCTCCTGCAGAAGGCCGCAGGACAGCCTCTCGGTCATCAGCGAACTTGCCCGGACTCCGGTCGTCAGGAACGGCGTTGCCTACACCGTCGAACAGGTCTCCACAAAGGGATCGTCGCTCCGCGTCACCGGCAGCCTGGATAGGGTGCTGCACGCCCGCCTGACGGAGGAAGATATCCGTGCAATACCGTTCTCGGCTCTCCGGTACTCGCTCGGGCTCGGGGCGCTCGGGGAAGGCGTTGCGGACACGCTCCCGCTCCTCGGGGAGATGATCACGCTGCACGGCTCGGTGGTATGGCTGCCGACGGACGGGAACGAGACGCCGGACTTCTTCACGCCGGTGAAGGATACCGGGGAACTCTACGTCTACTCCGGGTATAATGTAGCGCTGGACGGGCCGTTTCATGAGATCGTCACCGTCGACGCCGGGGATGGGGGCAGCATTACGCTCTCCGAATTGTACCGCACGATCTTCGACGTTGCCCGGGAGCAGAGGCGCGACTTCTCCGGCATCGCCGCCGTTGCCATGTGGGCCGTCGTCGACGGGGTCTGCAGTTCCGGGGTGAAAAAGTCCCCCATCGCCGCATCCACCCCTGAAAACGGCCTTCCCATCAACGCAGAAGAGAACGTGGCGGAGTGGTTCGCGGTAGACGACGAGCCGAAGTACCAGGGCGACACGATGGTCGGCTTCGGGTTCGGGATCGACTGCTCGGCGTGCAGCGGCGAACAGATCGCAGCCCTCATCGACCCGGCCCATGCGGGAGGGGAGCGGGTGCAGCTCCACAACCACGGCGTCGTCTTCCGGGGGGTGCCGTGGGATGCAACGCTCGATCTCTCCCGGCAGATCGAAAAGATCGTGACCGAGGGCGAGTTTGTCGATATGCGGCACCTCAAGGAAAGCACCCGGATAAGGCGGGCGAAACTGGGCGTGGCGTACATCTCGGGAATCGACGTCGAGAAGTAAGCAGGGTTCCGATCTCCCTCTATCCTTTCTGGGAATCGCCGGCCGGAGGCACAGGGGATAACAGGAAGAGACTTGAACCGGTGGAGATGGTCTATGAGTCTGCGTTCTTCCCGGCCCGTTCCCGGATCCTCTCCACCGCGCTCTCGGCGGCCCTCCGGGCGTACCAGTCCTCATCGTCGAAGAGAGCCTCGAGGGGCCCGATCGCCCGTGCATCCCCGATCTCAGAGAGCACATCCGCCGCACGCTTCCGGATGTCGCCGTCCGGGTCGCCGAGTGCGGATACGACCGGCTCCGCCGCCGGGGCGCCTATGGAGACGAGCGCCGCCGCAGCCTCCCGCCTGACGCTGTAGTAGTCGTCGTGGAGAAGGTCCATCAGCGCCGGGACCGCCCGCGGATCGCGCATCTCCCCAAGAGCCCTCGCCGCCCGCCGCCGGATACTGTCGTCCCGGTCGTCGAGCACCCGGAGCAGCGGTTCGATCGCAGGCGGGCCCATCGGGATCAGATCGCCCCACCGTTCCTTCGCAATCAGGTAGTCGATCGTCTCTTCCCCCTCCCCAGGCGACCAGTCCAGGCGGTCGAGGGCGTCCGCAGCCCCGGCACGGACACGGAAATGCCCGTCGGTGAGCGCACCGGGGAGCAGCCGGGCCGCCGGCTCCCCGATCAGCACGAGAGCCGTCACCGCACCCTTCCGGGCCGTATCGTTCCCTTCCCGCAGAACGGAGAGAAGCGGTTCGACCGCCGCCTCGCCCATCATGCCGAGCGCCCGCACCACGACACGTCCCAGGCGCCAGTCATCATGCAGGAGCGCGCCCGTAAGCGGCTCGATGGCCGCCGGGTTCCCGATCTTGCCGAGCGTCGCCGCCGCTCCCATCCGGACCGCCGGGGGAGCGCCGCGGAGGGCCCGGACCAGCGGCTCGACGGCGGGGTCCCCGATGCCGACAAGCGCCCGGGCCGCCCCGAGGCGGATATGCCAGTCGGGATCCTGGAGAGCGTCGATGAGCGGTACAACCGCCGGCTCCCCGATCATCTTGAGCGCTTCGACCGCTTTTCTCTGCCCGCCGTCCTGTTCGGCGCGGAGTTCATGAATCAGCCTCCTGACCGCAGGCGCCCCGATCATACCGAGCGCCCGTGCCGCGCCCATCTGGATCGCGCTGTCGGGGTCGTTGAGCGTCCGGATCAGCGGTTCCACGGCACCGGCCCCAATCTCGGCAACGGAAGCCCATTGCTCCTTTGCAATCAGGTAGCAGACCGTCTCGCCTTCCGTCTCCGGCACCCATCCGGCTCTCCCGAGGACCTCCGCCGCACCCAGCCGCACGAGGTACCGCTCGTCTAAAAGCGCCCCCGTAAGATCGGCGACGGCCGGTCCGCCGGCCCGGGTGAGCGTATCGATCGCCCCCAGGCGGATGAGATCGTTCTGGTGCCCCAGCGCCCCGATGAGCGAGGCGACGGCCGCATCCCCGAGGCTGGCGAACACGTCCCCGGCCCGCTGCCGGACCACGGCGTCATCGTCCCCGAGCGCCTCGACCAGCGCATCAAGGGAAGCCTCTCCCATCGCCTCGAGGATCCCGGCTGCAGTCTGCCCGATATCCGGGCGCCCGAGAACCGGGACGAGCGGACCGGCGGCAGGCCGCCCGATCCGGCCCAGCACCCCGGCGGCCGTCTTGCGGAGCCGGACCCTGTCCAGGCCCTGGATCAGGGGTTCCACTGCCGCTTCCCCGATCCGCACCAGCGTCTCTTCCGCCGGCCCGCGGAGATTCTTTCTGCCGAGCAGGCGGATCAGGGAGGGGACCGCAGGAGCACCGAGGCAGGCCAGCGACTCCGTCGCCCCGGCCTGCACCCCCGTATCCGGATCGCCGAGCCGTGCCACCAGGAGGTCGACGGCGGGGGCACCGAGGTCCACGACCTCCGGCCACCGCTGCAACGCGATCAGGTAAACCGCCTGCTCCTCCACTCCCGTGGGAACCCACCCAAGCCTCTCGAGGACCCTGGCGGCCCCCAGGCGGACCCGCGAGTTCTCGTCGCCGAGCGCTTCGGCAAGCGGTGCGAGTGCCGGATCACCGATCCCGGTGAGTGCAGCCGCCGCTCCCGCATGTCCGTCGCCGTCCTCGCCGAGGAGGGGGATGAGGGCATCTATCGCAGGCGCACCGATGCCGACCAGGGCGTCGACGGCTTTTCGGTGCAGGCGGTCACCGCCGCTCCTGACGAGTTCGATGACGGCCGGGATCGCCTCGGACGCCCCGAGCCTGCCCAGAACCTCGACGGCGTTCTCCCGGGCGGCCCCGGCTTCACCTTCGAGCAGCGCAAGGACAGGGACCACGGCCGGCTCCCCGACGGCAACGAGCGCATCCGCCGCCACCGGAGCGACAGCGTCGTCGGCGAGGGCATCCACGAGCGGCCCTACGGCCGCCGGATCGCCGATCTCGCCGAGTGTCGCCGCAGCCTCGCAGCGTATGCGGTCGTCGTCGCCGTTGAGTGTCCGGATCAGGGGATCGACGGCCGGCGCGCCCATCAGGGCAAGTTCCATCCACTCTTCCCGGGCGATCAGGTACCATGCCCGCTCGGCGTCGCTCCAGGGCTCCCAGCCCGTCTCACCCAGGATAGCGGCGATCCGGGACCGGATCAGGGAGCGATCGGACGTCAACGCCTGGATCAGGGACGGGACCGCCGCTTCCCCGAGCGCACCGAGGACTTCCCGGAGCGCTTCCTGCGCCTCCTCGTCCGGGCTGTCCAGACCCCGGATGCATGCCTCCGCAGCCGGCTCCCCGATCCGGACCAGGGTCGTCGCCGCCGTGCTGCGAAGAGGGGGGGCACAGAGCAGCCGGATGAGCGGATCGACAGCGGGAAGGCCAATCTCCGCGAGTGCCATGGCCGCCAGCGGCCGGACTTCATCGTCTGCTTCATGCAGGAGCTCGACCAGGGGGCCGACTGCGGCCTCGCCGATCTCCCCGAGGGTCCGGGCGGCATTCCAGCGTACTTTCCTGTCCTGGGACTTCAGGATGCGAATCAGGGGGCCGACCGCGGCCTCACCGTAATCCGCGACATCAAGCCACGCTTCGCTGGCAACGAGGTAGCGGATCGCTCCGGCATCATCGGGCGCTTTCCACCCGAGATCCCGGAGAACGGAAGCGGCAGACCTCCGGATACTCCCTTCGGGCGCATCAAGAGCCCTGACAAGGGAGGGGATCGCCGCGTCGCCGATCTCCCGGAGCGCGTAAAGAGCGCCGAACTGCACTTCGCCGTCATCGCCGGCGAGCGCTTCGACGAGGGGCGGCACGGCGGGCCCCCCGATACGCACGAGCGTGGCAGCCGCCCCGATCTGCGTCGAATCGTCCCCGAGCGCAGCGATCAGTGCCGGGATTGAATCTTTGCCGATCAGTGCAAGGGCTTCGGCGATGCACCACCGTCTCCCGTCGTCCGCACGGGCGAGGGCCCGGATCAGGGGCGTGACGGCGTCGGCTCCACGCTCTGCGACGGCATCCACGGCACGTCCGCGGACCCCGGCATCGTCGCTGCCGAGGTCGTCGATGAGCGACTCCATCGGACGCTCCTCGTCCACGGCACCTTCACGGACAGGAGCGGGAGTGCAGGCGACAACCGCCGGCCCGTCCTCCGGCAATTCGACGACCCCGTCGTCGAACCCGAACATCTCCATGAGTTCGTCCTCGGTGAGGAAACCGGGACGCGGGGCAGGCAGGCCGTCAGGAGAGAACTGCGGAAGTTCGTCCGGAGCGCCGGGGAGGGCGTCATCCCGGGTTTCCGGCGGAGAGGCTTCCCCCGGCTCATCAGGGGGAAGGGCTTTGATTGCCCTGTCCGGGGAAGAGCGAGACGGGAGGGGGCCGGCCGCCTCCGGGTCGCCGGAGGGGAAGGCTGTACTCGCCCCGTCCGGTGTGACGAGATCGTCGAATTGCCGGAGGGCATCGGGGATCATCTCGAGTCTCTCAAAGACGCTCGTCCCGTCATCAGCCGGCGCACGCCTGCTCAGGGGTGGCTCAGCGGGCGCATCGGACGAGGAAAGAGCCGGATCCGGGGCACGGCCTTCCGGGCTGTCCTTCTTGCCGCTCTTATCGGTGTTTCTCCTTATCCAGTGCCTTAGGAAAGAAGAACCGTTCGGCCCAAAGAGCCCGGGCAGGGCCACGATGGGGCATACGGCTTCAGCCGTAGGCATACCCGGCACCCCTGCACCGGGCAGAAGGAGAAAAAGAAGGCACATGATCCCGAAGGTCGCACCCATCAGGGCACACGATGCCGGAGAAGGTGCATAACCACCACCGGGCCCGGGCACGCGCCCATCCCCACGATTCGTCTGTTTTGTTGCCAGAACGCCGACCCCCGCCACAGGACCGGCGCAAAGGCAATTTGAGAATGCTCGTGAGGCCTCGGCACACATCATGAGAACTCTACATCTAAAAATTAAATATGTTTGTTTTCCGTGTCACATCAATAAGATAATATTTAAGTAACACCTATTCCGGGAGGTCGTCTCCCGCCCTCCCCAGGTAACGCTTGTACCAGGGGGCATCGAGAACTCCGATGATGCCCTTGCTGACGATCTGACCGGCGATCAGGGGAAGGAGGGGAATACCGGCGGTGAAGAAGGCGATGCTCACGAAGATGCAGGGAATTCGTCATGGCGATGAGGATGGCGAGAAGGATCTGCGAGAGGAGGGCAATGGCGATGGCGACACGGGTCATCGATCTCCCGTAGACCTCGTTGATCATATCGATCGCCTGTGCGGCGAACGGGTAGATGAAGACAGAAGCAGGGGCGACGAACGTGGCGATGCCGATATCGAACTCAATGAGCCGGGCCGCGATGATCTATGAGGCGCCAGGGTCGATGATATACAGGCAGGTGAGGGTGGCAAACCCGTACCCCGGATACCGCCTGACGACCGCGGCTCCCGCACACGTCGCAACGGTGAGACTGATCACCCAAGTAATATCCAGACGGGCGGTATCGGCACGGGCAGCAGCATCCGGAGGAGATTTGCTCCTCTGCCGTATTAACCCTCATCTCCTGGCCGACCCGGAGCGGCCGATCAGAACCCTTCGCTCATGATGCGGTTGAGCTCCGAGCGCTTGATCCGCCAGGACCCTCCGCACTTGACTGCCGGGATCCGCTCTTCCCGGATGAACTCCCGGATCCGGCCGGGGGTGAAGTTCAGGGTCGAGGCAACGTCTTCGACGGTGAGCATCGCGTCGCCTGCGCTGTGGCGGTGGCCGCACCCGATCGTCTCCCAGTCCTCGTCCGGCATCATGATGGTGATGACCGGTTCGCCGTCGTCCCCCGGGGAGACCGCGGCCTTGAAGGTGAGGGTGGGGACGAGGCCGTTCTGGTAGAGGCTGACCTGGAACTCGAACTCCTCTTCGGTCGTCGTACGGGCTTTATCCCGGAACGCATGAAGGGTGTCCCACAGATTCTCCGTAACGGTCTCCTGCGGGATGTTCGTGAACGGCACCATACTCTGAGCGGCCCGTGCCGAGACCGCGAGGGGATAGGTGATACCCATATCCCTCCCCATCCGGGTGATCTCGATCAGATCACCGTCATCAATGGCATCCTGCCGGGCCTTCATCGGTTGCTCCGGGTCCGCCAGTCCCCAGATCTCGGCCGGTGTCTGCAATCTCGTTTTTCTCGTCTGCATGGGTTATATCTCTCCGAGTAATTTCGCGCTCTTCCATACCACTATGGGGATATCGATCATAAAAGATTTACCAAATATCTTGCGAGATTTTGCGATTTCTTTCGCGCTAAAGGCGTATTCTCAGAACGCCGGGAGTAAAATCCCGCCATATTTCGGCAAGATGCCGGACGTGGCCCCCAGTGAAGCAAATACAGAGCAAATAATCAAAAAATAACAGATAATGTAGCCCGGATCATCCGCCGTTGGTTGCGCTCCAGGGAGAGGGGCTCCGACAAAGCCTATATAGGAGCAGGGTGAGTCTTGAGCAGTGATTCACTCCGTGACACCCGCCTCCGGCGATGCCTACATAACACTTCTCGGACGCTCAACATGGGCGCTCGTCAACGCTTATCATGCAGTCCTGCGGGAGAAGGGGTTGCGCCCCGAACGGGTCTCTATCGTCACCGAAGAACCCTATGCACAGGAAGCATCGACCGCCGCCGAGGCGATTGGAATCGTCTCGGAGGGGTACGGGTTCGTTCCCGCAATCGGGGTGGAGATTCTGCCCGAAGCGGACTTTGTCCGGGCCGGACAGACAATCCGTTCGCTTGCCCAAGACCTTATCCGGCAGGGTTTTTGCGTGGCGATCGACATCACCTCGGGCAGGAAGGTCACGGTCGCAGGGGCGCTCATCGCGGTCTCGCTCGCGGGGCTCGATATCCGGCACATCTATTACCTCGCCATGCAGAACACCGACGACGTCGCAAAGCCGTATATGATGATCCCGCACCAGGTCCAGAGGATCCGGGATATCATGGAGGATGCGGGGGCGAGGGAATGAACGATGCGGTCATCAGGGAGAACGAGCTGCAGATCCTCATCAACAGCCTCGATGAGGTCCGCGTCTCGTACCCGCTCTACGAGGGAGATATCCTGGTCGCACGCCCCGAAGGGACCGGTTTTCGGCTCGAACTGCCTGCAACGCGCCAGACCTTCCGGGACTGGCTCACCGAATACGAGCCGGTCTCCGCGGAACTTCCTTCCTACGCCGATCTCCAGGAGTGCATGTTTGCAAGCGGGATCGCCCGTTACGTGAATCAGGCCGCCTTCGATGCGATGCTCGCATCCTACAGGCAGCTCAAGAAGGCCGTCTTCTTCGGCCTGGACACGAACCTCTTCTACCACGGGTTCGCATCGAACAACCCCGGGATCGATCACGCCTCCTACCTGATCGTCGATACCGTCCGGGACGAGATCGCATATGCCATCAACCGCAAGTACCCGGCAAAGATGATCGAGGAGATGACGGCGCAGGCACCCGACTGCCGGGAATACATTGCTGAACTCGAGAACAAGCGGATGAAGCGGTCCCGGAAAGCCGCATACCTCGCGCTGAAGGAGTATCGCTCCGTCCGCGACCGGGCGACGGAGATAGCGTCGCCGGACCCGCACACGCACCTTTCGGAGGAGAACGACCGCAACATTGTGCGGGCGCTCCGGAAGTTCGAAGAGGAGCGGTATGCCCTCCCTGTCCTCCTGACCGCCGACATCTACATGGCGGACCTCTGCATGGCCGAGGGGCTCGAGTACTTCTACTTCGACCGCCCATATAGACTGGAGGCAACGACCTGCACGGCGCCGGCATTCCGGCGGCTGCTCTTCAACCTCGCCGCCGTCTTCGGGTTTATAGGCTGCAACGGATTCACCCTCTTCGGGGAGTACGGCGGGAAGGGCAACGATCTCGACGAACTGAAGGTGCGTTTCCGGGACGATGAGACGTACCATGCGTTCACGAGGGAACTGGAGATATGCAGAAGACTTGCGGCACTCGGTATAAAACGATAGAGGCGGTCCTCTGCGACATGGACAACACCCTCTTTGACCTTGTCGGAGCGAAGCGGGAGGCGTGCCGGTGCGTGGTCGATTACCTCGGGACGGGCGAATCCGAAGCGCTTTTCTCGCAGTTTCTCCGGGGCATTCACGGGTTTGAGGATCACAGGAATATACGCGATTACCTCGAGGAACTCGGGGTGTACGAGCCCGGTGCGTTCGAGGTCTGCTGCCGCACCTACGAGGACGTGAAACTCGACCTGGTCGAGGCGTACCCGGGCGTCGAGGAGACGCTCCGGTGCCTGCAGGACGCCGGGATCTCTCTCGCGGTAGTCACCGACGCGGAGCGGTTCCAGGCACGCCGGCGGCTCGATAAGACCGGGCTCATCGATTACTTCGAGGCCGTGGTGACCCCCGAGGTCTCGGGAAAGCGGAAACCGGAGCCGGACTCCCTCCTCTACGCCCTCCGGCGGCTCGATACGGCTCCGGAAAAAGGGATGATGGTGGGCGACAGCCTTGTACGCGACATCGCTCCCGGGCGGCACCTCGGGATGACGACCGCGTTTGCCGCCTACGGCGACTGGCGCGACAGCAGCCCGGCGGATGTGGAGGCCGATATCATTCTGGCCGGGTTCGCCGAACTCCCGGGCCACGTGGGCATTACGAACCGGCGATCAGCAGAGCGGTGAGGGCGACTGCGAGCCCGGCACCGGGAGGCGTGCCCCATGGACGATAACCGGCTGGTCGGTCTCCCCGACCTTTCCGAGAATGATCGCCTTTCCCGCCGGGGTCATCGCAAAGACCGGGATAGACGTCCCCGCCTGCAGGAGCGCGGTCTTCGCCGCAATCTCCCGGACGTGCCGTGACGCGCAGGCCGTGACCAGGTCGGCCGCACCGGCCATCAGGACCGCGTCCTCACGCGAGATCCCGGTCGTGTGGACCGCGACGATCACGGCGTCGGGGAACCGCTCCCGGATGGCCGCCGCCTCGGCGGCAACGGCGGTGGTCACGGCGATCCGGCGGCAGCCGAGTTTTGCCGCCAGGGCGACACCGGCGGCCTGGTCGATGGCGGCGGTCGCCGGGTCGAGGACGACGCCCCCGTTCTCCTCGATCCGTTCGATCACCCCGGGGATCGGACTCGTCTTCACGAGCCCCGACATCCGGCCGCCGATCCCCTGGATGAGGGCGGGGTTCGTCGCGACCAGCGTCCCGGCCCCGTCGGAGGCGATCACCGCGGCGTCGAGTTCCCCCCGGCGGACGGCGCTGCTCAGGAGTTCCGACGCCCCGAAGAGGACGAAGTCCGGGCCGGCAAGGACTTCACGCTCCGGCGTGCACATCCCGAAGGACCGGATCCGCGACTCGATGTTTTCGCGTATCGCCTCCGGCGTCATCGCCTCAACCGGACAGGCGAACCGGCGTGCCAGCGGGCAGTCCTCGATCTGCGGCGTCCCGACCTCGACCACCCGGCCGTTCCGGACCACGACCCGGCATTTCCCGGCGGCCTCTATGATATGTTCGTCACGGTCGCTCATGAAAGAGAATTGGACGGGCAGGGGAATAATGGTGCCCCTCCCGGCCCCGGGTAAACGCTTATCAGATAAACCCTCCATGAAACTGTAGGCAAGCCATGATACGCTTACAGCAGGAAGGCGGGGTGAGGGGACATGGGCCGGATCTGTAGCCCGTTCGTCATGCTCGAGTGCAGCCGGCAGTGCGGCTTCTCCCGGATGTACAACGAGCCCACCGAGGAGCAGGAGAGGGAGATAACCGATACGAAGACCTGTCCCTCCTGTGGCGCTCCCGTCCGGAGAAGGTTCTTCTGACGGCGGAAACCATGCCAGGAGAGCGTTACTGGGAGATCGATCTCGCCCGGGGGATCGCCGTCGTGACGATGATCCTCTTCCACTCGGCCTTCGACCTCAACTTCTTCGGCGTCCTGCCGCTCGACGTCTCCGGCGGGTTCCTGCGGATGCTCGCCTACCTGACCGCATCGACGTTCATCTTCCTCGTCGGGATCTCCTTCACCATCAGCTACGCCCGGACTTCAGAGCGGCTCGCCGGACGGGCTCTCGCGCTCAAATACGTCCGGCGCGGCCTTACCATATTCGGCTACGGCCTTGTCATCACCGCCGTCACCTGGCTTTTTTTGCCGTCCGTCTACGTCGTCTTCGGCATCCTGCACTTCATCGGCATCGCGATCCTGCTCGCACCGCTCTTCTTCCGGTTCGATACGGAAAAACTCCTCATCACGAGCATCGCCTGCCTCATCGCGGGCTACGCCACCAGCCTCATCACGGGCCCCTGGCCGCTCCTCTGGATCGGCATCCGGCCGGAGTCTTTCACGAGCCTCGATTACGTGCCGCTCCTCCCCTGGTTCGGCCTCGTCCTCGTCGGCATGGCCTGCGGACATCTCTTCTACCCGGACGGACGGCGGAATTTCTCGATCCCGGTTGCGAAACCGGCGTTTGCCCGGCCGCTCGAGTTCCTGGGCCGGCACTCGCTCGTCATCTACTTCCTGCACCAGCCGATCATCCTGCTGGTGATCGCGGTGCTGGCGCCGGGGGCGGTGACGGGGTTGTGGTGAGGGGGTTGGGTTCTTGCAGAGGGGCTCGAAAGCGTGTCGATGCGTGGACAGTGGCGAGTGTGAATCACAATTTACAAGACAGTTAGGACGCTGAAAAATCCCAGTACAGTGGACCGTGGGAGTATCGCCATGGGGGAGGGGCTGACGGGGAG
>NZ_DAFZ01000044.1 GCF_002498065.1 Methanoculleus sp. UBA208 | reverse complement strand
CGGGGGCACCGGGACCGGCGGGTAAAAGTGGATGACCAGCACGACGGCGCCGATCACCGTCAGTATGATCGCGACGGCGATGAGGATGCGTCTGCCTCTGGCCCCCAGATGTAGTCTTGCCGACATGGGACTATGACCTGTCCGTTACTTCTTCGACGTCGCCAGGGTATTGCATGGGACCGTCAGGACACGGGATCGAGAGAGCCCGCAAAGCCTTCTGCCCGGTTCATACCCCTATGGCGCAGAAGTACCATTTAAGGATTTACCCGACCCGCTGCCACCGAAGGGTCCGGCTCGAAAGCCGGGGGAGACAACGGCAGGGTTTCCGGCCCCGGAAAGGTTGAACTTCCGTACGTGCTGCCTTAAGGAACCGGGTTCCCCGGACCCTTATGCCATGCTGCCGGCCGGCAGCACCTCCAGATCGGTCAGGTCCGCGCCCCCCGCGAGGGTCCACTCGACCACCACCGGCCGGGCGGCATCGGAGGCGACCCTCCCGGAATACGTGACGTTCCTGTTGTTCACGATGTACACCAGCGTCTGCGGCCGGTCTCCCGATGCGGCAAGGTCGATGATCGAGTTGGAGACGCCCGCATCGATCGTCGAGTTCACGGGGAGTTCGCCGGAGGGGCACCCGAGTATCGCCCCGATACCGTCGATACCCGCCGGATTGGCCATAGTGAAGTCCCTGATGAGCGCGTTGTCCGTGCCGCAGACGAAGAGGGCCCAGCCGTTCGAATCGAGGCTCCGGCAGTGATCCATCACGAGGGACGGGCTCCTCGATACCGGCAGGGACTGGAGGATACAGTAGGAGATGGGTTTTGCGATGACCGAATCGCGCCCGGTTCCGCTCTCGGTACAGTTGTAGAGGAGCATGCCGTCGGGGTTGATGATAAAGAACCCGAACGCACCGTTCCCCTCGGCCCGGCAGTTTACCAGGGATACCTGCCCTCCCGGGAGGTAGAAACCCGCCCCGAAGAAGTCCGGGTCGCCCAGCAGGTAGTCGTCGGGACCGGGTTTCTGCCCGTTGTTCCTGCTCGTGCAGTTGACAAAGACGCAGTCCCGCTTCTCGGGGCTCCATTCGAAGTGGAACCCGGACTCGAGAGAGCCTTCGGCGAGGCAGTCCGTCACCCGGAGGCCTTCGATGTCGTTTAACTCCGCAAAGTCGAACCCGGTCACCCAGGGGTTGAACGCCCCGTTCCTGCCGCAGTTGATCGCGGCGCAGTTCTCGTAGCTGATGTTTTTGATCGTCGTGTTCTCCGACCCCCAGGCGTTGTGGAGGAACCCGTAGGTTCCGGTGTCCACGGCCCGGCAGTCGACGAACTCGACGTCTTCGAGGACGGGGGCGTAGACGTTCGGGTTATGAAGCAGGAGAAAGACCGCCTGGATGCTCGCATCCCCAGTTCCCGTGACGTTGTGAATCTTCGCGTGGCTCGCATAGACGGTGAGCACCCCAAGCCACTGGCCGAGATCGAGGACCGTATCCGTACTTGCATTCACGTAGCCGGACCCCGCGATACGGAACCCGTCCAGGGTCACGCGCTCCTCCGAGACGTTGAGTATTCCGTTCCGGCTGAACTCGAGCGAGGTTTTTTCCGGCCCCTGGCCTTTGACCGTTGTCCCGGCGGCGGGAACGATGCTTCCCGAACAGTTGAACGTGCCTTCGGAGAGAACAACCGTACCACCGTCCGGCAGTGCCGCGAGCGCCGCCTGGATCTCCACCTGGTCGTCGAGGCCGTCACAGGCGTAGTCCGCCTGTGCCTTCGCCGCAGGGCTGCTGTCGCCTGCCGCCACAACGAGCGCCGCCACCGGTGCTGCAGCAACGCCCTGGACCAGCAGGAGGGTGATAATCACGCCGACCGCCAGTTCCGTTCCGGGAGGGCGTGTCCGGGGCGGGTCTGCCGGTTTTTCATGCAGGCGGGTAATCATCACGCTCCTCGGGCATATCTGTCGGGAACCTCACCCCCCGTATAGTTATGGGAATATAAAAATCAATGGGAGAGGAAACAGCCATATATCCGCGAGACTCCGAATTTCAAAAAAATCGGGCAGCAAACGGCACGGGAACCGGCCCGGATACGCGGGATAAACCCCCGTTTCTACCGTACCGGCATCCGGCGGCCCGGACCGTTTCCGATGCAGGGAGCGGGGAAAGATGGCCGGACCGGCCGAATAGCGGTGTGTTGCGGGTCGCCGGTGGAATTGTATATAATGGAATACAATATTTACCTGAATATATGTCCAGCAAGAAGGAAGTCACCATCGGGATCACCATCAACCTCGAGAACTACGAAAACCTCCGCCTCGAGGTCGAGGGGGATGCAGAGACCCACGAGGATGTGGACGACCTTATCACGTTCCTCGACGGGATCCTTTCCCGGCTCGGGCGCGGCGATCAGGCGACGGCCGAGCGCGTGGATGCGTACCGGCGGCGGGTTCTCGCGGCCAGGCCTGCAGCTCCGCAGGCACCCGCCCGGGAGGAGAAGGCTCCCGAGCCGGCGCCACCGGTGGCGGAACCGGCGCCCCGGGAGGAGGCAGAGAAGAAGGCCTGCCCTCCACCCGAGGTCATCGAAGCGGCAATTCCACCGGCCCCGGAACACCCGGAGCCGCCCCGGATCCCCCAACCGCCCGCAAAACCGGAGGAGAAGACCCCGGCACAGCCGGAGGCTGCCCCGGAACCCGCCACGGAAAAGCCGTCCGCCGCTCCTGCGGAGGGTGTCTGCGAGATGTGTGGAGCAGAGGTGACGAAGTCACAGGCAAAGCTCTCCCAGCTCTTCATGAACAAGACTCTCTGCAAGAAGTGCATGGAACAGCCGTAAATCCTGCAGGGTCCGCGCGATGAGGAAACAACAACCTGGAGGATATAAATACTACCGTATCCGAGGATTGTGTAATGAAGAAGAACCTGCTCATGTGGGACGAGACGCTCTTTCGGGATCCCGAAGTCTTCGAGATCGATTACGTCCCCGAGCAGTTCGACCACCGTGACGCCCAGATCCGGGAACTCGCGTTCCAGGTCAGGCCGGGCATGCGGGGAGCAAGGCCTCTCAACACCATCTGCCGGGGCCTCCCGGGGACGGGGAAGACGACGAGCGTCAGGAAAATCCTCGCCGATGTCGAGGAGGCCACGAAGAAACTCGTCCCCGTCTACATCAACTGCCAGATCGACAACACCAGGTTCGCCATCTTCTCCCAGATCTACCGCCGCGTCACCGGGCACCCGCCGCCGGCGTCGGGCACGTCGTTCAAGCAGGTCTTCGACGCCATAGCCCGGTTCCTGCAGCGGGAGGAGCAGGTGCTCCTTGTGGCGCTCGACGACGCAAACTACCTCCTCTACGAGAACGAGATCAATCAGGTGCTCTATCCATTGCTGCGCTCGCACGAGGCCTATCCGGGCGTCCGGACCGGCGTGATTGCCATCGTCAGCGATATGTCCGTCACACTGCAGAGCGAGGTCGACGCCCGGGTGGCATCGGTCTTCCGGCCCACCGAGATCTACTTCCCTCCCTACTCGGAGGAGGAGGTTCACGGCATCCTCGAGGAGCGCGTCCTGCAGGGCCTCTACCCGAACGTCATCAAAACCGAGATGCTGGACCTCGTGGTGGAGCAGACGATGAAGAGCGGTGATCTCCGCGTCGGTATCGACCTCCTGAAGCGTGCGGCCCTGAACGCCGAGCGGGAGGCACGCCGGTCCGTCGAGCGAGATGACGTCTGCAAGGCGTACGAGGTCTCCCGGTACCTCCACCTTGCGTTCTCGCTTAGGGCGCTCAAGGCCGAGGAGCGGGAGGTGCTGGCCGGGATCGCGGAGATGTCGGCCAGCGACGATAAGGAGATGAACGCCGGCGACGTCTACCGTTTCGTCAAAGAGCAGGTGGGGGTCAGCTACACCAAGTTCTACGAGATGATCCAGAAGTTTGATTCGATGCGGCTCTTGAACCTCCACTACCGCCAGGGAAGGGGGCGGACGAGGCTGATCAGTCTCCGCTACGACCCCGGACGCGTGCTGGAGCACCTGGGGCACGAGCAATCGATTTGATAATCCTTATCTGTTCCCCCACCGTTTGTATTCTGATGAGGTTTTCCACATGCTCAGCGTGAACGAACTGGCACTGGATATTTTTGAGGAGCTCTTCGAATACGCCGAGGAGTTTCATGCCGTCCCGCACGAGCTCGACAACGGCGCACGCATCGTCGACTGCGGCGTCAGCACGACCGGCGGGTACCTGACGGGAAGACGCTTCACCGAGATCTGCATGGGCGGGCTCGGCGAGGTAGACATCACCATGGGCCGGATCAGGGACATCCCGATCCCGTTCATCGAGGTCAGCACCGACTTCCCGTCCATTGCATGCCTCGGCGCCCAGAAGGCGGGCTGGACGGTCAACGTCAACAAGTACTTCGCCATGGGCAGCGGTCCCGCACGGGCGCTCTCCTTAAAGCCCAAGCACACCTACGAGGTCATCGACTACGAGGATGAGTTCGATTACGCGGTCATCTGCCTCGAGAGCGACCACCTCCCGAACGCCGCGGTGATGGAGAACATCGCCGAGGCCTGCAACGTGGACGTGGCGAACACCTGCGCGGTCGTCGCCCCCACGGCCTCCCTCGTCGGCTCGATCCAGGTCGCCGGCCGCTGCGTCGAGACCGCGGTCTACAAGCTGAACGAGCTCGGGTTCGACACCAGGAAGATCAGCGCAGGCATCGGCCACGCCCCGATCGCCCCCGTCAAGAAGGACGGCACGAAGGCGATGGGCAGCACCAACGACGCGACGATCTACCACGGCAGCATCATGCTGACGATGAACGCCCCGGAGATCAAGGACTACCTGGACAGGATCCCGAGCAACAAGTCCAAGGGATACGGAAAACCGTTCTACGAGATCTTCAAGGAAGCCAACTTCGACTTCTACCAGATCGACACCTCGCTCTTCTCCCCGGCCGAGGTGGTCATCAACGAGCTCTCCGAGGGCAAGGTCTACCACGTGGGAGCCGTCAACCCCGAAGTGACGCTGAAGTCCTTCGGGTTTATCTAACTCTTTTTTTAGGCCCTGTTGGCACGTTTTCTCAACTCTCTCCAGAGGGGCACCTCTATCGGGACATCCTGCGAGCGGTTCCTTGTCGGAACACCAAGGATTCGCATACGGCTTCCCATGGGACTGCGCATCTGACGATGCTCGAAGGACGGTGCTCAAGGAGCATCCTGCTGCGCACTGCCCGCCCCCCTGGGGGGGCGGAACGACTTCCCCTTTGGGGAAGGAGTTTGAGCACCGTCAGGTGCGAGCGAGGAGCGCGAAGCGCGGGCGGTGGGGGGCCGGAGAGCACGCAGGCAATGTCCCTGAAATCCGGGACAGGCAACACGTTTATCCGTCACGGTGCAAAACACTATAAGGCATCCACGGGGCTTGTGGTCTAGCCGGTCATGACGTCGCCCTTACACGGCGAAGATCCCCGGTTCGAATCCGGGCAGGCCCATTCCTTTTGTAGAATATCCCCCATACTTCTGAGCACTCCTGCACGTTCGCCTGAGGTCAAACGCCGGCACGGCTTTCCACCGGGTATCGCCACGGTGGGGGAGGGGGTGAGGTGAACGATGGACAGTCAACGGTGGCGTGCACCACCATAGGGACTTTTGAGGTATATCCCTCTATTTCCTGAATCTCCTCGTTTAGCAGGACCGTAAAACCGAAATCATAATCCCATCCCGCAAACAAAGAAATTTTCAGCAGAAAAATAGAGTTATCATTGCTCTGCCGTTCACCCTGGAGGAAATTCGGCAACTTTGCCCTTTACCCGATCAGACATGCAGAAGAACGTACAACCGGAGAGGTGTTCCGCCATGCTACAAAGGGAGGATATCAGGAGAGATATTCGTGGATGACCTATACTCCCTGCTCACCCGCTTTGAAGGGCGGCAGAATCGACTTCAAGGAAGATGTGAGCGCAAGCCTTTACCGGCTCCTGTCCGCCTTCGCCAACACCGCCGGTGGTGCCGCCGTCATCGGAATCCGGGACCATGACCATGCCGTCATCGGGCTCGACCTGAGGAATAACGCTGTTAAGAAACTCGCGGACAGCATAACCACCCGGCTCGGCGTTCATCCGGTCATCGATATCCATGAGATCGAGGGGAAGTCCATCGTCATCGTCACTGTCGAGCGGAGCCGCGTTCCGGTCGCCTTTGACGGGCGGTACTACACCCGTGTCGGCGATACAACCCGCGAAATGCTCGCCGACGAGCTCAGGGAGTACTTCCAGCAGAGCATTGAGTGGGACAGCGTCACCGGGCCGTACTCGTTCGATGAGATCGACGAAGAGACGGTGCGGCGTTTCCTTGCACGGGCAAATGCGACGGGCCGACTCACTTCTGTCGATCCGGCCGAATCAGTAGAGACAGTGCTCTCTCGACTCGGGCTTGCCAGGGACGGAGGGATCAGCAACGGCGCCATCGCCCTCTTCGGCAAGAACCCGCAGCGGTATTTCTTGAACTGCATCCTCCGGATCGGGCGGTTCAAGCGGGCGGATATCATCATCGGCGACCACGAGATCGGGGGCAATCTCTTCCAGCAGTTCGAGGAGGGCGAGCGGATTATCAAGCAGTATCTCGGCGTCAGGTACGACATCTCAGAGGAGGCGATGCGAGAGTCCTTCCAGAGGAGAGAGATCTGGGACTACCCACTTTTGGCGATCCGGGAGGCGCTTCTCAACGCGCTTATCCACCGCGATTACTTCAACAACACGATCCAGACGCAGGTCAAGATCTTTGACGACCATATCCGCTTTCACAATCCCGGCCATCTACCCGAAGGTGTCACCGTTGAGATGATCATACAGGAGCACTACTCCTATCACCGCAACCCGAAGGTTGCTGATATCTTCTACCGTGCCGGGCTTGTCGAACGCTACGGGTCAGGGGTTGAGCGGATCATCACGGCCTTCCGCGATGCCGGTATGCCGGTTCCCGCCTTCGCGAGCACCTCGCTCGGGTTCACCCTGACGATGCGGATGGATACGCTGAGCGCGAGTTATCTTCAGAAGATGGAACTGAGTGAACGGCAGATCCTTGCGGTGGAGCGGATCAAGGCCGAGGGGAGTATCACGAGCGGTGCCTATCAATCACTCACCGGCGTCTCGGCACCGACGGCTTTCAGGGATCTCAAGGGCCTGGTTGACCGCGGTATCCTGGAGCAGGTGGGCACGTCGAGGAGGAATACACGATATGTCCTGCGGGAGAGGCCACGATGAATTGGAGGCATTTCCAGAGCGCTCCGGCGAATAAGCGGCTGATCCAGGCCGAAAACAAGGTAGATGCCCAACCTGGCGTGGATACATGAACGATGAATGAACGATGAATGAACGATACGATAGATAAGAAAACCAATTGAGGATGAGCGCCGGGCGGGATGCAGCGTGACCGCTCCGGCGAGGATGCCAAAAAGGCTGATCGAGGTGGCGCTGTACCCCGGTGGCCGGCGGGAACCGATCTCCCTCCCGCTCTCCGAGGTCGAAGATCTCCTTCCCGAAGATCCCGGCGCCTTCATGTCAACGTGGACTGAGATTCTTTTCCCGCTTTCTTCGCTCTCTCCCCCGACCGTATCCGCTCAAGCAGCACCGATGCCGGCTCGTACTCGCGTCCCTCCCGCCGGGCGAGCTCTGCCTCAGTGGGAACCAGCCGGCCAGAGAATGCCTGGGCGAGGATGGACTGCCGCATCGTTTCGGTCTTTGCGCGTGCCGCGGCGACTTCGGCCTCGATCTTATCGGCGAGGGCGAAGAGGGCATCGACGCGACGGACGATTTCATGCTGTTCTGGGAGTGGGGGGAGGGGAATTGGCATCGACTTCACTTTCGTTGCACTAATATTTGACTGACTTACGCCATCTGTTCTTACGGTCCGAGCCCACCACCGCCCCCAAGGGCTGTTAATCCATAGACAGAGGTATTTATTCGATATAAGGGCCGGATCGGTTTGAATTCTAATTATATATGACGCAAATAGAGCATTCAAATCGAGATCAAATACTGCACTTTTACCTACGAGTTCAGGACTATTTGTCCGGTTGAATAAAATGTCTCCTTTTTGGAGATAGAAGGAAGAATAATCATTCTTACCCGGATTCACATATTTTAGTTCAGTTATATCGATCTTATTATCCCGAATATTCCCCATTCTCAATATCGGGATGCCCTCATTAGCTCCGGCATCAGCTTTTACCGACGCCCCATATTGCAGTCGAGAGGCAATTTCTGCAACGGTGCTCCAAGACCAGTTACTGGGGAGAGGATATAGCTTAAGTGGCTCTTGCACCTCGATCTCTTTCGTCTGATCTTGCTGCTTGTTACTTACTTGATTGTCAAGGCATTCTGGTTCATAGTCCCTTGTCAGCTGCCCTGAAAACGCCGCAATAAATATCGACTGCCGGAACTGCTTGAGGATGCCCGGCACGCGCTCAAGACGGGCGTTCGCGGCGTCCAGCCGTGCAAACAGCGTCTCGATGGCGGCGGCGATGCGATGCTGCTCCGGGAGAGGAGGCACAAGTACCGGAATTTCTTTTGCACGCGAACCTGAGATTTCTTTGAATGTTGTACCGCTTGCCATCGATTCGATGACATCCATCGAATACTTCAGCCAATAGAAGATATAATCTGAAAATATCCCACCTTTTAAAATAAAACTTTTAAACCCCTGATTCGTGCAAATTGGGTTTGCTGCTATTGCTAGATATCCGATAGGAGCACGACTTGACATCAAAACAGTGCCAGCAGGCATCGCCTTTGCCGAACTGGTCTTTAACCCTTTCTCACTGAGTGAACGAGAACCTCGTTCAATATACTTGCCACTAAAACCACTCAAATCCGCAGGAGTCAGCCAAGGAAACCCATTATCCTCAAAATTTGTTTGGTCGGATGATGTTGGAGTGCCTCCACCAATTATCTGGGAGATTTCGCCCATCTTGCAACAGGCCCACCCCTCCGGCACCTCACTCTTCTGCTGCATACCCGTTCCCCATCATCTCAAGGATCGCCTGCAGTTCCTCCACCGCGGCCTCCAGCTCATCGATCGCCTCCGCGACCAGTTCCTCCGGGGCCGGCAGATCGTCGCCGTCCGAGAGGGACTCGTCCCGCAGCCACTTCAGCGAGTCGATCTTGTAGTCCCGCTCCTCCAGTTCCGTGATATGGAACGACCGCCAGCGGTCCTCCGCCGAGTCCTCCGGCCGGCGGGGCGCTCTCCCGTTCGGGTCGGGCCCGTAGCAGCGCTCGAACTCGGCGAAGTGCTCCTTCGTGAGCGGGCGGTCCTTCTTGGTGATCCCCGGCACGTTCGTCCGTCCGTCGTAGACCCAGGTGTGGTCGGTCGGGATACCCTTCGTGAAGAAGATCACGTTCGTCTTCGTCCCCGGCGAGTAAGGGGTGAACGTCCCATCCGGCAGCCGGAGGACCGTATGCAGATCGTTGTCCTCACAGATCACCTTGAAGACCTCGCCCGCCGCGTCGGCGAAGAGGACGTTGTCCGGCACCACGACCGCCGCACGGCCGCCGGGTTTCAAGATCGTCATCACGTGCTGGATGAAGTTGAGCTGCTTGTTGCTCGTCTCCACCACGAAGTCCTCCCGGTGCGGAGACTGGTTCGCGCCTTTGGTTCCGAAGGGGGGATTGGTCAGCACCACGTCGTACCGGCGGGAGTCGGGCACCTCGTAGATCGAGTCGCCCAGTTTGATCTCCGGCTCGATGCCGTGCAGGTAGAGGTTCATCAGCGCCAGCCGCCGCGGCCTCTCGACGAGCTCCTGCCCGAAGTAGGTGCCCTTCCTGATACGCGGCGCAAGATCCCGGTCGAACGCCCCGCCGCCGGTCACCGCCTTCAGCCACTCGTAGGCACAGACCAGGAACCCACCTGTCCCGCAGGCGGGATCGGTGATGGTGAACTCGCGAGCCCTGCGGGGATCAGGTTTCATGCACCGCACGATCGTCTGAATGAGGATACGCGGGGTGAAGTACTGCCCGGCACCTTTCTTCCCCTCGCTCGCGGCCTTCTCAAGCAGCCCCTCGAACGCGGCGGCCTTCACGTCGACGTCGAGCCCGGTCCACTCGGTCTCGTCGATCACGCCAATCAGTTTCTTGAGGTTCACCGGGTTGTGGAAGCGGGAGAGCGCACCGGCAAAGATGTCCCCGAGCAGCCCATCGGCCTTGCCGAGGGTGCGGAGCAGGTCGGCGTAGCCTTCGGTGAGGTCGGTCCCGGACAGTTCTTTGAGCGCGGTCCAGTCGCAGCCTTCCGGGAGGTCAACGCCGCGCTCGTCGGCCATCTTGAGAAAGAGCAGGTAGGTGATCTGCTCGATGTAGTCGCCATAATCGATCCCTTCGTGCCTCAGCGTATGGCAGAATCCCCAGAGTTTTTGTACGACGTCACTCATGCCGCAATAGCCTCATTCAGTTCCTGAAGAAGTCTTGAGAGCCGGTTCTCAAAAACACGGTTTGCCCGTCCCCAGCCGCCATGATCGGCAAAGACAGGGATGATCTCAAAGTCTTCCTCATCTATTGAGAGGTTAAGGGTTAAATGAGCGCGGATACGATCCAGCCATGCGGCCTGCTCTGCGGTGAAAGTTTTTCCATCCAGTATCGCCGTAAACGCCCGATCAATCCGTTCTTCTGCGGTGAGCAATTCCTCGTCCTCGCGGGCAGCGTGCTTCACCATCGAGATGATGTCGACGAGCGCCTTCTGGTAATGCACCTGGTGCGCCCGCTGCAGGTTCTCGATGGTAAACCGTTGCGGGGTCGCCGTGAGTTTCTGCTTCAGTTCAGCAAGTGCGTCCGTACTCCACTCCTGCGGGCGGTCGAGGAGGATCTGGATGGCCTCGATCTTCTCGGGGTTCTCCTGGACGAACCGGGCAAAGAGGGTGAGGTAGTCCGCCGGTTTGTACTCCTGCCCGGCCGAGTCGCGCACCACCCAGGTCGATGCCACCTCGTCCTGCGTGTGGTAGTCGATAAGGAATGTCCGGGGAGGCCGGGGATAGTTCACCAGGAGGTTCTGGAAGTCAGGGTCCCGGAGGATCTCCATCGTCCCGGTGAAGTCCTCCTCCAGCCGCCGCTGCAGGGAGACGGCAAACTGCTTCAAGTCCCCTCTATCGACGAACTTCCGGAAGAGGTCCCGCGCCTCGCCCGACATCTCCTTGTCGATCCGGTTCAGGCGCTTGACGAGCACGCGGAGGTTGTAGGCGCGGTCCCGGTTGTTCCAGATATCGTCGATGATCTTCGCGATCGGTTTTGCCTCCCTTTGCGGCGGCTCGGCCGTGATGCCGGTGGCCTGCCGGAAGTACTCGATCAACGTCCCGCCGAAACAGTCGAAGACGGTAAAGTGCGATTTGTCCGGGTGATGCTCCCCTTTGCGCGTCCCCCTTCCCATCATCTGCTCAAAGAGAATACGGGACTTCACCGGCCGGAGGAAGACGATGTATTCGAGGTCGGGGATATCCACGCCGGTCGAAAGGAGATCGACGCTGACGACGATTCCCGGTAGTTTCCGGTTCCGAAACTCCCTTATTCTCTGCAGGGGGCGGTCGACCTTGCCGGTGATCTTCTGGACGAACGCATCCTCTCTCCCGAAGACCTCGCGGGCGGCATCGACCAGTTGATCCGCGTGGGATGTATGCGGGATGTCCTGGACGGCGAAGATCAGGGTCTTCGGGAAGCGACCGTAGCGCTCCTCGTGCTCATCAGCGTATCGCTTGATCTCTTCGAGGATCTTATGGTTCGAGTCGATCGATGTGATACTCCGCTCGATCTGTTCCGAGGGGTATTCACGCTCGTCTTCTAGGATATCGAGCGTCTTCTGTCCGGTCTCGGGGTCGACGAGATCGACGGTCTCGCCCTCTTTCAGGAAGATCCCCTGCATCCGGACGCTGGACTCGATAGCAACGAGATCGTAATCGACCAGGTAGCCTTCCCCGACAGCCCGCTCGTAGGGATACTCGTAGACCTTGTGCTTGAAGTAGGCCATCGTATGCGAGGCGGGCGTCGCGGTGAGCCCGATCTTTATCGCGTCGAAGTGGTCGAGCGTGCTGCGCCAGATCGACATCTCCTGCGAGGTATACCCGCGGTGGCACTCATCTGCAATGATGAGATCGAAGGCGTGGACCGGGATATCCATCTTCTCGGCGTCTTCCTCCGCCTCCTCCGTGCAGGGGAAGGCGGCAGCCTTGCCGAAGAGGTTGATGGTCATCCGCTGGATGGTCGAGACATACACAAAGGCATGTCCGGGCTGCGGATCGGTGAGGTAGGCGTTCGGCAGCACCGTGATATCGAAGGGATCGTCGTCGTCCAGGTCGCCGCGGTGGAACTGCTGGCTATAGACCTCGTAGGTCTTGTCAAACTTCAACCCCTGCTCGGTATCGAACGAGGCGAATGCACGCACCGCCTGCGCCGCGAGAGCCCGCCGGTCGACGAGGAAGAGGACACGCTTTGCCACACCCGCTTTCATCAGGCGGTAGATGAGGTTGACCATTGTGAACGTCTTGCCCGTCCCGGTCGCCATTGCAACCAGCATCGCTCGATGGCGCTCTGTGATCGCGTTCCCGATAGCGTTGCAGGCTTCGCGCTGATAGGGGCGCATCCGGGGGTTATCCGGGACCGTGGAGAACTGCAAACACTCTCGATCGAGATCGCTCTGCAGGCGTTCCAGCACAGCATCCGGCGAATGGAATCCCACAATCTCACGCGAACGGTTCCGCGGATGCCGCGCATCACGATACCAGATCACCTCGCCGTTGGTTGCGTAGAGGAACGGGACGCGGATGCCGTCACAGTTGAATGGAGTATCGGTGATCCCGCGTGCATACCGCTCCGCCTGCACAAGAACACTCTGCGGCCCCAGCGAGACTTTCTTCGCCTCGACAATCCCCAGGATTTCTCCGTTGACACAGAGGGCATAGTCGGCAGGGCCGTTCTCGGTCGGATACTCCTCGATAGCACACCGTTCGTATACACTGAGCGAACTGCCTTCTCTGTAGGGAACGACATCCCAGCCAGCCGCCCGTAACTTCGGATCGATTCTCGATTTACGGGTCAGATATTCGTTTTCACTCATCGGCAAGGCACACGAAGGGCGATAATTCAACAAAATGCCAATCGGTTTGATATTGAAGTCTTGTTTATCGATAAATGGCTTTGTTGAATTCCTCC
>NZ_DAFZ01000114.1 GCF_002498065.1 Methanoculleus sp. UBA208 | reverse complement strand
CAAGAGGGTTTCAACAGAGCCTCTGCGTCAGGAAAATGAGGGCAAATGTTCCGGCTCTGATATGAATATCGGCTTCGGCGGATCTAAAACTGTCATAGGTAAACCCCGGGAGAAGAATTGCCGCGATAACGATTATTCCGGTGACGGTTATCAGCACGACCGCAGTGAGTGCATACTTCAGCCCCTGGCTCCAGGCCTCCTCGTATTTTTCTTTGAACCTGGAATGCGCACCAAGCATGCCCGTGAAAAAGCCGCGTGAATACGGCTGCACGTGTACAATCGCCGCATAGAATACGATGATTGCAACGGACTGGACTATAACGATCAAGGAGGAGAACAACTCGAATTCACCGTTAATGGCCCACCCTGCAAACGCAAATACCGAGGAGAGGGCGAAAAGCACAAGAAAACCCGGGGCAAGCGGCTGACAGTTCATAAAGAACAGGTTCCATCCGAGTTCGTACAGGTATCTCCTCTGCCTTGAGAGTCCTTTGAGCGTCTTCGTTTTATCGGCAATGTCGCTCATTCTGGAGGTTTCTTCGGACTTAATCTCGTCCCGGCCTTTCCTCTCACGGTCCTTGAGATCCCTGATGTATCCTACGTACGACTTTAAATTGTCCACATCGGTCGGGAGCATGGTTAGAAAGGGGTTTACCATCAGGAATATGAACGATGCCATAATCCAGTACAGGTAATACTGCCAGGTGAATACGAGCAGAAGTCCCAGATTAACTATTATTGCGGCTGCAAGGATGAAAGGTGTATATCTAAGGCTCCATCTCATCTCATTAAGACGTCTTAAATCGTCTTCTGCCGTGCTGATGATCTTTTCCGCTTCAGCCCGTGCCTGGATAACATCCCGGGAGAACTCATCCGGAGACGTTTCCGGGATTTCGTCTTTCTTATCCCTTTCGGATTTGTTCCTGTACGGCAGTACCATTAATTATGGGTTCATCGCGGCTGCTAATAAAATCCCGTCTTTCGCACTGGCCGGGGGCCTTTTTCAGGATTTTCAGTCACAGGGTTGCGCCGCTCCGTGACAGGCGCGTTCTTCACCGTCCTGGAGATCCCTGTCGTCCGCATCAGAAGATCGCCTGGATGAACCCGAGAGCCACCAGCAGGAGGAAGGTGATGACGAGAATCCATCCCGGCGTGACGAAGAAGAGCAACTGAAGCTTGTTCCAGCGCAGAAGGCACCCGATGACGACGCTCGAATAGAGGCCGATTGCCGGGAGTGCGGGAAGGACGATGAGCGCGACGGCTCCGTACTTCCACAAAACAGGATGTCGTTTCATCTTGAAACGCCGGGCTCTCTCCGACTGCCCGGCAAATGCGTCCAGGAGCTCGTAGATGGCGAGGACTACCTTGCGCTCCACGAGCGTCATGACGGCCAGGATGAACAGGGGGTTCAGGCCGAACCCCAGACCGACGAAAGCGGCGTTTGCCTGGAGAAGGAGGGTGCGGATGAAGCCTCCTCTCGGGGGTTCTGGGAATCCTTGCCGGTATATTCGTCCTTGCTTATCCGTTGTATGCCACTCTGCCCCCTTCCGACGGTCGTTGCCATCTTCACCAGAGTCCGGTCATCGGGACTGTACACCGGGTTCGGGCTTTCAGAGGGGCGGATGGGGAACGAACATCCCGGGGTTCTCAGCATCGTCTTCGGTTTCCTCCTCCTCGCCCACCCACCGATATCGGCAGTGGCCCTTGATCGTGGCAATCTTCGCAGTCGTGGGAGGTATCATGGCGATCCTCCCGGCATTCCGGCTGCGGTGACGGTAAAGGGGTGTCTGTCCGGGACCTCGCCCATTATCCCTGCGTTCATCGGTGAACAGCAGGGAGCGCTGCAGGGCAAGCGCCTCCATGAAAATGCGCTATATTCATACCTGCCAAACACGTTATTATCCATATCTATCTCCGACCGGGTTCCCCCGGCGGCGGATGCGGGGATTTGTTATATGCAGGCGATCTCATACGATTAAACCCGGAGTTTGCGTAATTGCCCGGCTGTCAATCCTGCACGAAGACAACCCGAGCCGTATCGGGGAATCCTGAGGATGAAACAATCGTGAGGAGGAGAGAGGTTGAGCACGCTTGAGTCGTATCTCGATGCCCTGCACCAGGGGGTCTTTCAGGTCGTCGTCCCGAAAGCTCTGGTGACCGACCCGCTCGATCCGGGCTGGAAACGGTCCGCCATCAACGTGCCGAGCCCTGAGACCGTCGCGAGTTACCGGAAAGGGCAGTACCACGCCCACGAGACGGTCTCGGAGTACCGCGTCCACCTGGACCGGTACGACCCGGAGAAGAACCCCCTCATGCACCTGATCGACGATGCACCCCTGGTGCTCATGGTTTACGAGACTATGGATACCATTCTCGTAACGGCGAAAGACGCGACACGGAAAGACCCTCTGCAGCGTCTTCTAGATCAGCATACGAGCTGGAGGCTCCGGATGGGCTTTGGAGCGCTCCTGTGGGCGATAGCCACGATCCTTCTCTTCCTGGCGTTCTCTGATGTTACGCCCTTCTTCGCCGTAATCCTGCCCTCCCTTGTTCTTTTTATCGGCCTCCTCACGATCGTCAAGGGCATCCGGCAGAGGAAGAGGCAGGAGCATGCAGACAGGGATATCGTCCGGGGGAGTCTCGTGGCGGGTGCAGGGGTCGCTCTGTTTGTCTTCTGGGAACTGTACCTCGTCCTCATCCTGCTGGTTCTAGTGGTCTGGTTTTTTTCCAGCGCCGTCGTCACGCTGCTCCGGGTGGTTCGGGAGCGAGGGCATTTGCCGAACGGCTTCTGGTATACGCTCGGGCTGGGAGTAAGTTCGCTGGTTCTCGGGATTCTCGCCGTTACCCTGCCCGAGGGGCTGGTCGATCTCCTCGTCTTCCTGCTCGCCGGGATCGTGCTCATGGCGGGTGCGTTTCTGGTTCTGGATGCGTGGGGATTGAGGAACGCCGCCCGTCTGATGGAAGCGGGCGGCTTCGCTCGATGACCGTCTCCTCCGGCCGGAGAATCGGCCGGCGCCCCTCTTCAGCGGCTCAACTTTTGGATGTTAAAGGGGAATGTACGACTGTCCTGCTCCTGATTACCCGCCGGCAGGGAGACGATAGATCTCCCACCGGCCGGTATTGTTGCCCATCCAGACGATCTCGCCGTTGGAGACGTCCGGGTAGGACTGGTCATACTGATCCTGCGTAACCGGCGTTTCCGTTCCGTTGGTTACGTTATACATGTAGATGTCGTGGTTGCCGGTCCGCATGTCCGAGTAGACGACGAGGTTGCCGTCGACCGCAACGGCGTCCGGACGTGCCGATTCTTCGGTTATTTCTATCGCGTTGTCCTCCGCCACGTCGTAGAGGTACACGGCGCTCCGGTTCTCGAGGAAGCTGATCCAGGCGACGTACCGGCCGTCGCTCGAGACGTCGGGATAGCGCTCGTCACCGGAATCGCCCAGGAAGGTCCCGTTCGATTCCCCGAGGGGCGCCACCACGATGTCGAAGTCTCCGCCCCCGGTCGTGTTATCCGCCCAGGCAGTCGTATTTCCACCGATGGCCGTCTCCATCTGGTAGGAGAGAGGGGAGACCATGGGTGTGATGTTTTCATTTGCAATCTCGTAGAGGTATACGTCGCTCGACTCGTTCGTAAGGTTAGTCCAGATGATGTAGTCCTGCGAAACACCCGGATCCAGCTGCATTCCGGGGCCATCCTCCGTCACCTGCTGCAGCGTGCCCGAAGCGGTGTCGTAGAGGTGGATGTTAGTTCCTCCTGTCTGTGGGTTTAGCCCGGACCAGACGGCGTTATTCTCAGCGATGGCAAGTTGGTACGGCATCGCGAGAGGAACCGATGTGGCGTCGGAGATGGTCGAGGTATTTTCCGAAGAGATGCTGTAGAGTTCCACCGAGAGTGATTCGTTTTGCGAATCGTTGAGAACCCAGACGATGCTGTCTCCGGATATTGCAGGGTACATCTGGTCCGCCGGGCCGCTCGATACCTGCGTCGCGGGACCGGTCGAGACGTTCTGTTGGGGCTGCGTCGTTGACGGTTGCGGAGGTGCGACTGTCGGCGGTGGCGGCCGTGAGAGTGTTGTCGTTGATGGCTGCGTCGGTGTTGCTGCCGTTGTAGTTTGAGTTTGTGTCGGTGTGGCTGTCGGCGTTGTCGTCGGCACCTGGGTCTGTGTTGGTGTGGCCGTCGGTGTTTGAGGTGGGGGAGGCTCGACTATCGGAGGTTCGACTATTATCGTCGGTCCGACTACCGGCGGTCGCGTGGGCATGACCGTCGGCGTCGGCGGTGGGGGAGGTTCGACTACCGGCGGTTGCTCCGGCTGTATGGGGGGCGGCATTGCCGAAGTGATTCCCGTTGCGCAGATGACGGCGATGGCGATAATAGCGATGGCCATCACCCCGAAAGCTACAACTCTCATACGTTTCACCTTCCTCGACTGTTGCCGGCTCTCCGCCTCGTTTCAAGGGCGAAGAGCCCTGTGCATGCGATCACGATCCCGCGTGCGCTGCTCTCGTGCAGACAGGTGGATGGTGTTGCCACTGTTTTCCGGGTGTCTCGCTGCTCCTGGTGCGCGTATGTCTCGTTGACCTGTCTCAAAAGGGAAGATCTGCCTGCAGGCGGTGTAGGGTGAAAATTTCCACGGCATCAATGATCCCACGTCGCGGCGGGATAGGGAACAGAGTATATATAGATGTCTGCAGCGGCTGTGGCGGATTTCGTGGGATTCCCGATCGAGGAATGAACGGCGGAGAGCGGTTCTCCATCGGCCGGGGTGCTGTTGAGGGCATTCGAACCCCTGCTATCGTCGGCGTGAAAGGGCCGCAATCTGAAGGATATGGAGGACGCCATGGAAGGACGGATTCGGCGCCCGGGCCATCCTGCCGGTCGTTTGAGGAGTTCGTGGGGATCGCATGTGCCTGCCGTCGTGCTAAGGTTCATCACCATCGGGGAAGTGACAAAGCAGATTCCCCCGGGCGTCACCGGGGGGCTACAGAGCGGCGAAAGATTGCCGGCCTCCGTGATACCGGCGTTCACTCCTGCTATGCGGTGAAACCGACGATCCTCCGAACCGAACTCGGGCCGATGGAGGATGGCGGTTGAAGCGATGATCCGGGAAGAGGGGCGGTAGAGCCGGCGTCTCCGCACCGTACCTGCCCGCACAACAGTGCGTTACGATAAGAATCCATCCTCTGTAAGAATTCCCTTTATCGTGTCCACCAGGGTTCTTGCCATAGTAATTGCACTTTCTGCGTCGGTATGGGTGACGATGGAACTGACATCATACGTGGCCATATGCCGCTTTCTCCGCATCCGGTCGAAGACGGCAACCTCATCCTGATTGAGATGATACCCCCAGGAATTCCTTCACGGAAACGTGCCCTTCACCGCCCTTCGGGCGGTAGCCTCCGGCAAACATCAGTGCTCTGCCTGCCGACAAAACCGCGTTGTAGGCGATGTTGTATGTCCATTCATTGCTGATCGCAAGGTCCATTTCGGCGGCACGAAGGTCTCGTTCGGCGATATCGATCGCTTCCCTGACCGTTCTCCGATCGATGGGTATCCTCTCAATCTTTCCTTCCGTCTCCAGCCGTTTTACCATAGCATCCCTCGCCCTCGATCATGATTTTTGGCCCGTTCAGGACATTAGTGATGAACGGGTCCGCCCCGGCGACCCGGTCCCGCAGTTCTTCTTTTGTTACCAGCGTATAATTGATCGCCCTTTGAAGCGTCCTTTCACTCTCGTTGAGCAGGGGGATCAGCCGGTTTTCATCGACATCCCCGACGATGAAGAGGTCGATATCGCTCTTTGCACCTGCGCTTCCTTTCGCGAACGAGCCGTAGATGAATATGCAATCGACATCTCCGATCTCGCCGAGCCGCTCCTTCAAGGCCTGGGCGACCCCCTCGGTCTTGAGTACCAGTCTCTGCAACTCGGGGTAGAGGAAGAAATCCTGGTCGACAGAATAGTATGTCTGGTTCCCCTTCACCTCCGACGTCAATAGTCCGAACGATTCGAGTCTTGCGAGTTCCTTCCGGACAAGCGCGTAGTTCTTCCCGACAAGCCTCTCGATCTGGCGTATGTAATACTCCTTGCCGGGATTCATAAGGAATAGCGTGAGCAGTCTCACTCTCGTCTCCGAGGTGATGAGGACTTCAAGCATGTATGGGGATGGGCCTGTTGATTATAAAAAGGTGCTCTTTTGATTTCTAAATGTGTTCAATTGAGTTTATTTTGTAATCAATTGAGTGTATTATGTAATCGAGTGGTGGTGTATGGCAATCGTATGTGGCGAAAGATTGCCGGGCTCCGGGAGATCATCCGGATCGGACTCGGTTCCCTGGAGGATGCGGCGGAGATGATGATCCGGGGAGAGGAAGGGCGGTAGGGCGGGCGCTACCGGCTGGTGCCCGGGGTGGCCCCCTCAGATCGTTGCTGGATGGGTTCGCTATAATAGGTCCCATCGCTTTTCAATACACCGATAACAGAAGTTGATCGTCGGTTTGAAGGTGGTACCAATCCGCGTATAGTATTCGATATCCCACTCGTACTCCTTTCCGGCAATCAGTCCCTTGCATACGTTTCCGGCGCTCCCTGCGATGCAGTCCATAAGTCCGTTCTGGACAAGGAGCATGACATCCTGATGGTCCTTTATTCTATGTTCCATGAGTGCGGTGAGTCGTTCCAGTTCCATCGAAACGGATTGTATCAGGTTGGCCGGTTCTCCCTCCTCAGGCATTGCGAGGACGAAGACATGAGCCACACTCCGATCGATCAGTTGTATGCTCAAGCGACGATCGTATACGGGGTCCGATGGATTTGGTGCTTCGTGAGGTCTGTCGTCTAAGTCTTCTGATATGCACGCATTGAGGTAACCATGCTGCCTGACGGCACCCCTCAGCCTGAGCAGGTCGTTCTTTCTCTCCTGGTGAAAAGAGCCGTAAATGCCGATGGGGAGCTCTCGCTTCAATCTCTCGAAGCGAATGCGGGCTGCATCCTGCCCGGTCGAGCGTCCCCTCGGCGGTACCATTAAGAAAGTATTATCATTGCGATATTATAACTATTAGTTACGTAATACTAACCGATGTTGGCGAAACGGTTATATCAGTTAGCTATATGTAACTAATGTCCGTGTTGAGGTGAGGTATGGAGCAGGCAGTTGTCGAAAAATTCCTGAACGAAGTCCCCTACGAGGCCCGGGCTGCCGTGATGGAACTGAATAGCGATCTCCGGTGGGCCGTGTACATAGCCCTGGTGCTCGAGGGCAGGAAGTACTTCAGCGAGATAAAAGAGGAGTTCAAGGCGAACCCGAACAGCATCGGCCCGGTGCTGAAAGGTCTTGTCGACGGCGGGCTTGTGGCAAGGAAGATCGCCAAACTCGAGGATTTTGCCGATAAGCGGAAGGTGTTCTACGAGCCGACCGCTCTGGGGCTGAGACTGTTTGAGGTACTCAATGGCGTCGTCATTCCTGAACAACAGGCGCTTCCGGAACCACGTGCCGGGGTTGGGGCGGCACCGGCTGTCGGCACAGGATCGGGAAGGGATACGGAAACCAGGGGGAGATGCGTGGGGCAATCGGAGATAACGACATCGGGAAGTGTTGCAGAACCGGGAATACAGTGGAGACGCGTTGGGCGACCAGGGATAACGGCATCGAGGAAGGGTTCGGTGGCGGGTAGATCCCGGGAAGCAACGAAGGGGATCCGGAACAGGACGCCCAGAAGGAACAGAGCAGGGTAATGCATCTATGACGGAGGGGAGCGCTGCCCGGTTGGCGGGAGCGGTTCTGGCCAGGTTCATCGCGGGGCTCATTGTCGTAGCCCTGCTCCTCTTCGTCCCCGCCGGTTCGATCCATTACTGGGAGGGGTGGCTTTATCTGGGCGTTCTCTTCATACCCATAGCCTTCGCAGCCCTGTATCTCCTGAAGCACGACCCGGAGCTCCTCGAACGGCGCATGAGGACGCGGGAGCGGGAGAGCGAGCAGAGGACGATTATAGCACTCTCTTCGATCGTTCTCATCGTCGGCTTTGTCATCCCGGGCCTTGATTACCGGTTCGGGTGGTCGGACCTGCCGGTCGCCGTAGTCCTCGCGGCCGACGGACTGGTTCTCCTCGGGTATCTCATATTCTTCCTGACAATCCGGGAGAACAGTTATGCGGCCCGGGTGGTGGAGGTCGAGGCGGGGCAGAAGGTGATCGAGACCGGCCCCTACGCCGTCGTCCGCCATCCCATGTACCTGGGAACGATCCTGATGTTTCTTGCGACGCCGCTCGCCCTCGGGTCCTTCTGGGCGTTCTTCGTGTTTCTCCCCGTGCCCGCACTCATCATTCTCCGGATCCGGAACGAAGAAGAGGTTTTAGTGAGGGAACTCCCGGGGTACGCGGAGTACCGGCAGAAGACACGCTACCGGCTGGTGCCCGGGGTGTGGTGAGGGTACTATCCGGAGGACTCCTCCCGGTCACTTATTTTCATATTTTCCGTAGGCATTCGTCCAGGTACCGGCTATCTTGAGAAATGCAGAATACCCTTTTTGTCTGATGAACTCGATTGCCTGCTTATACTTCTTGTATTTGTACCCGTTTTTAGCATAGAATTCGTTCAGTGTCCGGCATCCATGGAGCTCGGGACAATCCGCACAGGATGTATAGCCTTTCTTCATGCAGCACACCTTTATCCGGCATCTGGCCCTGTCGATATCCCGCTCGCCGGTATCGTAGCCGATTTTACACCCTTTGCATGCCTGTTCCTTCAATACCCGGCATGTCCCGCAATACGCCCCACAGCAGCCTATTTCTGTTAAAGACATACTATCACATGCTTCTTTTTGGCGATGATGTATTTTCCGAAATACGATTGGTCTGAAGGTTTTTAGTCGTGCTCTTCCAACACTGCCTGACAGGCTGATTGAGTTCCTCAACTTCTTGCTGGTGAGAATCGTGCTTATGATGGGCGTGTTCATGGTTCTGGATGCGTATGGGCTGAGGAATACTGCCAGTCTGATGGAAGAGGGAGATTTTGTTTGATGATTATCTCTTCCGACCGGGGGACAGCTGGCATGCATCGTCATGATCGGGAGGGCATTTGAATGACCTCTAAAGCATCCCGGATTCAGAATAAATCTTGACCAAATCATCTTCTTTCACGGTACACTCGACAAGCCCTTCAAACTGAGATTTTGAGAGGTAAATCTGCTTCGCCATGAGGTTGATTAATGTGTCACTGATCTCCTTGTTTCCGTGGCTTACTTTGGTATGAATTGCCGTCTTTTTTCCTTGATAGTGAAAAATTGGCTCTGTTGAAACCCTCTTGC
>NZ_DAFZ01000077.1 GCF_002498065.1 Methanoculleus sp. UBA208 | reverse complement strand
CCCGGCCTCCGGCCTCCTCCCCCGCCCTAAGGGCGGGGGCAGTCATGGCAATAGCCACGGGAAAGCCGTGCCCTGGAGTGCCCTTGGATTGCAACCATCTGGAGCCAACAGATGGGGTTTCAACAAAGCCATTTTTGCTGAGTTAGCCCCCGAGAGCGAGGGGGGGTCTCCCCCCTCACCGGCGCCCGAAGATCGGGAACATCGGTTCCAGGAGGTCACGTCCGGCCTCAAGCGCCGTAAGCGGATACGAGCGCATGAACTGCCGGCCTTCGTCATTTTCGTATGTGATGACCGCTTTCGCCTCCACGAGCATCGAAGCGAGGCCGAATCCGGATTCCTCGTCAGGGTCGAGCGAGGCGATCTCGAAATCGATGTCGAGCGGGACGAGGGCGACGTGGATGTTCTGCGCCCTCGCGGTGCCCGTATTGGTGACGATGATCTCACGCGCATCTTCCGAGAGATCCACGGTGACGAGCGGGTAACTACCGGAATCTCCCATGATGTGGAAGATCATCAGAAGAACGAGCATAAGCACCAGCGCGATGAGGGCGAAGAAAACGTCGATGAAGAGCAGCCCGAGCGTGATAAGGGCGCCTGTCACCAGGACGATCTTCTGGTTTTTTTCCATGCTAGATGAGTTGGTTCGCCTGAAATTATAAGAGTAGGTTTCGGGTGGAGAGGGCAGGGCACAAGCAGGGCACAGCCCGGGCGATCACCTGCACCCACCCCGCAGAAGGGCAACATGACCATATACCGTCATGGCGAAGTACGTACGAGACAGTATGCTTGAGTTGAAGTTCGTTCGTGCACACCCCGAGATCGTCCGGGCAGACCTCACGAAGAGAGGAGACACCGAGAAACTGGCCTGGGTCGACGAGGTGCTGGAGATGGACCGGAGGGCACGGGAACTCACCGTTGCGATCGGAGATCTGCGCAACCGGAGAAACGTCATTTCCCGCGAGATCAGCCAGGCGAGGAAGGCGGGGGACGATATCACCGAGCTCCTCGCCGAAGCCGCAGGCCTCCCGGAGCGAATCAAGGAGGCGGAGGCGGAGCGCGAGACGCTCACCGAGGCGGTGCGGTACCGCCTGATGCGGCTCCCGAACATCCTCCACGAAAGCGTGCCTGTCGGCAAGGACGACTCCGAGAACGTCGAGATCCGCCGATGGGGCGAACCCCGGATGCCCGCGTTCGACCTGGAGAACCACGGCGCGCTCGCCGTCGAGCATGACTGGGCGGACTTCGAACGCGCGGCGAAGATCGCCGGATCCGGGTTCTACTTCCTGAAGGGCAGGCTCGCCCTGCTCGATATGGCGCTCCAGCGGTTTTCGATGGATATCCTTGTCGAGCGCGGGTATACCCCGATCATCCCGCCCTACATGATGAACCGGGCCGCATACGAGGGCGTGACCGATCTGGCCGACTTCGAGAACGTCATGTACAAGATCGACGGCGAGGACGAGTACCTGATCGCGACGAGCGAGCACCCGATGGCCGCGATGTATTGCGATGAGATCTTCGAGGAGAAGGACCTGCCGCTCCGGCTTGCGGGGCTGAGCCCGTGCTTCCGGCGCGAGATCGGGGCGCACGGGATCGACACGAAGGGGCTCTTCCGCGTTCACCAGTTCCACAAGGTGGAGCAGTTCGTCTATGCCACGCCGGAGCAGTCCTGGGACCTCCACGAGGAGCTGATGGCGAACGCCGAGGAAGTCTTCCAGCGGCTCGGCCTCCCCTACCGGGTCGTCTCGATCTGCACGGGGGATATCGGGACGGTCGCCGCAAAGAAGTACGACCTCGAGGTCTGGATGCCGCGCGAAGAGCGCTACCGCGAAGCGGTATCCTGCTCGAACTGCACGGCCTACCAGGCGGTTCGGCTGAACATCAAGGTGCGCGATCCGACCGAGTTCACCTCGAAGCGCTACGCGCATACCCTGAACAGCACCGCGATCGCGACCTCCCGCGCGATCCGGGCGATCCTGGAGAACTACCAGAACGAGGACGGGTCGGTCACCATCCCGGAGGCCCTCAGGCCGTATCTCTACGGCGAGGAGACGCTGTAGACATCCCGGGCCTGCACGAGGCCGACAATATCTCTTTTCTATCCGTGCGACACCGGGAACCGGGTTACTTCCGCCGCAACTCCGCAATCTCGTCCACCAGCATCCCGTAGACCCGGCGCTCTTCCGTGACGTCCTCGTAGGTAATGTACTGCGTCCCATCCGAGAGCTCGACGGGCGAAAAGCGGATCGCCCTCTCCTCCCCACCCTTGCACCGGATCGGAAACGTCCGCGGGCGGGGCCGCCCTCTGCCGGCCTCTTCCCGGTCCGACTTCCAGGCGGCGATCGCTTCGCGGCGGCGGATGGGATCGGGGAACGCCGTCCGGAACCAATCCCTCCCGGTGGGGATGTCAGCGAGCGTATACCCGAAGAGGTCGGTGAACGCCTGGTTGAGGTAGGTGTAGCGGCCGTCGCTCTCGATGACCGCAGCTGCGACGGGGGAGGAATCGACCAGGTCCCGGAACCGGGCTTCGCTGCGGCGGAGCCGCTCCTCGGTCTGCCGCCGGGCAATGGCGATGGAGGCCTGGCGGACGAACGACTCGATGGCCCGTCTATTCTCCAGTTCCCTCTCCAGGGGAAGATAGATACCGAGATCGCCGTAGAGGTGCTCCCCCCAGACGAGAAAGAGGACATAGACCTTTCCGAGGTTCAGGGCCCGGAGGATCTCCTCACAGCGATCTTCCGGGATCTGCCCGAAGCAGACGTCGTAGAAGGGTAGTGTTACCTTCCCGATCTGGGGCTTGAAGAATAACTCCTGGATCCCCCCATGCAGCAGACTCGCGGGGTCTCCCCCGAGGGGGTGCGAGGCGGTGTAATCCAGCGGGAATACCATTCCGGCCGGGTCCCGCCCGAGGATCTGCATCAATACATTGTGAGCAGCTCGATCACGAAAAGCGCGCGCGATGAACTGCCGGCTGCTCTCGTCGTAGGAGAGGACGTGGATGAGGGTCCCCGGCACCAGTTCGGAGATGCAATCCGCGACGTACTGGTAGATATCCGCCTCCGCCGGCATATCGACAAGCTCCATCGCCGTCCGGGCGAGAAACTCCATATTCCTGACGTACTGCTTCCGCTCGGTGATGTCCTCGAGGACAATCGTGCAGCCCTTCTCCCCGTCCTCGAAGGTCGTCGGGATCACCTGCATCTGGTAGAAGAACTCCCCGTCCTCACGCGCGTAGCGGACGTCGGCGATCACCTGCTCCCGCTCGAGCCCCTCGATCACCGCGAGCGCTTCGGGGGTGGAGACGACCGGGTGGGCGGCCTCTTCCAGCGTCAGGCCGATCAGCTCGTCTTTCGAGCGTTTGAGGGCTTTCTGGCACTGATCGTTGACCTGGACGATCCGCTGGTCGTTATCGAGAATGAGGATCAGGTTCTTCGTGAAGCAGAGGAAGGCGGAGATCGGGACGCGCTGGGCGAGGGAGAAGAGTTTCGCGTTGCCGATCTGCCGGACGTCGACCTTGCCGGCGATCTGCAGGATCTCGAGGTGTTTCGAGACCGGGTTCCGAGTGACGCCGAGCTGCTTTGCCACCTCGGTGATGGTCATGCCCTTCGGCCGGAACCGGAGGGCACGAAGGATCCGGTTCTGGAGATCGTGCTCCTCCTGCATCATGGGTGCATCCTTGCTGCACCGGTATATCTTACTTCTGCCGGGGACGCATCCCCGCCCTGCACCTCACGGGATCGTCCGGACGATCCGCTCCTTCGTCACCTTCCCGGCGATGAAACGGGCCAGAGCGAGGAGCGCGAGCCCGACCACCGCAAGGACCGCCTCCGTCGCCGCCGAGATACCCGACCCGGCCGGCACGATCTGCTGGAACAGGACGATCAGGAAGATGAACCCGAATATGAAGACGAACCCGAGGATCTGGTTCTCCCGCATCCCGAGCGCGAGCTGGGCCGCGCCGATGAGCCCGGCCGAGGCGGCGATCCAGACCGGGACGACGGCCGCGAAGTGAAGGAGGAGCAGGGGTTCGGCGGCGATGGAAACTCCGGTGAGACCTGAGATCGCCGCGATGCTCACCGCGGCCGAGAGAAGCATCATCAGGTACGCCGGGACGGTGACCCCGGCCGCCTTTCCCTCCCAGAGACGCTGGAGCGAAACCGGGGCGCAGAGGAGCGTCTCGATGGTGCCGTCCCGCTTCTCGCGGAGGAAGGCATCGGCGCAGAAGATGTAGCCCAGAAAGACCGCGACCGGGAGCGTGATCGTGGCGATGCCGGCGGTAACGGCCGCAGCGTCGCCATCGGCGCCCACAGCAATACTGAGGGCCGACATGACCGGGAACCAGATGGAGAAGATGAACGCGGTGATGAGGGCGCTCCGGTTCCGGAGGGCGAGCCTTATTTCGCGGCGGGCGATGACGGCGAGCGTGCTCATGCTCCGTCCTCCACCCGGCCGACGTGTTCGAGATAGATCTCCTCAAGCGACCGGGACGACCGGCGGACCTCCTCGATCCGGAAGTTGGCGCCGACGAGGGTCGCGACGAGGTCGGGGGTCGCGCCCGGGTCGGCGAGGGTGCAGTGGAGGGCGTCACCGTCCGGTTCGCACCCGGTGACGAACGGTAGCCCCTCGACGGTCTCGCATGCGCGGGCACGCTCGCCCGGGTCGGCAAGGGCGACCGTCACGGCCGGGCGGCCGGATGCCGCGGTGAGGTTTGTAACCGAATCGAAGGCCCGGATCCTCCCTCCCGCAAGGATCGCGACCGTGGAGCAGACCCGCTGGACCTCGTCGAGGTGGTGCGAGTTTAAGAACACGGTCATCTCCTCCCGCCGGGAGAGCTCGATGATAAGGTCGCGGACCATCCTCTGCGCACCGGGGTCGAGGCCGGAGGAGGGTTCGTCGAGGAAGACCACCTCGGGCCGGTGAAGGATCGCCCGGGCTATCCCGAGTTTCCGCTTCATGCCGGTCGAGAACGTCCCGACCGGGTCGTCCTGCCGGTCGGCGAGGTCGACGAGCGCGAGGAGGTCGTCGATTCTCGCCGCAGGTTCTTCGACGCCGTAGAGCCCGGCGTAGTAGGCCAGGTTGTCCGCGGCGCTCATCCGGTCGGCAAGACCGTTGTTCTCGAAGAGCACCCCGACTCGCGCCCGCGCATCGTCGTCGGCGGTGAGGTCCCTCCCGAGGACCCGGACCTCGCCCGCGCCGGGGGCGAGCAGCCCGAGCAGGATCCGGATGGTCGTGGTCTTTCCGGCGCCGTTCGGCCCGAGGTAGCCGAAGATCTCGCCGTGCCCGACGGCGAACGAGACGTCGCGGAGGATCTCGCGGCCATCGAAGGACCGCGAGAGGCCCCTGACCTCGACGGCGTTCACGCCCGCCTCCTCCTCCGGCACCGCACGGTGCAGGATCGAGAGGGAATGGGGCAGGTATCGGGGGTTATGCGGGGAATACTTGCCGCATGACCTATGGGAAACATAGGGATAGATCTCCTCGCGGGACGTAAAAAAGAGTGACTTTTCCATGAAAGGCAGGGTTGGGAAAAACCATCATCCCGGGGGCGATGCACTCTCCCTATACACCGGAATACCCGCTGCCCGGCCCGGCACCCGGAGAGACCGGCGGTGCGCTCGCGCTCCACAACCTTTTTCCCAACCCGGGATGAAATTGAGCGTTACGAGGAGATGCACCGTTTGAAACGGTACTTCGGAAATATATGACAGGCATAAAGTAAAGAAAACGATAGGACGGCGAGATTCGAACACACGGCCTCCCGGCAATCTGCCGGGTGCACCACCTGTTCAAACAACCCATGGAAATTGCATAAAATGAGAAACGATGGGCCCGATGCGATTCGAACGCACGACCTCCCGGTTATCAGCCGGGTGCACCACCAGCTATGCTACGGGCCCGGTGGGACTTACCCTACAACATCTGCCATCTTAACACTTAATGGTTTTGGACTGATATCCAAAGCGCTATGTTGAAACCCGATGATAGAAGTATAGTTGAGTGGAACAATGGCAATACGATACCTACTCGGAAACGAGGGCATCGCTCACGCATGCCTGGAGGCAAACATCGATTTTGCCAGCGGCTATCCCGGAACGCCGTCATCCGAAGTGATCGACGTCCTCCGTGTGCAGAAGGAGCGGCCCTTCACCGTGGAGTGGTCCACGAACGAGAAGGTCGCCTTCGAGAACGCGCTCGCCGCCGCCTGGTGCGGCCTCCGCGCACTCTGCACCATGAAGCACGTCGGGCTGAACGTGGCGGCCGATCCCCTGATGACGAGCGCATACACCGGGGTTACCGGCGGGTTCGTTGTCCTCTCCGCAGACGACCCCTTCGCGCACAGTTCCCAGAACGAGCAGGATACCCGGCGCTACGCGCACTTCGCCCGGCTCCCCTGCCTCGACCCGGCGTCGGTCCAGGAGGCGCACGATATGATGCGGGACGCATTCGCCCTCTCCGAGGAGTTCGGGCTGCCGGTGATCTTCCGCCCCACCACCCGGATCTGCCACTCGAAGGGCGACGTCGACCTCGGAGAGATCGGCACGGAGCACCGGACCGCCGCCTTCAGCCGCGACCCGAAGCAGTACGTGGTCATTCCCGCGCATACCCGGGTGCTGCATAAAGTCCTGAACCAAAAACAGCCGGCGCTCAAACGCCGACTGGTCGAGCTCGGCTACAACCGCCACACCGTCCGGGGCAAAACCGCCGTCGTCGCGAGCGGTGTCGCCGCCGCCTACGTCCAGGAGGTGCTCGGAGACGACGTCTCGCTCGCGATCATCGGCGCCTACCCGATCGACGAAGAGTGGCTGGCGGACTTCGTCGACAGGCACGAGAAAGTCCTCGTCGTCGAGGAGCTCGACCCTGTCGTCGAAGAGGTTGTCCGGCAGGTGGCGACGAAGACCGAAGTCTTCGGTAAGATAGACGGCACGGTCCAGTACGAAGGGGAGTTCACCCCGGCGACCGTCGCCGCCGCCCTCGGACGAGCGGACATGGCACCCACGGCGACCTTCCCGGCGGCCGCACCGGTCCCGGGAGTGCCGCCCCGTCCGCCGATCCTCTGCGCCGGGTGCATGCACCGGCCGACGTTCTATGCCATGCGGAAGGTCTTTCGCGACGGCATCTTCCCGAGCGACATCGGGTGCTACACTCTCGGGCTCCAGCTCGGCGCGGTGGATACCACCATCTGCATGGGCGCGTCGATCACCGTCGGGAGCGGCATCTCCCGGTCGGGAGAGGAGCGCCCCGTGATCTCGACCATCGGCGACTCGACGTTCCTGCACACGGGAATCCCGGGGCTCTTAAACGCCGTCTACAACGGCGCGGATATGGTCGTCGTCATCCTGGACAACCGGATCACCGCCATGACCGGCCACCAGCCGAACCCCAACACCGGCCTGACGGCAACGGGCGAGGAAAGCACCCCGATATCGCTCGATGCGATCTGCCGGTCGTGCGGGGTCTCCTGGGTCGAGACGGTCGACCCCTACGATCTTCCGGTGCTCCTCGACACCTTCAGAAAGGCAAAGGAGCGCAGGGGCGTCCGGGTCGTCATCGCAAAACAGCCCTGCGTCATCACCGCACGCAAGAGCGGGATCAAGCGCAAACCCTACACGGTCGACCCCGAACGGTGCACGGGCTGCGGCGCCTGCCGGTCGTTCGGCTGCCCGGCGATCGCGTTCGATGATAAGAACGCGACGATAACCGAGCTCTGCGCCGGGTGCGGCGTCTGCGCGGATATCTGTCCGTCGGGCGCGATCGTCATGGAGGGACGGCGATGAAACCTTCGTTCGACATCCTGATCGTCGGGATCGGCGGCCAGGGAACCGTTCTTGCCTCGAACGTTCTCGGTGAGGCGTGCATCCTCGAGAACTGCACCGTCCGGAGCGCAGAGACCCACGGGATGGCGCAGCGCGGGGGGTCGGTGGAGAGCCACATCCGCATCGGCGGGAAGCACGGCTCCCTGATCGTGCCGGGGACGGCCGATCTTCTCGTCGCCTTCGACCTCCTCGAGGCACTCCGCTACCGCCATTACCTCCCGGCAGGGGGGAGGCTTGTCGTGAACCGGAGTCTGGTCGTCCCGACGTCGGTCTACCAGCAGGATCTCGACGTCCCCGACGAGGAGAGCATCCTCACCGCCCTCGCCGACCTCGACGTCACCTGCATCGACGCCGCGAGCCTCGCAGAGGAGGCGGGGAGCATCCTCTCGCAGAACATCGTGATGCTCGGGGCGGCGTCCGGCGAGATCCCGCTCCGGCCCGGGACCCTCGAAGAGGCGGTGCGGCGGTGCGTGCCGCAAAAAACCGTCGAGGTCAACACCGCGGCCTTCCGGCTCGGCCGGGAGAAGGGCGCCGGCACGCCCTGATCGGGGAGGGTGCCGGGGGATCCCCGCTCTTCCCCACCACAATCGGACAACTGCACCCCAGTATTTCGCATGCCCCCTCGCGCCCTTCGCGGCTTCGCGTGAGCCAAAGTTTTTGAGACCGGGATTGGGTCTCACGCGAAGGCGCGAAGAACGCGAAATAACGGTACGGAATGTGTAAAATTCCTGGAAGACTTGGGGCACCTGTTGGCGCCCGCAACCTGTATTACCCATCCTGCCGAGCTGGTATGCCATGAGCGAGCGGGACACCGTTGAAGGGTCGTTAGCGGTCGGCGATGCCGGGCGCGAGCGGCAGCTCGCGTTCTTCGAGAAGCCGGAGGTTCCTGACTACATCCAGCGGATCGTCGAGTCCTACATCGAGAAGAAGACCGCCAAGTCCTGGGACGACCCGGTCGTGCTCGACCGGATGCGTAACACCATCCTTGCCCAGAAGAGCCGGTACTGGAAAGAGAAGCGCGTGAGCTACCGGAAGGCCTACCAGGTTCTCGGCTACCTGGCCTACCACGCGCCGGTCTACCTGGTGCAGTTCGAGCACATCCTCTGGCAGGTTATCGACCGCGGGCTCGCAAAACCCCGCATGCGGATCCTCGATCTCGGCACCGGGCCGGGAGTCGTGCCGCTCGCCGTCATCGACCTTTTTGGGCGGGTCAGGAGCGGATCCGCGGAAATTTACGCCGTCGAGCGCTCCGAAGAGCACCTCGAGGCCTACAACGCCCTCGTTCCGGCGGCGGCCGCGGCGCGAGGCAACGCCGTGCGGGTGGAAAAACCCATCCGCGCCGACATCGGGGCGCTCGAGGCCGGGGACCTCCCCGACCGGATAGATCTCATGGTCTTCTCGAACGTCTTGAACGAACTCCGCCACCTCGATATCGAGCGGCGCGCCGACCTTGTCGTCTCCCTCGCCGAACGGCTCGCGCCCGATGGAACGATAATCGTCGTGGAGCCCGCCGACCTTGCCAACTCGACCGCCATGCGCCGGACCGTGCGGGCGATCGCGGACCGGGGCCTTACCATCTACAGCCCCTGCTCGTTCATCCGGGGAACCGCCTGCAACCCCGCCCGGTGCTGGACGTTCGAGCAGAAGGGCGACATCCGGCCGACCCGGCTGATGGAGCGCCTCGCATCGGGGAAAGGCGGTTACCGGTTCATGAACGTCGATATCAAATATTCATCAGCGCTCCTGCGCAGAGATGCGAAGACGCAGCACGCCTACCGCGTCCCGCCGGGAGCGAAGTTCGCCCGCCTCTCCCACCTCCGCCGGCACCGCGACAAAAAGATCAACGTCGTCGCCGCGCTGATGTCCGGCAACCTCGGGGATAACCGGACGAAGGTCTACAAGGTCTGCGACGGGACGCCTGCGGACCCCGTCTACGCCGTCGTCCCGGCGACCCTCCGCGGCACGAACCGGGACGCGCTCGAAGGCCTCGCCTACGGCGACATTGTCCACCTCTACGGGGTTTTCGTCCGGTTCAACCGCGACCACGATGCCTACAACCTGGTCGTCCTGCCGGGGACCCGGATCGAGCCGGTCGGGTGTCCGGGGGGAGAGAGGGACGGGACGGAGAGGGTGTAAGGCTGGAGTTGTTCCTCCTGCCGGCATTCAGGTATAGTGCCCGTCATCTTACCAGATACGAGAGGGGAAAACGGGAGCCGGTTGCAGATCGGACTCTTCGATAGCGCCTCAGAACAGTAAAAACTTGTGAAAAACCCGATCTACTGGACCGTGGTGGCTATCGCGACTGGGGGGTGGGGACAGGG
>NZ_DAFZ01000092.1 GCF_002498065.1 Methanoculleus sp. UBA208 | reverse complement strand
TGCAGTGCACCTCTCTGAAAGCGTGTGATTTTTCAGAATATTCAGAATATTCGGAATATTTATGTGCTCTCGCAGACAACCCTGATCCGGTGAGCCGTATGAAAGATTCCCCGAGAGACGGGCGGAACCCCTCCTGTTCCGGTGCCTGCACGATCGAGGCGGTCGTGAGCGTCGACGCACGGGGACAGGTGGTGCTGCCGAAAGATATCCGCGAACGCGCGGGGATCGCTCCCGGCGACCGGCTTGCGGTCGTCTTCTGGGGGAAGGAAGGAGACGTCTGCTGCATCACGCTGATCAAGGCGAGCTGTTTCAACGGCATGGTGACGGCGCTGCTCTCTCCCATGACGGAGGAGCTCGCGGGCAGAGGAGAACAGGAGTTATCGCGATGAAGAAAGAAGATATTCACAAACAGGTACGGAATGCATACGGGCAGGTGGCCGCCCGGCAGGGCGGATGCGGGTGCGGCACCGGGTGCTGCGGCACCGGGAGGACCGTCGAATCGGTGAGCCTCGGCATCGGCTATTCGGAAGAAGACCTCGAACGGGTGCCGGAGGGCGCGAACCTGGGGCTCGGGTGCGGCAACCCGGTGGCTCTTGCCTCCCTCCGGGAAGGCGAGGTCGTCCTCGACCTGGGCTCAGGAGCGGGATTCGACTCCTTCCTTGCGGCGGAGCGGGTCGGCCCGGCGGGCCGCGTCATCGGCGTCGACATGACGGCCGGGATGCTCGATAAGGCGCGGGAGAACGCAAAGAAGAGCGGGCGGGCGAACGTGGAGTTCCGCCTCGGCGAGATCGAGCACCTGCCGGTGGCGGACGATTCGGTCGACGTGATCCTCTCAAACTGCGTCATCAACCTCTCCACCGATAAACCGCAGGTGTTTCGCGAGGCGTTCCGGGTCCTCCGCCCCGGCGGCAGGCTCATGGTCTCCGATATCGTGCTGACGGCGCCCCTCCCGGCCCCGCTCGCTGAGTCGGCGCTCTTCTACAGCAGCTGCGTCGCGGGAGCGCTGATAAAGGAGGAGTACCTCAGCAGCATCGCCGTTGCGGGCTTTACGGAGGTCACGGTCCAGGGGGAGACGGTCTTCCCGCTCGATCTCATCGTGAGCGAGCCGGAGCTTGCCGGGCTCCTCGGCGAGGACGAGAGGGCGTCGATCGAAAAGAGCATCGTGAGCATCAAGGTCGGCGCCAGGAAACCGGCGGGCTGCGGCTGCGGCGGGACGTGTTAGACACTTCCTTATTTTTGCGGTCCGGGAGTTACGCTCCCTCCCGCGGGTCTGCACGGCCCGCTGCCTCCTCCACTCCAGTATTCCGGGATGGGACGGCCAGGGTGGCGGGACGGGACCCATCCTGTGCCGACCCGTTTCGTACTATGCAGGAACAGGCCTTGTTGAAACCCGCTTGCTTGCTCCAGATGGCTGCAGTCAGGGGTAACTCAGAGGCATGGCTTTCCACCGAGTTGCGCACGTGCGGTGCTCGTGCTCCGGATGTTCGCACCTTCGGTGCTCATGCCTCACGGTGCTCACGCTCCCGGCCTCTGGTCAGTCGCGTAGCGAACCATCGCAATCGCCACGCACTGCCCGCCCCCCTGGGGGCGGAACGACTTCCCCGCAGGGGAAGGAGTTTGAGCACCGAAGGTGCGGAGGAGGAGCGCGAAGCGCGGGTGGTGGGGGTTACAGGGATCCATTACAACGTGGAGACAGGGGAGGGGGAGACCCCCTCGCACCTAACGGTGCTCAAGCTCGCTTCGCTCGCACTCCCCACCTGACGGTGGTCGAACTCCGTTCCTTCGCACCTTCGGTGCTCACGCTCCTGCCCTCCGGCCAGTCGCGCTTCGGAACGTCGTCCTCCCCGTCAGCCCCACAGCGAAGCCCTTCGGTCTTCTCGTGTTCGCTTTCGCTCACACAGCGAAACCCTTTGGGTTTCTCGAACTCCTGTCTCGCACCTTCGGTGCTCACGCTCCAGTTCTAGCGAACTGTCGCGTCCTGCGGACAGTCGTTCCCCCAATGGCGATAAGCGAGGTTCCGACAGGAACGGAGCTCGAGCACCGCTAGGTGCGCAGGCCACCACGGTCCACGGCATGAGGACATGCCCGAGAAAAAAGGTCGGCCCGGGGACAGGCCTGGTGTGGCACCGCCCTCATCAGGGAACGGATGAAGATCGGAACAGGGTTTCAACAGAGCCCAGGAACAGGGATCTCTCGACGAACGTTGCGGAGAGTGCCTGCAAAACCGTTTGCCTCTCCCTGCGGCACAAGGTCTTTATCCGCCGGCGCCGATCTCTCTCCGATGAGACCCCGGAACCTCTCCCCGGAAGAGAAACAGCGCCTCCGCACTCTTCTCGCCGTTCGACTGGAGGAGAAGGGGGAGATCCTCTTCGCGTACGTATACGGCTCCTTTGTGCAGGGTCCCTTCCGCGACATCGATATCGCTGTCTTCCTCGCGGACAGCAGCGCCGGGTCATCCGACCCGCTCCGGTACGAACTGGCGCTTGAACAGGAACTGGAGGAGGTTGCCGGGGTGCCTATCGATGTACGGGTGCTCACCGCGGCGCCGCTTTCGTTCGCGTTCACGGTCCTCCGTACCGGGGAGATCCTGGTATCCCGCGATGAGGAGACGCGCTGCGAGTTTGTCTGCAGGATTCTCGCCGAGTATCACGATTTCTCCTATCACCGGGAGCGCTACAGGAGGGAAGCCCTTGGTCTCCTACGATGAGGAGAAGGTTACTGCGCTGTCATCGGAGCTGATGCAGGCCTGTGAGAGGCTCCGGGAACTGGGTCGACTACCGAGGCAGGTATTTACAGGAGATCCTCACCTTGTTGCAAGCGCGAAGTATCACCTCATCGTCGGCATCGAGGCGGCCATCGACCTCGCCAACCATGCGATCACGAAGAATCGATGGGAAATACCTGAAAATTATGCCGATACATTTCGTATTATGCAGGAGCACGGGTTCTTCGACGAGGACCTTGGAGAACGCCTGCAGATGATGGCCCGGTTCAGGAATCGGTTGATCCACATCTATTGGGATATCGACAACGACAGGATCTACGACCTGCTCCAGGAGGATGTCGGCGACATTGAGCAGTTCCTCGCCGAGTATATCCGTGCCCTGCAGAGGGAGTGAAGACTCTCTCCCGCTCTCCAGGCCTCTCCCGTCCCCGAAGTCCACGGTATACGGGTGCTCCGGCTGCCGGAACACCCGCTTCCTGTCACCGAGCGGCAGGATGATTATATCCATAATTATTATGGATATAATCATTACCCGGCCCGGGAGAGACACCCTTATCTCCCGGGAGCGACGATCCCCTGCCATGGTACGGTCGGCGGCGGTCGCGGATCAACTCTCCGGGGTGACGGGCCGGTGATCGAGGAGCACCTCCGGGCACGGACGAGCGGGGCGCTCACGCGAATCGCGGCCCTCGTCGCCCGGACGGGGGCGACCCCGAACACCCTCACCCTGTTCGGTTTTCTCGGGATGGCGGCTGCGGGCGTCCTTTGTGCTTCAGGATCGTTCTTCTTTGCCGGGCTCGTCGTCGCCGCATCCTGCGTCTTCGACGCCCTCGACGGGGCGCTCGCCCGCGCGACCGGGGCCGCTTCACTCTATGGCGCGTTCTTCGACTCGTTCCTGGACCGCTACGCCGAGGCTGCGGTCTACGGGGGGCTGGTCATCTACTACGCGGGGGCGGGGACACCCTGGGGCGTCGAGGCCGCGTTCTTCGCCGCTATCGGCTCGCTGATGGTCAGCTACGCCCGGGCCCGGGCCGAGGGGCTCGGGGTCGAGTGCCGGGCCGGCCTCTTCGCCCGGCCGGAGCGGCTTGCGGTCATCATCATCGGGCTGGTGACGGGTTTCGTTCTCCCGGCACTCGTCATCCTCGCGGTCGCGACGAACGGAACCGCGGTGCGAAGGCTCCTCTGCGTCCGGGGGGCTACGCTCCCCCCATCACGGCCTCCTCGGTCACCGTGAACTCCTCGTTCCCGATCCGGTAATTCCCGGCGGTCTTCACGCCGTAGGGGTTGCCTGTCGTGGAGTAGGGGACGACAAACGTCCCGTTCTCGCTTGCCTGCCGGTAGACGAACTCCCGGCCGGTGTTGGTGGCGACCGTGACCTCGATGACGCCCTCGCCGGGGATCACGGCGCCCTCGACACGCTCAAAGATCTTGACGCTCGTCGCGGGGTCCGGCGAGGACTCGTAGACAAGCCGGTAGTGCCTGAGCGCCGGGACGGTTCCGGGCGGGGTGGCGGCATCGGTCCCGAAGACCGCGGCCTTGCCCGATCCTTTGTAGGCATCGGCCGCCGCCTGCGCCTCCGCCGGGCTCATCTCTTTGCTCCCGGTGAGGAGCGGATACCCGGTCTCCGGGACCGACCTGGTGTCGTACTCGATGTAGAGGGCCTTCTCCGGCTCCACGAGCGTCCCGTCGAGGGCCTGCAGCCGCACCGCCATGGTTTTGTAGAAGTCCTCCCGGTAGAACGGCTCGATGCGATAGGCGTCTCCTCCCACCGCGACAAGAAGGGGCGTTGCGTAGGGGGTGGTTCCCGTCGCCGCGTCCTGCCATAAGGCGATGGCCGGGAACCCCTCGGCGGCCATCCTGCCGTCGGTGACGACGTAGCGGGACCCAACCGCGTCGGCCTTCTCTTCACTTGTCGCGAGGAAGAACCCGCTGGCGCTGCGGACGTTGTCCTGGAAGGGGTTGGTGACCGGGATCCGTTGTCCGATGAAGGTGATCCAGTGGCCGTAGTCCCACCAGGACATGACGCCGTATGACCCTTCGGGGTAGGTGAAGCCGTTCTCCTCGTAGATCGTGTAGTAGTCCACGCCGGGGTCGGGGGTATTTTCGCCCATCCACTCGAGGGCGTTGCGCCAGTCTTCGGCGAGCATGGTGCGGGGGACGCCGTTCTGCGCGTAGCCGATGTTTTCCGAGGCCGATGCGCCGACAAGAGCCACGGTGAGGAGGACGGCGATCCCGACGGCGGCGACCTCGGCGGCGGGACGCGTTTTCTTCTTCTTTTTGCCCTCGGGCTCCCGGAGGTATGCGGCGGTCTTCTCGAGCCCGTAGTCGAGCGCCCACGCGACGACGATCGCCGCGAGGAGCGCGAGGTTCACGGCCAGGTAGTACTCGAACCGCAGGTGCTGGATGGTCGCGACCAGGATGACGACCGACCAGACGATTGTAAAGAGGAGTTCGGGCCGGTTCTCCCGCCGGAGCCTGAGGGCGAGGAGGACGAGCCCGGCGGGGATGAGGAGGAGGCCGACGTTGAAGCTCTGCCACGCGAGGGAGAGATCCCAGGCCCCCATTTCCCGGATGGCGGTGGCGGTCATATCCCGGCCGAAGAACGCCGTAAGGCCGCTCATCATCGTCTGCCCGATATCGGTGAGCGTGAGGAAGGCGATGCCGGCAACTCCGAGCACTGCGAGGGCGCCGAGGTACTCGTTCTGCTTTCCTTTGAGCGCCAGCGAGATGCCGGAGAGGAGGGCGGTCGCGGCGATCAGGAGGAGGTAGGCGTAGACGTGGGCGACGGAGTAGAGCGAGAGCGACATCCCCTCGACCATGAACCCGGACAGCGGCAGGAAGATCGCCGGCACGGCGAATGTGACGGCGTTGACGAGGAGGAGCCCTTCCGGCCCGGTGCCGTCGAGGTGGTTTCTCGCGGCCTGGATGACCGTGAAGACCCCGGCGATGAGCGCGAAGAGGATCATCGTCGGCATGACGAGGAGGCCGAGGAGGTATGCGGCCCCGGCGCCGAGGGCGAGGAGCGCGACGGGGAGGATGGTCTTTGTCTTTTTCGTCGAGACCGGGTGCCGGGCGGCGTACGCGAGCGCGGTGATGTAGGCGAGGCAGAAGAGGGTGGAGAAGAGGGTTTCCGCAACGTGGTGGTCGACGAACCCGAAGATCGACCGCGCGAAGAACGAGGCCGAGACGATCGCGATGAGCCCGGCGGCGACGAGCCCGGTCGTCCTGTCGGCGAGGGTCTTTCCGGTGAGGTAGACGACCGGGACGACGGCGGCCGCGAGGAGCGGGGGGGCCCACGCGGCGACGTACACGATCTCGGGCCGGGCGGCCGCTCCGGCGACGATGCAGAGGGTGGCGGTGATGAACGGGAAGAGCGGTCCCCAGGCGACTTCTTTCCCCGTCGGGTAGGCGGTCATCGGGTCGAACCAGGCGTAGCCGGGGTAGTTCGCCGCGATCACCTCGATCTGGCGGAGGTTGTACCAGGCGTCGGCGCCGATGAGGTTGGTGAACGAGCCGTCGACGAGCGCGGCGTGGGGGATTGCGCGGAGGAGCACCGCCGCGAGCATGAAGATGAGCAGGGCGGCGGCGGTGAGGACGGTTTTATGATCTTTGAGTGCAGCGGGAGCCATAGGTCGTACGTTGATCTTGGGGGCAGACGGTAATTAAGGGGTACGACTGGGGGCGGGATTCGTGCTCCGTGCTCCCACATGATCCCCCTGCAGTGTGGGTGGGGATGCGGCCAGCACCCCGCCTCTCCCCCGGCCGGGACCTCACCGGCGTGAATACTCCTTGTGTGCTCTCTCGATCGTCACGATCTTCTCGATCTTGACGATGCTCTCCTGATGCTCGATGATATAAAAAACAGTGAAGGATCTGCTGATATGGAGGCGGTAGACTGCAGGGGGATGGGGACACTCAAGTTTCTCCTTGTTACCTCCCGGAAACGGGTCCTCCGCGAGTTCCTGGATTTTTTCGACGACGATGCGCCGGGTTTTTGGGGGGAGACGCTTTAAGAGCTCCCGTGCCTTCCTCTCGATCAGAACGGTGAACACGCTCTCCTGCTCCAGGGTGCCTCAGTCGTCCTGCAGGAGGTCGTCCGGGTCGAAGGCTACGAACTCGCCGGTCTCCTCGATCTCGACGATCATCTTCCAGTCGCGATAGTCTCGCTCGCGCCGGATCATCCGGCCAAGCAGCTCATCATAGCTCTCTCCGGCCTCCTTGAGGTCGTGCAGGTCCCTCCAGGTAGGCTTTTTCACGGGAATGCGCTTGATCTGGCTGCCGGCATCGCTTGTGGCGGAAGACATGCATCTCCGTGGATCGTTATGATATTTATTGATGTGCACATTTGTCACAATGAATAAATGTGCCATAATGGCCCCCCCGACAGGGCCGGTGCCCGCTCCGTTCTGTCGGAACATCGTATTTCGAAACCTTGGGTTTCTCA
>NZ_DAFZ01000014.1:13338-32149 GCF_002498065.1 Methanoculleus sp. UBA208 | reverse complement strand
CCTGCGTTAAGATGCGCTGGGAAGATACCGTGATCGGCAGGGACATCGAGCCGCACGACGTGGTCGTCGCGGCGTTCTCGCTCGGGTTCTACGACCTCGCCGCCGCCCTGGAGAAGCTCGACGCCGCGGCTCTCCGGGCGGTCTACATCTTCTGGCACGCGGGAGAGTGGCGGAGCCCCGACGAGATGGCGCTCTACCGGGCAGTCTTCGGAGAAGAAGCGGCCTTGCGGAAGGGGTATCCGGACTACATCTACCCCGTCAACATCCTCCACGACGCCGGAATCTACCCGAACGTCAGGATTTATCGTGCCGTCTGGGACGCGGTCTACGATTCCCCCGAAGAGGCCGCCCGGACATGGGCGGCGATGCACAACCCCGGGATAGAGGATCTCGCTCCCGTCAGGGAGTACTTCGCCCGGGCGCTCCGCAAAAACGAATCCGGGAAGTACGTCGAGACGACGGTACGGCCGACCGCGGCGGTCTGGTGGGAGAAGAGGGAAGAGTAAGGGGGTACGGCCCCTTTATTGGAGCCGCACGGCGGGGTGCAGAGATCCGTTCCGGAGAAGCGTCGTTCCCGGATATCATGAATACCTTTTCGCGCTGTGTTCAAACAGCGCCTCCAGGGAAGGCACTTCTCCGGAAAAACAATACTGCTATGTGATTATTGAGTGCCCTATATCCGACGTCGAGAACCAATATACGCCTTCGTATCTTCCGTTCATACCATGACAGGAAAGAGTCTGTCTGGTGCGACCACGGTTGCCGTCGCCGGCATTTTCGTTGTCCTTCTGATGGCGGCCGGGTGTGTCGGCGGTCAATCTTCCGATTCTTCGACGCCGCAACACATCACGGTAACGGGATCGACGACGGTATTGCCCATCGCCGAAAAAACGAAGGAAGCATTCGAAGAGAGAGATGCCTCCGCCGACATCATGGTGAGCGGGGGAGGCTCGAGCGTCGGGATCAAAGCCGTCGGCGAGGGGACCGCGGATATCGGCATGACCTCGAGAGACCTCAAATCCGAGGAGGCCACAGGCTACCCCGGTCTCGTCAGGCATCACATCGCCGATGATGCGATCCTTCTCATCGTCAACCCGGAGAACACCGTCGACAGCCTCACGCTTGACGAGGTGCGGGGCATCTACAACGGCACCTACACGACCTGGGACCAGGTCGGCGGGCCTGAGGAGCAGATCGTCGTCGTCGGGAGAGACAGCGCGTCGGGAACGCGGGAGTTCTTCTCCGAGTACGTGCTGAAGAAAGAGGACTTCGTCAAAACGCAGGAGGAGTTCAACTCGAACGGCGGGATCCAGCAGAAAGTATCCCGGACCCCCGGCGCGATCGGTTACGTCGGCCTCGGCTACACCGGGGGCGTGAAGGCGCTGTGGCTGGACGTCGGCGGGACCGCCGTTGAACCCACGCTTGAGAACATTACAAGTAAGAAGTACCCGATCAGCCGGCCGCTCTTCATGCTGACGAACGGAGAGCCGGATGGTCTTGCCCGGCAGTACCTCGACTTCATCATGAGCGAAGAAGGGCAGGAGATCGTGGCGAGCGTCGACTACATACCGGTGCAGGAGTGACCGGGCCTCCTTGTTCGATCGCCCGGAGCGACCATGAAGAAAGAACAGGCTGCGCTGGTTCCGTTCCAGGGCTTCGGACGGCTCCGGCGACCCGAAGTCAGGATCGATCCCTCCTCTGCCGGAGCAAAGAGGCAGCTTGTCGACAGAATCGTCGGCAAACTGCTCTTCTCCGTCGCGCTCTTTGCGATCATCGCCGTCTTCTTCATCATAGTCTTCCTGCTTCGTGACGGATACCAGATCGTTCTTGAGACCGGCCCGTGGCACTTCTTAACCGGCCAGGACTGGAACCCGGCCGGTCAGAACCCGATCTTTGGTGTACTTCCGCTCATCGTCGGCACGCTGCTGGTGATGGCGCTCGCGATGGTCATCGCCGTCCCGCTCAGCATCGGTACGGCCGTCTACATCGCGGAGATCGCCGGGCCGGGGACGAAAGCGGTCGTCAAGCCTGCCGTCGAACTGCTGGCCGGCATCCCTTCCGTCGTCTACGGGTTCTTCGGCCTGATCCTTTTGACCGACTGGATACGCGTTGCCTTCGACCAGCCGTCGGGCTCCAGCTGGCTTGCAGGCTCGATCCTCCTCGCGATCATGGCCATCCCGACGATCACGAGCGTCGCCGAGGACGCCATCGGTTCGGTCCCCCGCGAGTTCAGGGAAGGCAGCCTTGCCCTCGGAGCAAACCACTGGCAGACTATCAAAAACGTCATCGTGCCGGGTGCGCTCTCCGGCATCAGCGCAGCGATCATCCTCGGGATGGGACGCGCCATCGGCGAGACGATGGCGGTGCTCATGGTCACGGGGAACGCCGCCGTCATCCCGGACCCGATCCTCAACGTCTTCTCCCCCGTGCGGACGCTGACCGGAACGCTGGGCATCGAGATGGGCGAAGTCGCGTTCGGGAGCCAGCACTACCACGCGCTCTTCGGCGTCGCGGTTGTCCTGCTCATCATCACGCTCGCCGTCAACAGCACGGCAAGGCTCATTATAAACCGTATACAGCGAACGTCACGGCCCACGCCGCCCGGATGGGCAGGAGCCGCATCGGTGCCGTTCGTGCGGGTTGCCCGGGCCGTCCGGGACTTCGTCCGGCCCCAAACGAGGATCCTCCACCCGATAACCGCGCAGCGGTTTGCATTCTCCCTGATAGCGCTCTCGGTTATCAGCGTGATCGCGGTCCTCGGCGTGATCATCGCCGAGATCGTCGTCAACGGGGCCGGAGCGATCACCTGGGAGTTCCTGACCGGGTCCCCGAGCGACCTCGGGAGAGCGGGGGGGATCTTCCCCGCGATCGTCGGGACGCTCTACCTCGTGGGAGGAGCGCTGGCGGTTGCTTTTCCGCTCGGGATTGCGACGGCCGTCTACCTCATCGAGTACACGGCCGACACCCCGCTGACACGAGGCATCCGTGCGGCGGTGGATCTGCTGAACGGGACGCCGTCCATTGTCTTCGGGCTGTTCGGGTTTGCGTTCCTCGTCCTCTTCTTGAACTTCGGCGTCTCGATGATCGCCGGGCAGATCACCCTTGCACTGATGATTCTCCCCACGATCATACGGACGACCGAAGAGTCGCTCCGGTCGATCCCCCACTCCCTCCGGGAAGGGAGCTACGCGCTCGGGGCAACGAAGTGGCAGACGATCTGGCGGGTGGTTCTCCCCCCGGCGCTCCCCGGGATCCTCACCGGGGCGATCCTTTCCATCGGGCGGGCTGCAGGCGAGACGGCTCCCATCATGTTCACCGCGGTGGTCTTCAGCAGCAGATACCTCCCGTCGTCGCTCTCCGAACCGGTGATGGCCCTTCCCTATCACCTCTTCATCCTCACCACGAGCGTCCCGGGGGCATCCGCACAGAAGTACGGGACGGCTCTCGTGCTCCTCCTCATGGTGCTCTCGATCTACCTCATTGCAATACTCGTCCGGCGGCGGTGCCACCGGGCAAAGGTGATGTAAAAATGGGTGAATCCGCAATTCTTGAAACAAAATGCCTCAACCTCTGGTACGGGCAGAAGCATGCCCTCATCGACATCTCGGTTCGCATACCGAAAAACACGGTCACGGCCCTTATCGGCCCTTCGGGATGCGGGAAATCAACCCTTCTCCGGTGCTGCAATCGGATGAACGATCTCATCGATTCGTCCAGGGTAACCGGAGAGATCCTGTTCAACGGGAACGATATCCACGACCCCCGTGCGGACGTATACACGATCCGCGAAAAGATCGGCATGGTCTTCCAGAAACCGAACCCCTTCCCAAAGAGCATCTACGACAACGTCGCTTACGGCCCCCGTATTCACGGGGTGAGCGAGAAGAAGGTGCTCGACCGCATCGTCGAGGATAGCCTGAGGGGCGCCGCGCTCTGGGACGAAGTGAAGGACAGGCTCTATGAGCCCGCGCTCGCCCTCTCGGGCGGGCAGCAGCAGAGGCTCTGCATTGCACGGTGCCTTGCGGTCGAACCCGAAGTCATCCTGATGGACGAACCCTGCTCCGCTCTCGACCCCATCGCTACGGCAAAGATCGAGGATCTCATCATCCAGATCGCCCGGGAGCACACCGTCGTCATCGTCACGCACAACATGCAGCAGGCGGCACGGGCAAGCGAATATACCGGGTTCATGTACCTGGGAAAGTTGATCGAATTCGACAAAACCACGCGGATCTTCGAGGATCCCGCAGAAGAACTGACGGAGAACTACATCACCGGACGGTTCGGGTAGAAAGACCATGGTGGATAAATCTCATACGGAACTTGCATCCCTAAAGACGGATGTCCTGGAGATGGGCTATCTCGCACGGGACATGCTGGACCGGTCGCTTGAGGCACTGGAGAGCCGGGATGTGGCGCTGGCCGGATCAATTGAGGAGGATAAGAAGAGGATCTCGGACCAGGATCACGAGATCGAACAGAAGTGCCTGCGGCTCATCGCTCTCTATCAGCCGATGGCAAAAGACCTGCGGACGATTGCAGCCTCGATGAAGGTGATCACGAACCTGTACCGCATCGGGCGATACGGGAAAGACATCGCCATCGTCGTGCCCGATCTCGCCGACGCCCCGCACGTGGGAAACCTCGTCAGCATCCCCCACATGGGCGATCTCGTCGGCGGGATGGTCACGGATGCGCTGGTCGCCTTCGAACGTGAAGATCTCGCTGCGATACACGATATCGTGGAGAGGGAGGAGGCTGTCGACGCCCTCAGGTACTCCATATTCCGCGAATGCCTCACCTACATGATGGAGGATCCAAAAAACATCACGAGGTGCACGAACTATGTGATGATCGCACGGTACCTCGAACGCTGCGGGGACCACGCATGCAAGATCGCGGAGAAGGTACACTACATGGTGACGGGCGAGCGGATCGAGATCCGGTGAACCGTCCGGCACGATGAGAACGGCTCAAGGGCGCCGCTGATAGGGCGTTCACGGGCCATTATTTATACCCGCAAACGAATCTCTCCATCAGATGCAGAACCAGCAGCCCGTCGACCTGAACACCATCGCGTGGGCGGCGATGCGGCAGTACGGTTTCATCCCGGCCTTCCCGCCGTCCGTCCTCCGCGAAATCGAGGCTCTCGACGCGAAGATCTTCCCGGACACCCTCGACGACCCCCGCGACCTCCGCTCGCTCCCATGGTCGTCGATCGACAATCACGACTCAGAGGATCTCGACCAGATCGAGGTCTGCGAAGAAGGGCAGAACGGGGAGATCCGGGTCAGGATTGCCATCGCCGACGTCGACGTTTACGTCCCCAAAGATTCGGAGACGGACCGGCACGCCGCCCACAACGGGACCTCGGTCTACACCGGCGTTACGACCTTCCCGATGCTGCCCGACCGCCTCTCGGCAGGCATCACCTCGCTCCTGCCCGGCCGGGACCGGATGGCGATCGTCATCGAGTACACCGTTCTCCCGGACGGAAGCACGGTACCCGGCGACGTCTACCGGGCAATCGTCGCGAACCGGGCAAAACTCGTCTACGAGGAGGTCGGCGACTGGCTGGAAGGGAGCGCCCCCGCTCCCCGGGCGATCGAGGAGACGCCGGGTCTCGCGGAGCAGGTCCTCCTCCAGGACGAGGCCGCGGTGCGGATGAGGAAGAGCCGCACGGAGCGAGGAGCGCTCGCCCTCGAGACGATCGAGGCCGAACCCGTCGTTGAGGACAACCGGGTCATGGGCCTCGTCGTCCAGGAGCAGAACCGCGCGCGGTGCCTGATCGAGGAGTTCATGGTCGCGGCGAACGGAACCCTGACGGCGTTCTTGAACGACGCCGATCTCCCCATGATCCACCGGGTCGTCCGCACACCGAAGAACTGGGAGGGGATCGTCCGGGAGGCGGCGGAGCGCGGCGAGACGCTCCCCGGCGGGCCGGACGCGGAGGCGCTCACCCGGTTCCTCATCCGGCAGAAAACGGCCGACCCCGACCGCTTCCCCGACCTCTCGCTGACGGTGGTGAAACTCATGGGGGCGGGCGAGTACGTGGCCTTCCGGCCGGGCGACGAGCCGATAGGCCACTTCGCCCTCGCCGTCACCGACTACACCCACGGCACCGCCCCGAACCGGCGCTACGTCGACCTCATCATCCAGCGACTGGTGAAATCGGTCGTCGACGGAGAGCCCGTCTCCCCATATACGCCAGCCGAACTCGACGAACTCGCCGCCCGGCTGACCGAACGGGAGAAGGCGTCCCAGAAGGTCGAACGCTTCGTCCGGAAGGCCGCGGCCGCGGTCCTGCTCCGGGAGAGGATCGGCGAGACGTTCGATGCGTTCGTCACCGGCGCCTCGGAGAAGGGGACGTATGTTCGGCTGATCGACCCGCCCGCCGAAGGGAGGGTCGTGCTGGGCGAGCAGGGTCTCAGGGTCGGCCAGAGGGTGCGCGTCCGCCTGCTGGCGGCGGATCCCTACAAAGGCTTCATCGACTTCGGGCGCACCCGGTGAGGGATGGCCGGAGCCGGGCAATGGATATCCACGAGGACGCTCCTCCCGGCTCATAGCGAAGGTGCAAAGACCGTTAAGATCTTAAAAAAGAAAGGCAGCCTTTCGTTCATCCCGGGCTTTCACCGCGAGAGTTCCCGCTCTCTGCCGCCTTCACCCCCGGGGTGAAGCCTCAGAGAATCGCCAGAATACCGATGATGATCGCGATGGCACCGATGATCGTCTGGAAGCTGCCCAACCACGTACCGAACTTCTCGAGATACTTACCGAGACCCGGAATTACGTGGAACGCACCGGTCAGGAGGATGACCCCTACCAAGAAGGCAACGATACCCTGCAGCGAGAAGATCCCAAGTAGTCCGAGGAGCATCATGACGATCCCTATGATGACCTGGAAACCGCCCAGGAATTTGCCTGCCTTCTCAAGGAAGTCCCCGAGAACGGGCAGGACCCCTATAACCCCTGCACACAATACCAGTCCGCCGATTATGTTCATTATCGCGGTTATTGCCACAATTTCACCTCCAATCCATCACGTTATAAAGTTGAGTTATAAGTAATCCTCTGATACAACAAGTTAATTTAAACAACGCCCGGCATTAATCTAACAGAATAGATTGACCCGCCGGACAGGAGTTGTCTGCTTAACGCTGAAAGGCGTCGTTTACTTGACTGCTCACCCTCTCCCACCGGAAGCATCCAGGAACATTTCCGGCCCCGGTTCGGCATCCTGCAATACAGCCTGGATATCACGGTGACAGGCAGTCCCGTACCGGGAGGCACTACGGCGATCCCTTTCCGGGGAGCAGGAAACACCGGATCCTCTACCGTGCGGGAAGAGAACCCTAAAACCACGGAGGCGATGCCCATAGAGAGTGCCGCCGGGCGGGGAAGGGGCCGGACGCGAATCTGAAAAAATAGTAGTGATCTATTGCATCCCGTCCAGGTGGACGTCCACCTGCGGGAAGGGAATCTCGATGCCGGCCTCCTTGAACGCCCTGGCGACGTCTCGGGTCAGATCCCACTGCACACCCCAGAAGTCCGATGTTTTCGTCCACGCCCGGAGAGCGAGGTTCACCGAAGAGTCGGCCAGTTCGGTGACGACGACCGCAGGTTCCGGTGACGGGAGCACCGCCTCGTGGGCTGCCATCAGGTCGGTGGCGACCCGGATCGCCGTATTCAGGTCGCTGTCGTAGGCGACCCCGACCTTGACCTCGGTACGGCGCGTGTCCATCCTGGTGGAGTTGATCACCGGGCTCCCCCAGACTAGGGAGTTCGGGATGGTGATGTAGGTATTGTCGAGCTTCAGCAGCTCGGTCGCCATGATGCCGACCGAGGTGACCGTCCCGGATATGCCGTTGACCTCGACGTATTCCCCCTTGTCGATGGGGCGGAAGGCCGCCAGCCAGACCCCGGCGGCGAGGTTGGTGATGGTGTCCTGGAGGCCGAAACCGAGGATGAGCCCGATCACAGCCGAGAGCCCGAGCACCATGGAGGAGACGTCGAACCCGAGCGTTGCGAGGACGACGAGGGCGAGGATCACGTAGAGCAGGACCGAGAAGAATCTGACCAGGAACTCGATGATCAGGGCGGGCAGGTTTGACGCCCGGGAGAGCATCTTTGTGAAGACGGACGTGAGCACCTTCACCACGACCCACCCGATGATCGCGACAAGCACGGCGAGAACAACGCGTTCAAGCGTTATGTCGGAGAGCGGAACGGTGGAGCTGAGGATTTCTGCGATCTCCATGCATCAAGATGACACGGGAGCCCAGATATAGTAAACCCTCCGGATGGAGGAAAGAAGGGAGGAGCACCGCCACAACCGCTCCTGCATGGCCGGACAGAGAGACGGCAGAACTCTGGAGAGGGAGGGGATACGGTTGGCCCGCACCTCGCAAAAGAGATAAACCGGGCATAAGCCCGCCATGAAGACGCCGCCCTTTTCCTTTAGCAGGCAGGCCCGGTGCCGCCGCGCGGGGCAGCCTGATTCAGTACCCGAGCGGCTGGCGGATCAGGACCAGCGTTATCCTCCCCTCGGCAACTTCGTTCTCGAGGATCACGTATTTGCCGATGTAACTACCCGTGCCGTAGGCACGCTGCGCACGCTGGTTCTCGAGGGGCAGGGCATACTCCCGGCACCGCCGGAGCGCATCGTCGATGGTCGGCGCGATCTTGTTCGTCCCGGAGACGAGGATGAGACGGGCCGCCGCGTGAGGCCACGCCCCCGTCCGGCTCCCGGTCTTGTCGCACCCCACGACCTCGCCTGAGGCGGCGATCGCCTGCACCCCGGAGAGGAAATAGTCTGCGGCCACGCTTTTGCGGCGGAGCACGTGCCGCTTCTCGGCATCGTCCTCGGCCGTGATGACCGCGTGATAATCCCGCCATCCCTTCGGGTTCTCTTTGAGCACCCGGCCGTACCCCATCTCGACCAGGGTCGTCGAGTAGCCGTTCATGACCTCGGCCCCTTCGGGCAGCAGGTCGACGACGGTCCGAAGCGCCTCCTCTGCCGTATCAACGAGGATCACCCCGATGTTCCGGGCCTCGATCGCATCAATCGTCTTTTTGAGCGTCGCGTCGTCCGGCATCCGGCTCCATCGCTCCGCATCCGCCCCGGCATCCTTCAACAGGTTGGCCGCACTGTACTCCGTGGCTTTTGCCATCTGCTGGGTAACGTTCGCCATCAGATCACCCCACGGCCGGGGGACGCGATCCCACATATACCTCTCGATGAGCGGGATCGGGAGAGGGGGGCCGCGCCGTTTTCCCCGGCGAGGAAGGTTCCGGCGTGTTTTTTTGGTATTCCATCCCACAAGAGGGTATGAAAAGATGCTATCTCATCGGCATGGTCTGCCTCCTGGTGCTCGCGGCCGGATGCAGCGGCCCTGCCGGGCAGGAGACCGTGAAGGAGAATACGACTCACGCGGACCTTGCGGGTCTCGTCCGGGAGGCCGCCGCCTACGCGGAGAGTGCCGGAGAAGACGCGGCCCTCGGCGAATTCAACGACGGCTCCGGCCGGTTCTCACAGGGAGCCCTCTACGTGTACGCTTACGATTACAACGGGACGCTCCTTGCCCATCCCTACGAGAAGGATGCAATCGGTTCCAATCGCGGGAACTGGACCGACGTCCGGGGGCTGCCGGTGATCCGCATCGGTGCGCATACCGCAGCAAACGGCGGCGGGTATATCGCCTACCTCTACCCGGCGCCGGAGAACGGGTCGATCGACGAGTCGGCAGGGGATACCTACGTCCCGAAGATCGGCTACGTTGCCCCTGCCGGGGAGACGTGGTGGGTAGCCTCAGGCGTCTACCTCTCCGACGTGGCCGGGCCCGGAACCGAGCCGTATCCCGAACCCGTATCGGCGATGATCGACCTCGTCGAGCGCGGTGCCGCCTACGGCCGGGAGCAGGGAGCACAGGCGGCGTTTGCCGAGATCTCGAATGCGTCCGGGATGTTCGTCGATTCGGCCGACCACTACCTCTACGCCTACGACTACAACGGAACGCTCCTTGCCCATCCCCACCTGCAGGACTCGATCGGCACGAGCCTGATCGAGCGGCAGGACCCGTTCGGGATGGAGAACATCCGGGCGCTCAGGGACACCGCAGAGTCGGGAGGAGGGTTCATCGTCTTCGTCTGGCCGAATCCCGAGCAGGATGACCGCGACGAACTCAAGATCGGCTACGTCCTCCCGGTCGACGATACCTGGTGGGTCGGCTCCGGCGTCTATTTAAGCGAGATCACCGGGGAAGATACAGTGCTCCCCTGAATACCTCTTTTTCACAAACTCCACGGCTGCAGGATCAAGCCCTTGCGGCGCCCTTCGTACGCGGGGTGATCGGGACCGGCATGCCTCTTCGTATCCATTGCGAGAGGGCATCTGAAGATGCCCGGCGAATCCGGCGGTCTCGCTGCTCCCGCATCAGGGAGAAGCGTTCCAGATATCCCACAGGTTCTTCCAGCCGTCCGCCGTGCGCTTCCACACGACGACAAATTTGATCTTCTGCTCGGCAGGCGTTCCACCCGGCGGACGGACCCTGAGAATGCCCGTTCCCTTCTCGTGCAGAAAGTCGCCATCCCCGGAGAGTTCAATCGTGGTCAGTTCCACCTCTTTTACGCCCGACGCCATGACCGTTCTCCAGAACTCCTCGATCGCCTCTCTTCCCTGGATCATGGGGGTGTCGGGAGGGAAGACTACGGCGTCCTCTGCAAAGACCGATGCCGTTATTGCGGCATCGCCCTTCAGGAACCCTTCGGAGAATCGTTTATTGTTCGCGTCGATGGCCTTCCTTACTTCGTCGGCAACCATACTCCATCCACGACAGAACGTCGGTCCGGTGCATCACCGGACTCTGTCGACATCTTTCTGTTGAATTCGAGCGCCTATGCGGACCAGAACACCGCGGCGAACCGGAAGGCACAATCTTCCTTCCGCGGTGCCGCATGAGTGAGAGTATTCCGGCCAGGTCTTCGGAACGGGACGGCCGAAAGGGTCCGGTCTCAAAAGAGGTCAGGAGGCCGGTGCGGCCCCCACCTCTTCGCTGTCCCATACGAGGGTATTCTTCATCTCGGTCATGATCACCCGCGAACCGGGGGGGACCCGGATCGCGTCGCCGATGTCCTCGGGCGCCGACGCCCAGACGACCCGGTGCTTGATGTCCCCGTCGGGGAGCAGCACCACGACGCTGTAGGTGTTCATACCCTCCTCGGGAGTGCCTTCTTCCTCTCCCGGGGTGACACGATAGCAGGTAAACGTGACCGGTCGCGATTCTTCCCCCATCTTCTCTTCGGCTTCGCCTCTCATACGCATTCCTCATCACCCGGACGTGCGCGGCCCGTCGCGGTTCTGCGCGGCCCCCGGAGATGGCGGGAGGCCGCGTCCTCCGCCCGCCGGAAAACCCGCCTCACTCCCGGGAGCCACCTCCTCTCGACCCTCTCCTAATAATAACTTGCCCCATGCCGCAGCTCCCGGTGACAGGGGGTTCCGCGTACCCGGGCCGGGGGAGGGCGGACGGCTGCCGGCAACGGGCCGTCAACCCGCTCCGTCCAGCCTGCCGGAGATGTTCCATACTATCATCACCGGGGCCTTCGGGACGGCGGCATCTTCCTCGTCGCCCCGGAGCCCGGCCACCTCCCCGAGCACCGCAAGACCGAGCTGGGCGTTCCTCTTCGCATACCCAAACGACACCCGGTCGATGGTATCCTCCGGCGTATGGGCCGGACCGTGCTCCTCGCAGTGGGTCGTCACGGCCGGGAACTCCCGGGCCCGGAAAGAGATATGGTCCGAGGTGCAGGTGTGGTTGTTCTCTGTCAGGATGAAGTTCGTGGAATAAAGGGTGTTGTAGTCCGCCATAAGCGCCGCGATATCCGCGGAACGCTCATCGTAGACGATATCGAGGACCGAGCGGTTCTCAGGATCGTAGCAGGCCGAATCGTAGTTGAAGTAGAGCACGACCGGGACCGTCGTGCTTTCGGCATAGTCGATGCTGCCGTAACGGCCGCTTTCTTCGCCGTTCCAGAGCGCAAATTGCACCGTCCGGTCAAACGAGTGCCGACTCATCGCCCGGGCGAGTTCCAGGACGATCGCAACGCCGCACCCGTTGTCGGTGGCCCCGGGCGCGCGGGCGGGGTCCGAAGACGTGCTGTCGTAGTGCGCCCCCACCACCACGACCCCTTCTGAGGCGTTGTCGCTCCCGGGGAGCGTGGCGACGACGTTCCGGAGGTCCCCTCCCTGGAACTCCACCTCAAGCCCGGGGATCTCGTCAAACCTCCGGTAGAGGTACTCGCCCGCCTCCCGGTTTCCGGCGGAGCCGAACGCCCGGGTCGGAAAGTTCTGCAGGTCGTACGTCGTTTTCTCCAGTTCGGATTCATTAATCTCTGCAAGCATTGCGGCGATGGCGGGATCATACCCACCCCCGGATGTGCCGGTGATGCCCGCCAGGATGGCTGTGAGGAGAACCACTATGCTGGCGAGCACCAGGACGCAGAGCAGCATTCCCGGAAACCGGGCATCCCGCTGAGTATACCTGTCGTGCGCTGAATCACGTTCCATGCATGATCACGTAGAAGACGCCGAAAGGAGGGGTAAAGATATATACTTTCGCCCGGACAGTGAGAGGTTTGCGATCCGGGAGAGGGGCGCATTCCGGCTCGAATCGCCGAAACAGCACCCCGGCTCCTGTTATCGGAGAAGGGCCTCCGGGGGCCAGGTATATATTGTATGGCAAAGACAGGTTTCTCAACCCGATGCAGGGATCACCCCCGGAGCATACATGCCTAACCGACCATCAGCAAGCGACGAGTCGACCCTTCTGCGGTGGATGCGGCTCGAGATCGGCAGGATCAACGACGGCGTCGTCGCGGAACGCAAACGTCTCTCCCGGCTATTGCGGGAAGAGCAGCCATCGTCGGTCACGAAGGGCGGGAGCCGGTACGACTTCGACCGGGACGTCCTCCTCCGGATGGGGCAGGCCGTCCCGGAGGAGTTGCAGAGACGGCTCCGGCTTCCGATCCTCTTCTACTTCGACTCCACGGTTCCGGACAGTTTCTTCCTCGCGGACGAGGCTGCGGTGCAGGCCCTCCAGAGCCTCCGGGGGATAAGCCCTCTCCGGAGGATGCAGGGTGGGAGGCTCTGGATAGCGAAACCGCTCGTGTACGCCATCATGAACCGGTACCCGACGGCCGTGCAGATCATGATGGGTTAGGGAGACGATCCTGCACAAAAGAAGCGGGGATGTTCTCCCCGGCGCCCGTCACGCCTTCCGGCCGGTGGCCGACGACGGGGTACGCGGCCGGCGAGGCGCTCTCGGGACGGTAATCCGCATCCCGGACCTCATCGGCCGGTGAGACCGCCGAAGACGGCCGGTCCTGTGTTCCGACGACTATACAGGCTATCAACCCGCCAACGACCAGCGCTTGAATGGCGACGGTCAGTAATATGGCCATCTTCTGCTCTGAGATCTCGATCACCTCGCGTGCCGGTAGCGGGGATCGTATTTAAATTTTGCTATTTTTATGCTATTAAATATTATATATTGTTACAGATACACTATACGAGTAACGAAGAGGCGGCGAACGTGCATCCGGTTCCGGGGATAGCCCGGCAGATGAGGGAGGTCAGCCGGAGCGGCCGGCCGGCTGCCCGGGATCGCTCTTCTTCGCGACGGTTCGCCTGAACCTCTCAAGCACCGGGCGGGTGACCTCATCCATCTGCCGGTCGAAGTAGTCCACCCACTCCGCAACGAGGGCAAGCTGCTCCTGCTGCGTGGAAAGCCGTTCCTGCAGGTCGTCGACGGCCTTCTGGAGCCGGCCGAACTCCTCCGTCCTCAATTTCTGTTCCTGCTCGAGTTCCTCGACCAGTCGTGCAATCCGGCGTTCCTGCCAGGCCAGCGTATCCCGCATCACCCCCATATCGATCGCCACCTCGGGCGGGAGCGGGGCGGCGCTCCGGACGACCTTGCCCGCCGGTTCTTCGGGTGCGGCCGATTTTCTTCCGGTTTTGACCTCTTCGCCGATCTCTTCCGGCGAAAGGCCCCTTCCGGAGAGTTCTATCAGTTCCCGGACAATTGCGACCGCCTTTGGCGGGAAAAGCCTGACCCGGCCGATCGTCCGGTAGGTAAAGAGGGTGTCGTAGGTCTGGACGAGTGTCCGGACCTCCTGCTCGGAGATCCCGGTGAGGTGCGCGATATCCCCGATCTTCAGTTCCTTCTCGGTCATGGTACCGTCCTCTGCACCCGCTCTGGATCTCGAGCGGGAGCCCTACCGTAACTCTTTGTCGTCATCAGGTATAGGTGCGTGCCGGATCACGGGATTTTTCTTGCCGCCGTCCCAGTACTGGTACAATGAGCAGGGGAGCGAAGGAGAGCGTCCCGGACGGCACGACCGTCGTCCGGAAGGCAGTGCGGTCCGCCCGCCTTCAGGTGCGGCCGGACGGGACCCTGCGGGTGGTCGCTCCCCCATCCTTCGATATCGGCGGGGTCCTGCAGCGCAACGCGGCCTGGATCGAGAAACGGCGCGAGGAACTCAACCGGCTGGCCGCCGAAGGCTGCGGAAAGGAAGATCTGCTCCTTCTACACGGGCGGTTCTATCGCCCGGTCCCGGGCGCGCGGTTCGCGATCGACGAGGCCCGCGGGACCGTCACCTGCCCGTCCGTCCCCGCCCTCAGGAAAAACCTCTCCCGGATGCTGAAGGAGGAGGTCCTGGACCGTCTTGAGACCTACCCGGACCTTAATAGCCGGAGGCCAGGAAGGATCGCGGTGAAGATGCAGAAAACCAGGTGGGGGAGCTGCTCGACGCTCGGCAACCTCAACATCAACCTGCGTGTCATAGCCCTCCCGGAGTCCCTGCGGGAGTACGTCGTCGTCCACGAGGCCGCCCACTTCCGCGAACAGAACCACTCAAAAAGGTTCTGGCGCCTCGTCGGCGACCGTTACCCCGGATACCGGGCTGCGGAAGCCGAGCTGCGGCGCTACTGGATCATCCTCGAACGGAACCGCGTGTGGAGAACGCTACAGGATACGCGGTGAGAGGGGTATCAGGAGTACCTCCGCCAGAACATGGAGAGCTTCCTCGACTCCGCCCACCGCTCGTCGAGCTGATCGATGATCCCGTTGATCCGCTGCACCTGCTGCCGGATCTGTTCCCTCGTCGCGGCATCGTCGAGCAGTTCGGCACGCCCCATGATTGCCTGGAGCGGGTTCCTTATATGGTCGGCGAGGAGAGCGAACTGCTCCATGTTCCGCTCGATCTGAGCGTAGGCCTTTGATTTCAGGTCCTCAACCTCCCTCTGGGCGGTGATGTCCCGGGAGACGGTGACGATCCTCGCGACCTCGCCGTGCTCGAAGATCGGGATCCGCATCTCCCGGAGGATCATGGCCCGGTCACCGCACCTGAGAGACCGCTCCGACGCCAGCGGCCGGCCGGTCCGTATGACTCGCTCGTACAGCTGCCGGGTGTTGGGAGGGAGGAACGGGAGGACGGTGAAGAGATCCTTTCCGACGACGTCCGTCGCGAGCCCGAGGTCTTCGCACCAGGCTATAAAAGCGTCGTTCGCGAGAAGAAGGGTGAGCCGGGTATCGACGACGGTTACGGTATCGGTGATGGCGTCGAGAACGATCTGGTAGAGGCTTTCCGATTCCCGGAAGAGGTACTCGGACTGCTTCCGGTCGAGCGCGCACACGATGATATGGACGGCCGCAGAGAGGAGCGTCACATCCTCGTCCTCGAACCGGGCATCATCGGTATTCCGGTCGAAGCCGACGAAGCCGACGACCGACCCGTTCAGCCGGAGCGGAACCATCAGCGTCGCGGTAGCGCCGTGCCGCTGCAGGAACTCGCGCTCCTCCCGGTGCAGCCGCCCTTTCGCGGACGCTCCGCCCACAAGCACGGTCTCGCCTTCGAGGATCCGCGCGGCCCACCAGGGGAGGTCGGTCGTGAGGAGTTTCCGGGACTTCCCGCGCCGGGGATTCTGCTCCGGCCGGCACCATTCGTGCGTTGTGCCAAGCAGCGTCCGGGGATCGTTGAAGAGGGAGAGGTAGGCCCTGCACGCACCGCACGCGCGGCCGAGGTCCTCGAGCGAGTCGTCGATAGCCGGATCGATCTGCGCAGGGTCCATGAATCGTGCGGGCATCGCCGCAACTGCCTGCTCGAGACTGCGGTGGTGACCGGGTGCATCCGCGGTCCTGCGCTGCATGCCGGCGTCGATGCAGGAGAGGAGGAGCCAGACGTCGGCGGTCCAGGGGTCGCGGACGGCGCTGACCGATATCCTGACGTCGAAAGACGATGAATCTCTCCGCCGGGCGGCAACCGTCCCGTTCCATCGCCCGGCGGAGACGGCATGGTCGATGCAGTCCCGCCCCTCTTCCGGGGAGAGCCTGAGGAGTGTCACGGGCTTTCCGACCATCTCCTGCAGCGCATACCCCCACATGGCAAGCAGCGGAGCGTTGGCGAAGGCGATACGCCCCCTTCGATCGACGATGCAGATCCCGGAGAGCGAGGTCTCGATCACCTGTTGCAGCATCGCGGTGGTAACGCCGGGTGTTCTGGCCGGGAACTCGCCGGCAGCGGAGCCTCCTTCCTCCTGGCGGTCCGAATCACCACCATGCTGCTCCGGAGAGACACCTGCCTCCACACGGTCCGTTGAATGCGAATCCATATCCTGATCATCCCGGGCGGCAGGACACAGCCGCCCATTGCCGTTGCGGAGAGGGCGCGCACCGCCGTCTCCCGATCTCCCTTCCGGATTGTTAGGACGGGATAGGATGATCAATCCCCCGGATCGCGTATTAGAGTTTCTGTTTGTGTTGCGTCGCCTGCCGGGTCGGAAGAGCGCATCCGCCCCGCCCGATACGACAAAAGAAGGATCGCGGGATCAGGCGTCCGCCTCAGGTCTCCGCGAATAGTTCCGGTACGTCACCAGGAGCGCGATGGCGATCAGGAGGAAGACGGCAAGCGAGAACCAGAACCCGGCCCCCGCCGGAATGAGGTTCACGATGTAATCGATGCCGAGAGCGATCCCGAAACTGCCGATGATGGCACCGATGGTGATGCAGGAGAGGACCTCCGTCTTCGTCATCCCGAGCATTCTCCCGACGACGGAGGCGACGATGCTCCCCGAGCCGTCAAAGGGGAGGGCCACGAAGGCGATAAGGCCGACGAAGTAGAGCCGTTCAAGCCACGGCCGCCGGTCGAGGAAGGTCCTGCCCGCCGCCACAAAGCGGCTGACCCAGGGGCCGATGTAGGGGATACGCAGGACCAGCGGAAAGTTCCAGGCCATAAAGAGCCCGCCGGCGAAGTCCAGGAACGCCAGGGCAAACGCGGCCAGCCACCAGGGGATCCCGCAGAGGATGCAGACCGGGATGACTGTCTCCCGGCCGAGCGGCGGAACGATATAGGCGACCATCATCCCGAAGAGCAGGAACCACTGCTCGGCGGGGAGGAGGAACCATATGACGCCGAGAAAGAGCCCGCAGAGCAGGAACGGGACCGAGACCTTCAGCCAGTTCGCCCGGCCGTCAGCGCCGTCGTCGTCCCATAAGCCGATCTGCCACATGAATCGCCGTCACCTGCGGGTGAGCACCCGCTCTTGGGCCGGACTCACTCCTCGCCGGCAGGGCCGGCGGGACCGGAAGGAGCCCGGGTGTTCAGGATACGCTCGATGATCTTCGACGAACTGGCAAGAGAGCCGGGATACCCGGGTATCCGGACGACGTCCGCGTCGAGCCCGCGGTCCCGGAGTCTCTGCCGGAGATGCTCCTCGTCGAAATGCTGGTTAAACCCGAGTGTGATGATGTCGGGCCGGAGGTCTGCTATCGGCCGGAACATGTCGTGGAGATCGCCGAGGAGCGCGTGGTCGACCGGTTTTAGTGCCTGCACCATCCGGAGCCGTTGCGCCTCCGGGAGGATCGGTCTCGGCTTATGCTTCACGTTCGCGTCCCGCGCCACGATCACGGAGAGTTCGTCGCCGAGCCTCCGGGACTCCTCAAGGTAGTAGAGGTGCCCGGGGTGGAGGATGTCGAACGTCCCCGTTGCGACCACGCGGATCACTCGACCACCTCGAGGAGTGTCGCGCTGCCGTCCGCCCGGTAGCACCGCCAGTCCATCTCCGTGTAGGGATATCCAACGATGACGTGGTACCGCCCCACCGTGGGGAAGAACCGCAGATCCGCCGGCGACGGGGAGAGGACGCCGTTCGGGTGGCTGTGGGCGCTGCCGGCCTGGTGGATGTCCAGCGGGAGCATATCGAGGAAGAATGAAGCGCTCTCTTCCCCGACGATGGTGCCGGGTACCAGGTCGAGGTCCCGGATAATGCCGCCCTGCTCCCGTAGCACGGCAACGAACTCGTTCGGATGATGTTCACGTCCAAGTTCGAAGAGCATCGAAAGCAGATCCAAGCTGATCCCGCATATGGCCATTCTACTGAATGGTAGGCGAGGAGGCAACATAAGCCCTCGCGTTCGGCATGCATGCACGGCCAGCAGGAGTCCGGAAGAAAAAAGTGGGATCGTTTAAGGGATGACCCTTCCTTCCGGCGAGGCCTCCGGGGTCGCATTTTCTGCCGGAGTCACGTTCCCGTCAACGGTGACGTTTACGGTCTCGAAGACGAGCGGGAAGAGCGGAGTGTGGTCGTTATTGACCAGCTGGACCGAGAGGTTGTGCTCGCCCGCCGTCACGTTCTCCCAGGTGTAGGAAGTGTTCGCGGAGACGACATACTCGCCGGTCTCCGGGATGGCGGGCGCGCTCGCGTTCGTCGGCACCGGGGCATCCAGGTAGTAGTGCAGGTGCCCCTCGCCCGCCGCGTTCG
>NZ_DAFZ01000014.1:0-12934 GCF_002498065.1 Methanoculleus sp. UBA208 | reverse complement strand
GCGCCCTCCATGGGTTCAACGATGGTGACGTTTGCCTCGGCGGTCTCGTTCCCGGCCGGAGTCGCATTCCCCGACAGCACGAGCCCCGGCGGCACGAGAACCGTGTCGATGATGTGGACGATGCCGTTGTCGGCCGTGATATCGGATGCAACAATGCTCGCGTTCCCTATCGTGAGGTCGCCGTCTGCCGCCCCGACGGTGAGGTTGTCCCCGGCGAGCGTCTCAAGAACCGTCTCGTTTCCGGTGCCGTTTGCCTCCATCACCAGATCTTCTGCGGTATAGTTCCCCCTCACCACATGGTGCATGAGCAGGGCATCAAGCGTCTCTGTATCGTTCGAGAGTCCGGCAAGGGTCTCGTTGCCGAGAGCCTCAAAGGCGGCGTTGTCCGGGGCAAAGACCGTATACGGCCCCCCGGTAGCGAGCACCGTCCGCGTGAGTCCCGCATCCTCGACTGCGCCCGCAAATGAGGCCAGGTCTTCATTCTCCGCGACCAGGTCGGCCAGCGTCATGTTCGCCGGCTCTTCCCCGGGGGTCACGTTCCCGGCCGGAGCGACCATCATCCCCTCCGGGACGACGATGACGACACCCTGCATGGGTGTCCGTTGCGTCGAGGCGTTGAGCGTACAGCCGTACGGGTATGTCCCCGTGTCGTTGAACGCGTGTTCGAACGTCTCGTTCTCTTCGATCGGCCCGGAGTCGAAGAGCCCACCCGTGCTGGTGACGGTATGGCTTACCTCACCGTAGTTCGTCCAGGTTACCGTTGTATTGCCCTCGACCGTGAGCGAGGCGGGGATGTACGCACCGCCGCGTATCTCGACATCGGCGGTCGCCGCGAGAACCGGCAGGGCAACGAGTCCGATTGCCAGGGCCGCTACGAGCCCGAGTATGGTTGGATTCCTTCTCATGCAGTCTCACCACGTTTATGAACCATGGCAGGGAGAACGGCCGGCATCCCGGAGTCGGGCCCCGAACGCACTTCCTGCCTCCGGGGGTTCACGATACCGGGGATACCTGCCCGAGCGGTTCGGCACCGCTCGCCGCTGCCACGGGCCGGAAAATAATCTCATAAATATATAAATATTATTATGTCCCCTGAGAGCCAAATCCCGGGGACCGGGCCGGCCCCTCTATCGAGAAAAATTTATGGGAGCGGGCCGTTCAGAACGGCCCGTCCTGTTCGAAACTCCTCCCGTACCGGATGGCGAGTTCCGCTTTGAAGAGCTCTTTTCCAAGGTAAGCGGCGTGGTCGAGCCGGGAGAGGCTTGCGTTTGCAAGAAGCGTGTAAAAGACGTCTTCCCAGCACTTTCCCCGAACAGCACGATCCTTATGAACCGCGACGATAAAACCCCCCTCGATCCCGATGCGGATGCACCCGAGGGGGTCGTAGACGATCTCGTCCGGCACGGGATGCGCATCCATGATGCTGCCATACTCCAGCGGAGGTTCGCGCCGTCGCCGTTTCTCCTTCAGGATCAGGAGGTCGAGCCCCAGGTCTTTGGGATACGGGCGATCGGTCACGAGGGCCATCATCTCTGTCGCCCGCCGCATCTCCGCAACCGATCCGGTTGTCTTGTCGCTGTGCTCGCTCGTGAAGACGACGGCGGCCCCGACTTCGTGCGCCATCCCCGCGAGCAGCGCGTTCGCCCCGGGCGAATCAGCGTCCAGCAGTTCCGCGACGTTGCCGGCCCCGAAGAAGAGCGGACGCGGAGCCTCCGAAAACCCGGCGAGTGAATCGACGAGCCCGGACCCCACCGGCTGGAGAAGGGGGTCGGCGATCAGGCAGCGGATCCCGGCATTCTCGGCGGCGGCAAGGTTCTCCTGAAGCGTCCGCTCACGCGGCACCACGACCGCGGCCGCCCCGGCTTTTGCGACCGCCTCACCGACGACGGGGATGTTTCCCTCGTGCAGGGAGAGCACCAGGTCGGCGCGGGAGAGCGCCGCTGCGATGAGGGCGGGGTCCTGCGTATCGACGGCGAGAGGGCCTTCGACCTTTGCGAGGGGCGAAAAACACCTCTTCACGTCGGCGGGGGTCGCGTCGAACCCGAACCCCAGGTCGACGATATCGGCCCCGTCGGCAAAGAACCGCCGGACGTCGGCAAGGAGATCGTCGCGCCTGTGCGCGTCCATGATCTCCGCGAGCACCTTCATCCTCGAACCCCCGCCGATTTTCACGCCCCGGATGATGAACTCCGCCTCTGCCTCCGCTTCCCGGAGCGCCACCTGCCGGCAGGCCTCCTCACGCCGCGTCTGTGCGAGGAACTCGTCGGCGGGGACGGTCTTTGAGAGCCGGACACGATCCAGCACCGAAAGGACCAGCGGGAGATCGGCCGCATGCCGCGGGCCTCGGTAGACCGGGACGCCGGTCTCGCGCTCGACATCGGCGAAGGATGCGGTGCACATCCCGGAGACGATCGCCGTGTCGTAGTCACCGCCTGAAAGCAGCCTCCGGAGTTCGCCGGGGGCGAGAAACGACGCGATATCGCCGGTGATCACCACATCTATCTCGTAGCGGTCGCCGAAACGCTCAGCCGCCGTCTTCACGATTCCGGCCGTTGCCGATCCGGTCGGGAGGAGAATGCGCATAACACTTTACTTATTATTCAGAGGATGACAAATAATCTGATCTCATGCTGCGGTGCGACCTGCATGTCCACACAAGGTTCTCCAAGGACGGAGAGAGTAGCGTGGAGGAGATCCTCCGGCGAGCGGAGGCGGTCGGCCTCGACGCCATTGCGATCACCGACCACGACACGGTGGAAGGCGCCCGCTACGCCCTCGAGTGCGACACCCCCGTGACCGTGATCCCGGGCACCGAGATATCGACAAGACAGGGCCACCTGCTCGCTCTCGGGGTCACCGAACCCCTCCCGAAGGGTCTCGACTTCTTCGAGACCGTCGCCCTGGCCCGCACCCGGGGCGCTCTCCTCATTCTCCCCCACCCCTACCACCGCTGGCGCCATGGCGTCGGGAGAAGACTCGCGGCCGGTATCGGAGCGGTGGACGCTGTGGAAGTCTTCAACAGCCGCTACATCACCGGGTCGGCGAACCGGAAAGCCGCAGTCATCGCACGGAGATTCGGAAAACCCGGCGTTGCCGGGAGCGACGCCCACAACGCGCGTTACGTCGGGTTCGGGGTAACCTACGTCGCGGCCGAACCGGATGCGGCCTCCATCCTCGCCGCGATCCGGGGAGGGCGGACGATGGCGGGAGGAAGGATGACCCCGCTCCACACCTACACCCGCCAGTCCATCAGGGGCGCTCTCCGTAGAATTCGGCGAACGGTACATCAATGAATCTGGCATTCCGCTTCTCATATTTCGGGGACCGTTTCTTCGGCTCGCAGATGCAGCCGGGGCTCCGCACCGTGGAGGGCGAGTTCATCGAGGCCTGCAGGATTCTCGGGCTCTTCGACGACTGGCGGGAGGCCAACTTCGTCACCGCCGGCCGCACCGATCGCGGGGTGCACGCCCGAGGCCAGGTCTGCTCGTTCCGGACAGGTAAGCCGGAACGGGCGATCGAAGCGCTGAACGAGGTGCTCCCGGCCGACATCTGGTGTACGGCGTGGGCCGGGGTGCCGGGCGGGTTCCACCCCCGGTACAGCGCCGCATCGAGGACCTACCGCTACTATTTCTTCGCCCCGGACAACACCGCCGCCATGCACGAAGCGGCGCAGGAGTTCCTCGGGCGGCACGGCTTCTCCTCGTTCGCCCGCGTCGGCGACCGGAACCCGGAGAGGACGATCCTTGCTGCACGGGTCTTTGAAGACGGGCCGTTTGCAGTCTTCGAGGTGACGGGGGAGAGTTTCCTCTGGAATATGGTCCGGTGCATGGCGACGGCGCTCGAACGGGTGGGAAGGGGCGACGCCGGCGCCGGGGAGATTACACGGCTCCTTAGAGATCCGACGGAGCAGAGAATCCCTGCGGCCCCTCCCGAGGGACTGGTCCTCTGGGATATCGATTGCGGAGTCTCCTTTACGCCACTCTCGATCGACGAAAAGAGCCGCCGGCACCTTGCCGACCGCCATCGCTACCACGCCGTCATGGCGGAGGTGGCTGCACGCCTTGCGCCGGACACACCCCAATATAAAACTTTCTGATACGGCAATCTGGCTCAGAAAGGATAGGGAAACAGACCCACATTATTATCTCTGTTTTCGAAAGGATCAGGCCGCAGGCAATAGATCTTCCAAACGCGGTGCGGCAGGAGAAATCGGGCATTCTACCCACCATCCAGGGCTTCTGGACTTAACGCTTCCGGATGACGATACCCGATAAGACCGAACACTGCCGGAATCGTAACATATGGATCCTTTATCCATTCATACCGCGGGATAACCGACCCCCTTCCCCAATCCAAAATGCTTAAATACCCAGATACAGTTTTGAGCGCACATTTGTTAATCAAATTAGATCCATTTTTGAAATAGTTAAGGATTCAGGTTTAATAATAACCTATTAATATATGCCAGCACAGTCCCGTTTCAGTACGTCAAGAGGGGAAAGCGGATGTACGACAAGGATCCGGTTCGGGCGAGGCCACCCGCTCATGTAGAGGGGTTGTTCGCCGAAGAAACAACTGTGCCATTGCCGCAGTACATAGATGCAGAGAGAGACAGATGGGTTGAACGGCACGTACCCCGGAGCATCGGACAGGAGAGCCCGATAGACGTCCCTGCCCTCCGTTATGAGGCCCAGGAGCAGATCAATCCTCTACGGACGCCGACGGTTCCGGGGAAACGGCGGATGGCGAGCGAGACCGCCGAGGCTGCCGCCATCCCGTCCCGCCGGCCGGGCACGGTGAGGACGCTTGCGGCGATCCCATGTTTCGATGAGGAGGTTGCGATCGGTTCCGTCGTTCTCCGGGCCCGGCAGCACGTCGACGAGGTTCTGGTGATCGATGACGGGTGCACGGACAACACCGTGAAGGTCGCCCGGGATGCCGGGGCGACCGTCATCTCGCACGGAACCCGGAAAGGGAAAGGGCAGGGGATAAAAAGCGCCCTCAAGTATGCGGTCGATCACAACTACGACTGTCTGGTCCTCATGGATGGAGACGGCCAGCACAACCCCGGGGAGATCCCTCTCCTGGTCGAGCCGATCCTCGCCGATACCGCCGACCTCGTCATCGGCTTTCGGGCCTTCGGCCAGATGCCCTTCTACCGGCGGTTCGGCCGGGCAGTGCTCGATATCGCCTCCAGCACCGGCAGTTCGATAACAGACTCACAATGCGGCTTTCGGGCACTGAACAGGAAAACCATCGAGTCGATGTTCGGCGCGTTGCGAAAAGATGACTTCTCGACCGAATCCGAGATGCTCCGGATCGCTCAGGAGAAGCACCTGCGTATCGGGGAGACGCCGATTAACTGCAAATACGGAAACTTTGACACATCCACGAAGGATCCCCTGTCTCACGGAATAGAGGTGCTCGGATCGATATTCTGGCTCGCCGTGGAGAAGAGGCCTCTCCTGCACATCGGGCTGCCGGGGCTCGCCGCGATGCTTGCCGGGATCTTTTTCCTGCTTCAGTTCCTCCAGGGATTCAGTGAAACGGGCCTCGTCCCGATCGAACAGGGCATGCTTGCATCGTTCCTCCTGATCCCGGGAACCGTCGCACTCATGCTGGGCCTGATGCTTGCCCTCATTGCAAGGATGCGGGAGTGAGCAGGGGTGAAAGGCACGATGCAGAGGAGAGGTGTAGAATGATCGGAGTGATACTCGGCACACGGCCGGAGATCATCAAGATGTCTCCCGTCATCAGGGAGTGCGAACGCAGGAGTATTGATTACTTTATCCTTCATACCGGGCAGCACTACTCCTACGAGATGGACCGGCTCTTCTTCGAGGAGCTTGAACTTCCGGACCCGGAATACAGCCTCGATGTGGGTTCCGGGACTCACGCCGGCCAGACGGCGAAGATCATGACCGGTGTCGAGGACGTCCTCGAAAAGGAGTCGCCCGACGTCGTCCTGGTGCAGGGGGACACGAACACCGTCATGGCCGGGGCCCTCGCGGCATCGAAACTGCATGTGCGGGTGGGGCACATCGAAGCGGGTCTCCGGAGTTTCAACCGCTGGATGCCCGAGGAGATCAACCGGGTGCTCACCGATCATATCTCGGACTATCTCTTTGCCCCGACAGAGAGCGCCCGGAAGAACCTCCTCGCGGAGGGCATCGTGGACCGGAAGATCTGCGTGACCGGCAACACCGTCGTCGATGCGATATACCAGAACCTCGACCTATCGAAGAAAAAAAGCAACGTTTTAAAAGACCTCGACCTCGAGCCCCGTGAGTACTTCCTCGTCACCGCCCACCGGCAGGAGAACGTGGACAACCGGACACGGCTCAAAGAGATCTTGAAAGGGCTTGAGGGGGTGCAGAAAGAGTTCTCCCTGCCGGTCGTCTTCCCGGTCCACCCGAGGACCGAGAAAAGGATTAAGGAACTGGGCATCGGTGTCGACGGGTTGAACCTTACCAAACCCTTCGGGTTCCTGGAGTTCCTGCAGCTGGAGTCGCAGGCGAAACTCGTGCTGACCGATTCCGGCGGCGTCCAGGAAGAGACCTGCGTTCTCGGCGTCCCCTGTGCTACGATGCGCTACGACACGGAGCGGCCCGAGACGCTGGATGTCGGATCGAACATCCTCGTGGGGGCCGACTCAGGGAAGATCCTTGAAGGGGTCCGCTCGATAGCTGCCTGGAAGTCCGGCTGGAAGAACCCCTACGGTGACGGAATCGCCGGAAAAATGATTGTCATGGTCTGTGCGGCCGCACGGTCCCAATGACAGTTCAAGGAAGATGCACATGAAGATTTGCGTGATGGGATTAGGATACATAGGATTGCCGACCGCACTGCTGTTTGCGGCTCACGGAGCGGATGTTGTAGGCGTCGACGTGAAGCAAGATGTGGTGGACAGTCTGAACCACGGGAACCTGCCGTTCAGGGAACCGGGGCTGGAGGATCTGTATCGCGAGGCTAAAGAGCGGTTTTGCGCGAGGACCCAGCCCGAGGCCGCGGACGTCTTCCTGATTGCCGTGCCGACACCCCTGGATCCGGCAACAAAGGTCTCGAACCTTTCGTACGTCAAGAAAGCAGCCGACATGATCGCCCCCCACCTTGCCGGGGGAAACCTGGTTATCCTCGAATCGACCGTCCCGCCCGGAACCAGCGAACGGGTCGTCATCCCGAGACTCGAGAAGAGCGGTTTCGCCGTCGGAGACTTCCTGTACGCCCACTGTCCCGAGCGGGCAATCCCGGGGCGGACCCTGCAGGAGATGGCGGGCAACAGCCGCATCATCGGCGGATACGACCGGGACTCCACCGACCGGGCGACCTCGATCTACCAGACCTTCGTTCGCGGGCAGATATACCAGACTGATGCGCGGACAGCGGAGTTCGTCAAGTTGATGGAGAACACCTGCCGCGACGTGAACATCGCGCTCGCGAACGAGTTCGCCCAGCTCGCGGAGGAGTGCGGGATCAATGTCTGGGAGGCCATCGCCCTTGCGAACAAGCACCCCCGGGTCACCGTCCTCAACCCCGGCCCGGGCGTCGGGGGTCACTGCATCGCCATCGACCCCTGGTTCCTGACCGAGAACTCAACGCGGTGCAAAATGGTCTCCACGGCGCGGGAAGTCAACGATTCCATGCCGAATTATGTTCTGCACGTCACCCGCAGCCTGCTTTCCGGCATCAGAAACCCGACGATCAGCATCTTCGGTGTCGCCTACAAGGGCAATATCGGCGACACGCGGGAGAGCCCGGCATTTAAATTCATCCAGCTCGCCGAAAACGAGGGGTATGCCATCAGATGCCACGATCCGCACGTGGCGGAATTCCCGCACCCCCTCATGGACGCCCGGGACGCAGCGGCCGGGAGCGACTGTATCGTTATCCTAACCGATCATGACTGCTTCCGCACGATCGAACCGGCAGCGCTTCGGATGAGAACGAAGTTCGTCATCGACGCCCGCAACATCCTTGACCACGAGAAGTGGACCGGACAGGGTTTTGCCGTCCGCGTGCTGGGTGACGGTTCGTCGGTGCAGCAGGCGCCGCTGGATGAGATCACGGCCCCCGCAAGCCTGTATCCCGCAGGCGCTGCGCGTTCGATCGCATCCCCATCACCGCCGTCCATTTCCCTGCTCTCTCCGAACGGGCGGGAGGATTTCCTTTAGCCACCGCACCTTGACAGGGAAAGGACCGGCCGGCCTCCGGCAACAGCATCCAGATATCACGAGGAGTTGCATGAAACAGGTATGCATCGTATCACAACATTTTCCACCAGAAAAGTCAGGAAACGCATCGCGCATATATGATACCGCCGTGCATCTTGCAAAACTGGGCATCGGCGTGACCGTGCTCGCGCCGCACCCCACGTTTCCCACCGGCTCGTTCCCCCGCACCTGGAAACGGTCGGACGTGCAGGAGGTCGACGGAATCCGGGTTGTACATCTCTGGACCTGGCAGCCGGGCTCGGGGGACCCTGGGTTTGCAAGCAGGATGGCCTACTACCTCCTCTTCCCGCTCCACGCCGCACTCTGGCTCCTTACCGCCCGGAGCCGGTTCGATGCGATCGTCACGTCGTCACCGCCCCTCTTCACCGGGATCCCCGGGTATGTCCTGAAACGGACGTCACGCGTGAAGTGGATCCTTGACATCCGCGACCTCTGGATCGACGCATCGATAAGTCTCGGTTTCATCCGGGAGGGGAGCATCTACGAGAGGATGAGCCGGAGGTTCGAGCAGATGTGCCTTTCGCAGGCGGATCTCGTCGGGGTCACGACGGAAGAGCTCGGGCGGAGGATCTCGTCGCGCTACCGGGTCACGGCCCCGATGGAGCTGATCCCGAACGGTGTCAACACCGACTTCTTCCGCCCCACGAACGGCGAAAAGAAGCGGCAGATTGTCTACGCCGGCAACGTCGGACATGCCCAGGACCTCGATAAGGTGGCCCTCGCCGTCAAGTCGATGAACGGCACCTACAACCTGAAGTTCCTCATCGTCGGCGACGGTGATACGAGGAAACACCTCGAGAAGCTGGTGAAAGCGGAGAGCCTGACCGACTCGATCGTCTTTACGGGCACTCTTCCGCGTGAGGAGATCCCGAGGCTGCTCTCCGAATCGCTCGTGGGGGTGGCGCCCTTAAAGAGGCTCGAGAACCTCGAGTACGCCGCCCCCACCAAGGCTTACGAGTACATGGCGTGCGGGATACCCTTCGTCGGCTGCGGAAGCGGCGAGATTGCCCATCTTGCAAAGGAGTCGGGCGGGGGGGTCATCGCCGATAACACCCCGGAAGCGATCGCCGCGACGCTCTCGGCGCTCCTAGACGACCCGGAGAGGATGGAGGAGATGGGCCGCCGGGGCCGGGAGTACGTCGCGGAGCACTACGACCGGCGATCGGTCGCCCTGAAACTGAAGCAGTATATCGAGAGGATGACATGGACGGGCGCCTGACAACGCTTCTTTCCCGGGTTACCGGGGAGGTCCGCGAACTCGCCGTCGACGACGGCGAGGCCGCGTACATCCGCGACCCGGTCTTCGGCATCATCCGGAACCGCGTGCACGCCGAGGTCTGCAAAGCGATGCTCCGGTCGGGCGGGGACCCGCTCGTGGGCCCGATCCTGAACTATGTCGCGGCATGCCAGAACCCGGACGGGTCCTACAACGAGATCCATGTCAACTACAACGAGCCTTCGGCACTGATCACCGCGTTTATCGGCGACGCGCTCCTGGAGGCGGCGGACCGGTACCCGCACGAAGAGGTGCTCCGGAAGGCCCGGGACTTCGTTGTCGCATCCGAAAGGAAACCGGGCTGCTTCCTGAAGTCCTCGGGATATACCGCCGACCACCTGAACGTCGACGCATCCTGCGGGGCGTTCCTTGCCCGGTATGCGGAGCGCTACGGCGACGAGGGCGCCCGGGCGGCGGCGCTGCGGGCGGTGGAGAACATCGTCCGTCACCAGTGTAAATGCGGCGTCTACCCCTACGCCGTCGATAAGGGGACCTACCCGTACGTCTTCAAACTCCCCTGCGTGCACTACCAGGGGGTGACGATGTACTACCTGGCGAAGATAAACGACGTGCTCCACGACGACCGAATTGACGAAAGCCTCGCGAAAGGTGCCCGGTGGCTCGCAGATGCCCAGCGCCCCGACGGACGGTTCGACTGGTCGAAGAGCGGGCTGTCCTTCGCCTACTACCTTTCCGGGGCGTACGCGTTCGCCCAGGCCTCCTTTGTCTATGCCTCCCGGACGGACGACCGGTACCGGGAGCACGCCGACCTCTGCCTTGATTGGCTCGATAAGAACGTGCAGGGGCTCGCCCCCCGGTGGGAGCCGGGGGCCTGGATCGATCTCGTCCCGTCCGTCGCCACGGCAGCAAAGACGGCGTCGCTCGGGAGGTATCCGCTACGGCACCGGGCGTTCCGGTTCGGCTACGGCATGTACCGCGAGATAGCCCGCAGGCGTTACGGCAGGACCGCGGAGACGCAGTCTTTTGAGGCGCTCTGCCGGCTGCTCGGGATCCGGACGTCGACCGTGGAACCGTCGAACAACTACCCCGATCTCTTCATGACATCGGAGATGCTCGACTGTCTCAGCCAGTCGGGAGTATGGGGGGAACATGCATGAAACAGGTATTACTCGACCTGCAGTCAGGGTCTATTCAGGTGGAGAACGTCCCCGTTCCCGCCGTAACGAGGGGGGTCGTCGTCGAGAACGCCTACTCCCTCATCAGCGCCGGCACGGAGTCGTCGCTGATCAACCTCGCACAGCAGTCGCTCGTCGGCAAGGCGAAAGCCCGGCCCGACGACGTGAAGAAAGTTCTCCAGAAGGTCGGGACGGACGGCCCCCTCTCGGCATACCAGCAGGCGATGAGCCGCCTTGCAAAACCGGAACCGCTCGGCTACAGTTGTGCGGGCACCGTTGTGACGACCGGATCCGACGACTTCGAGGTCGGCGACCGCGTCGCCTGCGCCGGGGCCGGGTACGCGGTGCACGCCGAATACGTCGCGGTCCCGAAGAACCTCTGCGTCAGGATCCCCGACGGCGTCGGCTTTAAGGAAGCGGCGTTCACGACCGTCGGGTCGATCGCGATGCACGGTGTCCGGAACGCGAGAATAGCGGTGGGCGAGAACGTCGCGGTGATCGGGCTCGGGCTGATCGGGCTTTTAACCGTGCAGATCCTCAAAGCCGCGGGGTGCCGGGTGATCGGGATCGATATCGACCGGGAGAAACTTGCGCTCGCAACAAGCCTCGGTGCCGACGTCGTCTCGAACTACGACGGCCTCGCCGAGAGGATGAACGCCTTCTCGCCGTTCGGCGCGGACGCGGTCGTCATCACCGCGGCCACCCGGTCGAGCGCCCCCATCGAGGCCGCCGGCCGCCTAGTCAGGGATAAGGGCAGGGTTGTGGTCGTCGGGAACATAGGGATGAACGTGCCCCGGGATGTCTTTTACGAGAAGGAGGCGGAAGTCGTCGTCTCCCGGTCCTACGGCCCCGGCCGCTACGACCGGAACTACGAGGAGCGGGGGATCGACTACCCCATCTACGTCCGGTGGACGGAGCGGAGGAACATGGAGGCGTTCCTGGAACTGGTGCGGCAGAAGAGGATCGACCTCGATCGCCTGATCACCCACACCTTCCCGCTCGAGGAGGCGCCGGAAGCCTACAACCTCATCAACACCGGAAAAGAGCGGTTTATCGGGGTCCTCCTGCAGTACAGTCCGAACGGTTCGGGCGCCTCCGGCACCGTCACCCGCCTCCCGGAGCCCGGGGCACGGAGGCGAAAGGTTCCGGCCGGGGCCCGGACGCTCGGGTGCATCGGTGCCGGAGTCCACGCCCAGAGCGCCCTCTACCCCCACCTGACGGGACTCCCGGTGAACCTCGGGGGCCTCGCGACCGCGACGGGGCTCTCGGCGCACGCGGTGGCGAAGAAGTACGGGTTCGCCTACTGCACCACCGACTACCACAGGATCCTCGAGGACCCCGACATCGACGCGGTGATGATTGCGACTCGAAACGACCTCCACGCGCCCATGGCGATCGACGCATTGCGTGCCGGAAAAGACGTCTTCGTAGAAAAGCCGCTCGCAACCGATATCGACGGGCTCCGTCAGATCGTCGCGGCGTGGAAGGAGGCCGGGCAGCGGCTGACGGTCGGGTTCAACCGGCGCCACTCTCCGCTCTCGCGGAGGATGAAGGAGTTCTTCGGGAACAGGGCGACACCGATGGTCCTGCACTACCGCGTCAACGCCGGACAGATCCCGCCCGGGCACTGGGTGCACGACGACGAGCAGGGCGGCGGCATGCTGATATCGGAGTGCTGCCACTTCATCGACTTCATGCAGTACATCACCGGAGCACGGCCGGTCCAGGTCTACGCCCGGGCCATCGAGCCGACCGGGACCCTCCGGAAGTACGACAACTTCCAGGCAACCCTGACCTTCGACGACGGGTCGCTCGGCACCGTCACCTACACGACGCTCGGCGACCGCTCCTACGCCAAAGAGACGGTCGAGGTCTTCTGCGACAACGCCGTCGGGAGGATCACCGACTTCCGCGACCTCGAGCTCCGGCGGGACGGAAAGGCAGCAAGGGAGAGGCGGTGGCTCGCCCAGGAGAAAGGGTTTGCCGAGGAGCTCCTGGCGTTCGTGAAGGGCGAGGAGCCGGACTTCGCCGGCAGTGTCGCGACGACGCTCGCGACGTTTGCGGCATGGGAGTCGATCGATACCGGGGTGCCCGGGGAGATCGATCCCGGGCGGGTCGGGTTGTGAAACAGTCCAACCAATTTTTGCGATGTCTAAGGACGGGCCCCTTTACGGCCTTGATAGCGAAGCCGTCCCAAAAAGCCCCTGTCGGGAAAGGGGCACGCATCGTTTATCGCCATTGGGGAGAGCGACTGGCCGTAGGGCAGGAGCTCGAGAAGAACGAAGTTCTTC